>NZ_JBGOOU010000001.1:0-410536 GCF_041439815.1 Vibrio sp. 1F279 | reverse complement strand
AGCAGATCAGATCGTAGGTTCTGGATTTAGTTCCATTGAATTACGCAACAAAGCCACTTGCTCTTTGAACTTTCACTTGCTTAACCGCAATACGAAAAGCTTTTGACTCTGTAATGGACGGATCGCCTAAATATCGGACCATAATAGATTGCGAACGTCCAGGCTCTATAATTGCAGTTACTGGAATCACTAATAGCTCGTCATCTGCAGGCGTCGTGGTCTCTTTTCCGTATTCATTCATAGTCATAAATACTGGAGACAGTTCGACTGTGAGTGGTTCGGTAGACGAATTCTCAACCCTCATTGTCATTTGAGCTCTTTTACCAAGTGGCGTCATCTCCATAGACATCGGCTCTACTTTGAACGCATGAGCTGACAAACAAGTGAGTGACAATAATAAGAGAACAGTCCATTTATGCATGATCCATTTATACATCGCGATGAGCTCCAAATTAAACTAGAGTCGTAATACAACTGAGGTTAAGTTTTAATACAACAAAGGCTTAGATGAAGTCGGAGGCCAAATAATAGCCCCCGACTTATTCAACCTCTAATTTGAGGTGATATTTACGGTTAACGTATCTGAATAACCACCTGCCCATGGGGAGGTTTCTGTTGTCACAATATCAATGGACGCGGCAACACCAGTCGCCAATACTCCTGAACCACCATAAGAGTTACTGATTGAAACGTCATTTAGGCCTGGGCCTCCTGGCGCATTAAGCGTGAAAGGAGCTAAGCCTGAAGGGTTAAATGTTGCTTCGTATGTAAGAGCGTAGTCTTCGCTATCATCGGACTCTAGACCACCCTCAGCACTCGTCAGTGTTACAGTTGCACCATCGACGTCATTACACTTCATGTTAAGGCCACTAACAGAAAGGTTTTGAATTTGAGATACATTACCAAAGTCCATCAGTTGTGTTGAAAGACCAGTAACTTCACATACAGGTGAAACAAAACCAACTAGCTGGACATCACCAGGAGCGGCTTGAACTTGAGCACCAAAAATAGCTGTGACTGTTGCTGCGTAGAGTCACAGCTTTTTCATTAGAAATTCCTTTATCTTAAATGATTGGCTCGAATACTGCTGAGCGTATGTTGTTCTGCAGATACATTGCAGAGCTTTTACTTGGTCACGCTATGAATCGAAGGGTAAACTTCGATCTCAATAACGTCTTGATAATAACCCGCGAAACGCAAGCTATTTTCGAGTGCTACCCTAAGGCTCCCCTGTTGAGAGAAAGGAATAACACCAGAACTGTTTATCATTACTGGTGAAGTAAGTTGGCTGCTGTGCCTACTTTCATAAAGACGAAGCTCGTCTATTTGTAATGACAGATTATAAGTTTCAATAATATCAACCCCTTGGTGTTGATATTTTAAGCCTCCATATTTTGAATTAATCGTTATACCCAACGGACGGTTACAATACATATTAAAAGGCAATAGTTGCACATCACGGCGTTCCGTAAACTTCATGACATTGCCAGAAAAGAAATTTATTTCGCATCGGTCTTTGATCTGGCCATTAATTCCTAACGTTAAGGTGTTAGCACTGGTGTAGAATGAAAGTGACAGACTAAAAATTAACGTTGAGACGATGAATTTGTGAATAAATACGAATGCTCTAATCATCATTTCACCTCTCATTGATTGAATGTAACCTGTTGCTTAACTTTCAAAACTATAAGTGCTTTAAAAAATGGTGAAGTAGTAAAAAAAGTTTATTATTTAGACGAAGTATGAGTTTTAGTATGAGTTTAAGGTAAGGTATAAATAGTACATTTTTAGATAATAATTTTGTTTTCAATTAGATAGGCAGTTTTTGACCCACAGTTAAATTTACGAGTGGATTTTTATTAATTGATAAAATTAGAACTATGGTCTACGGCGTTATTTTTAGTGAATTTTTCGATGGATTATTCTTCCAGGAATATTTTATTTTTAGTTTTATTCACTGGTTTATAATTTGAATGTGACGATTTTTAATTGTAATATTGAAAAGTGGCTATCTATATTAGTTGGTAATTTCTATTTAAATTAGCCTCTTACGATGTTTTTTTAGAATTGGTGTGTTTTATTCTTAAATACCGTACGCGTGGCAAGTAAAAATTAAATTATTACGATTAAATTATTTGATTTTATCGTGCATGAAAAATTTAATCTCACAAATGAAAATCGAAATTTAACGATAATTTAATACTTAAACGCAGGTTTAATACATAGAAGGTATTCACATAGGCCAAAACAAGATTGCGTTCTGTTGCAGTTAATTTAGTTGAGTCTATTAGGCAGATTAGTCGGTATAGGTGAGGTGAATGATTATTTTAAAAGACTAAAGCTTCGTAAGGGAAGCTCTAGTCTTAATTGCTTTAATGCGAATCTTGTTCAGCGTTAAAGCGCACTTTCCAACTTAGTTAGGAAAGTCGCGATGTCTTTTGAACTGATATCTCTATGAGTAACAAAACGTACAGGGTTACCTGGTGACATTGTAATGCCTTGCTCTCCTAACTCCCGTGCGATACGGTTAATATCAATCGACTGATCTAACTTCGCAAACACAATATTAGTCTGAATGAAATCAGGGTTAACTGAGAAACCTTCTAACTTGCTTAGACCAATCGCTAGTTTTTTTGCGTTTTCATGGTCTACTTTAAGTTGAGCCACGTTCTCCGTGAGCACCATTTTACCTGCTGCAGCAAGAATACCAGCCTGACGCATACCACCACCGACCATTTTACGCAATCGACGAGCTTTAGCGATGTACGCTTTGCTACCAAGAAGTAGAGAGCCAATCGGAGCACCCAAACCTTTTGATAAACAAATTGTCATCGAATCGAAGTGTTGTGCGATCTCTTTAATGTGAACATCTAGTGCAGCCGCCGCGTTATAGACACGCGCGCCATCTAAGTGCATTTGCAGGCCGTATTGGTTTACGAACTCACGCGCTTCCGCTAGGTAAGAGACTGGCAGCACTTTACCATTGATTGTGTTTTCTAAACTAAGAAGCTTAGTACGAGCAAAGTGGCTGTCGTCTGGCTTAATCGCAGCAGCAAGCTTTTTAAAATCTAACGTGCCGTCAGGGTTGTTCTCGATTGGCTGAGGTTGAATCGAGCCTAATACTGTAGCGCCGCCAGCTTCGTATTTGTAGTTGTGCGCTTGTTGGCCACAAAGGTATTCGTCACCACGCTCACAGTGCGCCATTAAACCCAGTAGGTTGGCCTGTGTGCCGGAAGAAGTGAACATAGCCGCTTCAAAACCGGTTTCATTTGCAGCCCATTGTTCCAGTTCGTTGACGGTTGGGTCATCGCCATATACATCATCGCCTACTTCTGCATTTGCCATTACATCACGCATAGCTTGCGAAGGTTTAGTTACGGTGTCAGAACGAAAGTCCATGTTTATCTCCTAGAGTACTATTAGGTAGTCATATAATTGGCTATAGATGGCCACATAGTTGGGCTTTGCTTAAACAAGCGATGGTTTTGGTATCGGTAATTTGATCGTTGCGAATTTTATGTTGCAGTTCTTCCAAGCTAAGTTCGATAACCTCTATTACTTCATCTTCATCACATTCAAAGCGGGTAGTAAGGCTTAAGTCTTTTGCGATGAACAAGTGTTGGATCTCATCACAGAAGCCAGCTAAAGGGGTAACTTGTCCCAAGCTCTGGAAATAAGTTGCACTGTAACCCGTTTCTTCTTCGAGTTCGCGTTGTGCACATTGAAGAGGTGTCTCATCAATTTCCATCGTGCCAGCAGGGAGTTCCAAAAGCCATTTTTTAAGAGAAGGACGAAACTGGTTAATGAGGATGATTTTTCCAGACGAAGTGATAGGAAGAATAACGGCCGCGCCGGGGTGGTTTATTGTTGTATGTTTTACCACGACGTTCGTAGGGAGCGTCACGTTCTCTTCTATAAGAGAAATACTTTTCCATTGATGGATAACTTTACTCATGCAATCTGGCCACTTTCCTTGCCAATTTTTCTTATAACTGAAGACGTGTACCACCATAACGTCTATGGTGTCGAAAATAAAAGAAAAATTAGGGTTAACAATAGATTTAGTTTCACACCATTCGTGATGCTACTCTCATAATTGGAATCTATGATTGCGCGAAAATTGCAGCTTAACCATCTGATATAAAGGCAACTCAATAATAAAAGATACTTGTAACAAAGTGCTAACAAATGTATAAAAACGTATCTACACTCTCAACTGTTCAAAGATTTTCGGAGTAACGCATGAACCCTTCTATTTCCTCACATGCTGACAAGGCGCTACTCTCTGAAAGAATCAATAAATTAGCGCATGCTCTCTCTGATGGCGTTTATGAAAGAGAAGACACCATTAAGCTTTGTTTACTGGCGGCTCTGGCTGGCGAAAGTGTGTTCCTATTGGGCCCTCCGGGTATCGCAAAAAGCCTTATCGCTAAACGCCTCATCCAGGCTTTTGACAACAGTAGCTACTTCGAATATTTGATGACACGTTTCTCTACTCCTGAGGAAGTGTTCGGCCCACTAAGCATTCAAGAATTAAAAGACAACGGTCGTTACGTAAGGCTGACCGAAGGCTACCTACCAACCGCGCAAGTTGTATTCCTTGATGAGATCTGGAAAGCAGGCCCTGCCATTCTCAATACGTTACTGACTGTGGTTAACGAAAAGACATTTAAAAACGGCGCAGACATTGAGCGTGTGCCTATGCGCTTGTTGGTTTCAGCGTCTAATGAACTTCCTGACGAAGACAGTGGACTAGAAGCACTTTATGACCGAATGTTAGTTCGCGTGTTCGTCAACCGTATTCAAAACAAACAAAACTTCAAATCGATGCTAACGACAGGTACTTCTCAAGAAGCCGTCATTCCAAAAGGGTTAGCGATTACAGACATTGAATATCATCAATGGCAGAAAGAACTCGATAATCTGGAGTTGACGGATAATTCGTTTAACAAGTTATTTGAGCTAAAAACCATGCTTGAAGACACGGTTAAGAAGCAAGGCTCAGCGTCAGAGTCGGATTTGTATGTTTCGGACAGACGCTGGAAGAAAGCGGTTAAACTATTGAAAGCGAGCGCATTTTTCAGTGGCCGTGATAGCGTTAACCCGCTCGATATTATGCTTCTTCAAGATTGTTTGTGGCATAGCCCTGAATCTCGCGATGTGGTTCGTAGCGTTGTAAAAGATTTTGCGTTGAACCGAGCGTTTGATCAGCAAGAGTCGAAATCTCAAATTGAAATGTCTCGTGAAGAGCTAGAAGAGATTCAAGATGATGTTGAATCGACTCTGTCGGTGTCGCTCTCAGTGGAGTCAACCAGTGGCTTACGACGTAAAGACGTTTACCAACATGATATCAAGAACGCGAAAATGTACAGCGTCGGTAGCGCATACAATCTTATTAAATTGGTTATGCTGCAAAGCAATATGTCGGTGTCTGAATCTGAGAAAGGCGATAGTCGTTGGGTGTATGTAGCCAAAGATGATTTTGACCGCGTTCTAAAAGAAGGTCATGGCGACATTTATGGTTACGTAAACGAAAACAAAAATCTATGCCGCTTAAAGCTCGACTTGGATGCATCGAATCAATTAGTGATCAAAGATATTGCTAATCGTTCTGTATTGGTGAGTGTGGTGACTACTGACGGTTTAGATCAAGAACTGTATAACAAGTGGTTGAACGGCGCTGAGAAAGCCCTAGAACAGTTAACTGCAGCTGAATTCAAGTTAAAAAGAGTACGCACTGAATTCCATGACGCATTACCGCATAACTATATTGACCCTGATTTACCGAAAGCGATGGAATCAAGCTTACAGGCGGTAACACAAGAGCTTGAAACGACAAAAGTGAAGAGTAGCAAGATCGCGCAACGCATTAAGTTCATGAGTCAGTACTTTGAGTAAGAGGGGGAGCATATGTTAGGAGCTGACGGCTTAAACCTCGCTTTGATGGTGGCTGACTCTGGTATCATTGATACCGCGATGAATGATCTTATCGCTCGTTCTCAAGTGATGATGGCTGCTGAGAATAAAGGTGTGAAAACATCAGTCAAAAACCACTTAGTTAAATGGCGCGGTAAAGTAAAAAAACGCGTCACTAAAGTGTGTGAAACCGACCGTTTCCAAGAGGAAATCGCACTTTACCAAGAAGTGATTTACTGGGATGAATCTCAGTTTTTTGACGAGATTGATCGCGTTATTAAGAAGCTGGAGTGGCACTCAGCATTTTATCTACAAGCAAGACGTTTGATGGAAAACAATAAAGGTGTTTATAACGCGATGTTTCCACATTACTTTTGTGATCAATGGTACCAATCGCTGTCAGATGCCATCAAACAAGCTCAAGTCACCGAACTCGAAACAAGCAAAGAAAAAGTCTTAGCTGATCTTTATCAGCGCATGGAAACCATGAAAAACATGGACAAAGTGACAGAGTCGGGCGATGAAGGCAGTGTAGGGCGTTTGTGGGACATGGCATCGGCCAAATTAAGCAAAACAGACCTAACCATCATGAAGCGCCACGCTGAGTTTCTGAATAAGCACAAGGGTTTGCAAGAGATCGCAGAAAAGCTAGGCCGTATGGCTGGTGAGGAAGATGACCCTTCGCTACACAAAGCCCCTGTAGAAGAACTACAGATGGTTGAAGAGAAAAGCGATGAAGCAGTCGATGATATTGTTGGGATTCATGAAAGTGATGATCTCAACAAGATGCTGCCAAACGAAACCATGTTTCTCGCTTACCCTGAACTTGAGGTTATCTTTTATAAGCACTTGGCCGACAAGCGTTTATTGAGCTATCGTTCGCAAGGTAAATCACGGACATTACGTAAAGTGAAAGCGCAAAAGCCTGATAGCAAGAATATCGATATTGAAAAGGGCCCGTTTATCGTCTGTGTCGACGCTTCGGGCTCTATGAGTGGTTTCCCTGAGCAGTCAGCTAAAGCAATGGCTTATGCTTTGATGCAAATCGCTCTTGCGGAAGAGAGAGACTGTTACGTGATTCTGTTCTCTTCTGAGCAGATCACCTATGAGTTAACAAGGCAAGATGGCCTGCGTGAAGCGAGTGACTTTTTAAGCTACTCATTCCATGGCGGTACAGATTTAGAACCTGTTCTGATGAAGTCGATTGATTTGATGACGGGTGACAAATACAAGAACGCAGATTTGATCGTGCTTTCTGACTTTATTGCTCCTAAGCAGTCTGATGAAATGATTGCTCAGGTTGAAAAATTGAAAGAGCACAAAAACCGTTTTCATGCGGTTAGTCTTTCGAAATATGGCAACCCACAACTTATGACGATGTTTGACCATTGTTGGGCTTACCATCCAAGCCTCGTTGGCCGCTTCATGAAGAAGTGGTAGCGGTAGAACATCTTATTTAAATCGTTTTTGCTGTGTGTTTTTTGATTGAAGAGATCGAACATGCAGCAATTTGATTTAAATGTCAGCAAACAGAATTTAAATTCACATTTTTGTTTGACTATCTTCACCCAATCCGTAAAGTAGGCACCCGAACACAGCGGGGCTAACGTTTAGTCGGTTCTAACGTGTTGAAAAATGGCGCCTTGGCAGAGTGGCTATGCAGCGGATTGCAAATCCGTGGACCTCGGTTCGACTCCGGGAGGCGCCTCCATTATCTCTTTCGTAGAGTAATGAAAATGCGATACTAGCTCAGTTGGTAGAGCGCAACCTTGCCAAGGTTGAGGTCATCGGTTCGAACCCGATGTATCGCTCCAAATTTTGTAATGTTGATTCATTTTGACATTAAGATGGTGTTTTACTTTTCAGTAATCGGCATCGCAATAAAGAATTGCGTGCCCTGGTGGTGGAATTGGTAGACACAAGGGATTTAAAATCCCTCGGCGTTCGCGCTGTGCCGGTTCAAGTCCGGCCCGGGGCACCATCTATTTGATTGTTACCTCACTTGGTATTAATCAAAAGAGTTGTTCTCTTAAAACACTATTGAAGGCGCCTTGGCAGAGTGGCTATGCAGCGGATTGCAAATCCGTGGACCTCGGTTCGACTCCGGGAGGCGCCTCCATCACTTAGAAAGCCCGATCAGAAATGGTCGGGCTTTTTTACGTCTTTAGGAAAGTGATTTGGCTTTTGAGTGTTGCTAGTTAAAAGGTCCAAAGCTGATCAGTGAACTGTACTTTTTCGATACTGGATAACACGTTCAAGCCGTCACGCGAAACAACGGTATCATTTAGCTGAAATTTACCATTCCCCAGATCATGAATTTGGTATTCACTTTTAGGGCCATGAGCGATCACTGTATTTACCCCCGCGTTTCCGGTTACGCGGTTGTCATGCTCGTTGATCTCAATATTCGCATCATTGTTACCTGATAGCGTTAGTTTAGTCAGATATTGAGAGTGATGAGTATAGGACGTCGCTGGGTCATACTTCATTTTAAATGTTCCGGTGAATGTATCGGCAAGGTATGCATCGTAAGTCAAGGTTGGAGAGAAAATCTGTTCTACTATCGCTTGTGCATCGGGGTCTTCTTTTGAGAAATCGTCGCGGGTTTTAACTTGGTATAACCCCCACATACCTTTGCCGTTGTATGCTCCCCAAAGCCCGTAGTAGCTATCAATTACAGCGGCAAAGTACTCTTGATCAACGCTGACTTCTTCTTGCCACTCTTCTAAAATATCACGGGGTGGTGTGTAAGCATGGTGTAATGCTTGTCTCTGTATCGCATTAAATTCTTTTTGAAATTCAGGTAATGCGGTTACTGCATCTTCAGGCGCGTTAAAAACCCCGATGCCATAGTCATGGACTAAATGCAGTATTTCCTCATAAGAGGCGTCACGATGCTCTTCATAATCTTGTTGGACATACCATTCACCGCCTTCAACCTGAATCTCTTCTTCGAACAAGGGCTGCCCGGGCAAGTCATCGTTGTATCGTGGCTCATCGTAATAATTCATTAGCTTTAGTATTGCGCCATTGTTGGCCATCGCGTTTGCAATCTCGCGTTTTGAGTCAGTGCTCCCATACTTAGTGCCATCAACAGGGGTTAGATAGTGGTTGAGAACATTGACGGCTTTGACTATTTGATAATCGCTCAGGCGATCCATAATCAAAATATGGATAGATTTGCCATTCGGGGCATTGACCGCGACATATCGGTTGTAGCCTGCTTGAGAGTATTCAGCGAATTGAGAGGGAACGGCTTCAATCGTGACCCCATGTACAACTGACGGTGCTGCGTTTGCCTGATTGAATAGCGATTTACTTTGATTTGAACCGCATCCAATGAGAAAGATAGCTGTCGCTAAGGTAGCTAAAGATAGAGTTTTCATGACACACCTTATTATTCATACGAAGTATCAATATACGGAACTGCAGTGCGTTGTTTAGTGACAGAAGTTGCTGTTAGACAAACCCATACAATACCTTACAAATCGAGGCTTAATTCGTTGCTACTAACTTTACCGGCTGCGAGTGAAGTAAAAATGAAAGCCTTAAATCAATGGGCTTGATTTTGCTACCAGATTTGAGTTCTTTGTTAGGGGTGATTACTTGTCGTTTCAAGATACGTGAGAGTGGCTTGAAGAGTCGTTGAGGATCGGCGATCGAATTCACTTTCAAGTATTTCATAAACCGTATGTGCTTCAAAGTTTGCCAACTGTGGATAAAGTAACGGCTCTTCCAAAAGCAACCCGATCAGTTTCTTCTGGGGACAAACACCATTAAGCGCAAGTTGATTGAGCGCTGCGTGCTGAATGCCGATATACGAATGTTTGATCAATTCTAATAATTGTTGCTCGTCATTGATGTGTTTTATTAAGCCGACTCTTAAAGATAAGCAGGGTGATGACATCAGTGACAAACGGTTCTGTTGTATCCAATCATCGCCAAGCCAGTCGAGGATGTCGCCGATATTTTCGGATTGCTCATCTAGCAAGAGTTCTAACACGAGTAGATTAAAGCGTGATGTTTGTACATCGGAAAAGCTTATGCTGTGTCTACATAAGGCATGAATCCAGGCGTAGAATGCTGCTTTGGTTAGATGACTTATTTTGTCGTCAGAGCAAAGGCTGCACAGCCATGTTTTGTTTGAGCAAAACTCTAGAGCGATCGTTTGATTTTCAAGGCGCTCTATTTTTGCTGATCTTTTCGAGCGCTTCTTTACTGAAGTAGATGCGACGGTAGAGTTAGCGTTAGAGATAGCAGGTGAGTGAGCTTGTTTTAATGCATCAAGTGTTGATGTAATAAGTGCTGGTTGAGTATTAGCGTCAATGATTTCCGCGTTAATCATTTCATTTATAGGGGCTGTGTTCGTTGCTGTTCTACTTTTTACTGAAGAATCCGCAACTATGATACCTGATGTCCCTAAAGTGAGTTCTTTTAAATAGCTTTGGTGGCTAGTTTTTGGGTTTTTCGAAAGGTGTTCAATTAACAGTCGCTTGATAGAGTTACTACAAGCTTCCTGCTGAAGTTGTTGACGAATAAAGGTGACGCTAAGTTGTTCGGAAGTTTCAGTTAATAGGCTGTTTAGGCTGTCGAGTTGTTCTGACTCTTCCAACGTTGAAAACACTTGGTAGAAATGGGGTATAAAGCGGGCAAGTTGAAGCTGTTTGTGCTGACTTTCCAAACTGAAAATCAGCAGAAGGAGCGTTGTGGTTGAATAAGCAACATTGGGTTTATCTTGAAGTTGGTCAATGACGTCCAGCTTATCTTTGTTACTCATTAGCCCTGTGAGTGAATTGAGTGACATACCAGATAACAGCAATTCAAAATTAAGGTGCTTTATATCTACTAGGTAATTCCATTTCGCTAATTGATGTACGGAACTCTTTCTTATTGATGGATTTGAATGAGACAGGCCGTTTAAAAATACCTGCAGATATTCACGACAATCCATTTCAGATAGACGCTGAAATGCCACTTTTTGGCAGCTAATATCAGGGTGTTGTGTGGCTTTGTACAAGACTATTTTGTCTTGAGTGTTTCTCAAAAAAATCCGAGTATCAGCGGTGCTTTTGAGTACGTTGTTTTCATTTAGCAGAGTAGGGGAGTGGCGCGAAAGTAAAGCAATGAGTTTGCCTTTTAGATCTGGCTCCGGGTCATTCTGAAGTCGGTGTAGTAAACGCAGAGACTGTTCGTGATCTAATTCGTGTTTGTGATTGTCTAAAATCCGCGCAGCTATCAAGCGGATGTCATCTCCGTCATTCCAACCGCCATCCCAGTAGTCATTTTCGTCGCATACTGCTTCTAACAATACAGGAACAGCGAGTAGAGAGTGTTGGTTGTTCTCAATAGCCATTAACGATGCCAATTTAATTTCGCTGTCGTCCCAGTATTGATAGCAGTTGAGGATGGGCTCAATAGGCGCTGCATTATCTAAAGCGAGGCATTCAAGACTAGTGAGAACAAGGTCAGGATTCTGGGACTCTAACCTTTCTATAATCAGATATTTAGTGTTTTGAAAACGGCTTAATATTTGTGCTGCCAATACCTGTTCGGATAGGTTTCCAGTCAAATAGATGTTTTTAACTTTGTGAAGTAATTTATCTAGAGACATATATTCAAGCACCACTGAATTAACAAGTTTGAATAATAACTCTTATCATTTCTAATTGTATGATCCTAATCATATCTTTAATGTTTCATGTGTTAATAATAGGGGTAGATGATAGTAACCCCGAAGGAATGTCGATGAGCATCGCACTAAAAAGCTTGGTAGGAGTGTGTGCCCTTTTCTCTGCAACTCTATACGCCGCTCTGCCCCCTATGAGTATAAATACGGCGAAGGCAGAACTCGGTAAACGACTGTTTTTTGATACGCGCTTGTCCGGGGACGACTCGATATCGTGCTCCAGTTGCCACATTCCATCTAATGGTTTTTCTTACCCTGAACCGTTGAGCCCTGCCTATACGGGGAGTGATGGATTTCGCAATGCTCCAACACTTATTAATACAGCCTATAAAGAGGTGTGGTTTCACGATGGTCGTATTGGCACCAACCTAAACGATGTGGTGCGGGAGAATATCACTGAAGACTGGCTGATGAATATGGACATGCGTTTGATGCAGGAACGCCTCAAACAAGATCCAATATACGTCGAGATGTTTAAAGCGGCCAATCTTGGAGAACCGTCAAATGGCGGAGTACGCAAAGCTCTGCCTGAATACCTAAAAACATTGACTTCGAAAAACGTCCCTTTTGACAAGGGTGAGCTTAGCGACTTAGCGAGCCAGGGAGAAAAACTGTTCACAGGCAAAGCGGGGTGCAGCCAATGCCATAGTGGCGCGCTGTTTTCGGACGGAAAGGCACACAATACCGGAGTGCCAGAAAATCATGAGATATTTTTAGACCCCATGCGACATCAATCTTTTCTTGCCTACAACATGTTTATGGGTGTGCAAGATTACTTAACGTTAAAGCGCGATGTTGGTGCGCATGTTCAAACTCATAAAGCGGATGGTAGCGATCGCGGTAAGTTCATAACGCCAACGCTGCGAGAGCTCAGTCAAACTGCGCCGTATATGCACAATGGCATGCTTGCCACGCTTGAAGATGTGGTTGAATTTTATAATCAAGGTGGTGGCGAAGACTCAAACAAAGACTCTCGACTTACCACGCTTTCCCTAACGGACTATGAAAAAAAGGCGCTGGTGGCTTTTTTGGAATCGTTATCTGGAGACGCCCTTATAGGCGAAGAATACGAATGGTTAGACTATGACTTCGGCTACGAATACACGGAGGATTGGTCAAATGCTCGTAACTAAGCGCTCTGTATTAAAGACGGCACTCTTTATTCTTATTGGGATGGCGGGGCTTCCTAATGTTGTTTATGCAAAGGTACAGCTTGAACCTCTCAGGGAAGTACCTGTACCAGCGGACAATAAACAAACGCCTGAAAAAATAGAGCTGGGAAAGATCTTATTTTATGACGGTCGGCTAAGTGGCGATACGACTAGCCCATGTGCTGGTTGCCATATCCAATCTCAGGGCTGGGGTTTTCCTGATGACTTATCCATGGGATATCCGGGTACGGTACATTGGCGTAATAGCCAAACGATTATTAATGCGGCTTATTATGACAAATTTTTCTGGGCGGGCAGCGCTATGTCATTGGAAGCGCAAGCCAAAGATGCAGCGAAGGGCGCGGTCGCGGGTAATGGTGAAGATGACATCATGGAAGCGCGTTTAGCCTTAGTACCTGAGTATGTTGAACGCTTTAAGCGAGTGTTTGGTGATGATACTCCGAAAATACATAACGCTTGGCGCGCTATAGCCGCGTTTGAACGCACGATGATTCAACGTGACACACCAATAGACAACTATTTACTCGGTGACAAAACTGCTTTGTCTGAGCCCCAATTGAAGGGTAAAGCACTGTTTGAAGGCAAAGCGAATTGCATAGCTTGTCACAACGGGGCTTTGGCTTCTGACCAGAAATTCTACAACATTGGCGTGCCGCCAAGCCCTTGGTGGAATGATGATGGACTGGCACAGATAACGTTTCGATTTGAGCTTTATTCTAAAGGTGTCACCGAAGAGATGTACCGCACTACAAAAGCTGATCCCGGTGCTTACTTTCGTGCAAAACGTAAAGAGATGTTAGGTAAGTTTCGCACGCCAAGCCTACGTTATACAAAATACACTGCGCCCTACATGCACAATGGCACTATTCCAACTTTAGAAGCGGTGATTGATTTCTACGACCGAGGTGGTGTGGCGGATGACGGACGTACTACTGGTTACCCTCAGACAAAATCTGCTTTAATTCAACCTCTCGGTTTAACGGAGCAAGATAAAAAGAACTTACTGAGCTTTATCGAAGCATTTTCAGGTGAACAGATTTTTATTGAAGAGCCGACAATTCCAGAATACCAACCGTTATTTACTAAAGAAGAACTTGCTGGAGCAGAAAAATGATCGCCAACTCAGAGCAAAATTCGAGTAAACGACACAACAAATGCATGATGTCACGACGTGATTTTTTACTCTATTCCGGCGCGGCGACTGCCGTCTCTATGGTTCCTCTTACCTTATTTGCAGGAACGGATTCTGAAACTCAGGTTGAAGGTCGTATTGTTGGTTACCCGCGTAAGAAAATCGCAAAGTTAAGTCAACTCAGTAACCACATTCCGGTTCACTTTCAATATCCAGATGAAGGAAAAAACTCGATTGCGATGCTGGTTAAATCCGACATCGAATGTGGCGGTGGGATAGGGTTACAGCGAGATATTGTGGCGTACTCGATGACGTGTACTCATCAAGGTGGGCCTTTAACCGGTGCTTATAAAGCAACAGGGGAGCATCGCATTGTCGGGCAGTGTCCATTCCACCTGTCTACATTTGATTTACGACGTCATGGCATTATGGTTTCTGGTCAAGCCTTTGAGAGCTTACCTCAAGTACTGCTGGAGCTAGAAGGTGATGATATCTATGCGGTCGGGGTTATGGGATTGATCTTTGGTCGCATGGAAAACCTGATCGATGTGGAGGTAGTTTAATGAGTGAATCTTCTTCAAGCAATCAATCTCCTTTAAACCGTCAGTACCTTCAACCGACAAATACTTTACTGCCTCCTGTTCATGCTGAAGTTATCACAACAGCCTGTGATTATTGTATCGTGGCGTGCGGTTATAAGGTTTACCGTTGGCCTGTGAGTAGCCCTTCCGGTGGGCCTGCTGCAAGTGAAAATGCATTTGGTGTCGATTTCCCGGTTCATGCTCTGCAAGCTTGGGTTTCGCCACAGCAACATAATATTGTTTCGCATAATGGCAAACCACACCATGTGGTGGTGGTAGCGGATAAAGACATACAAGTCGTCAATAAAGGCGGTGATTCTTCGGTTCGTGGTGGACTGCTCGCAAGAAAGCTCTATAACCCAGAAACACCAACCAAAGATCGATTGAAGCAACCGCTTGTTCGAATTAATGGACAGTTGCAACCAGTTGAGTGGGATTTCGCATTGGATATAGCAGCCCAAGTCGGCCGTCATGTGATTGATATGCACGGTTCAAACAGTTACTGCGTGAAAACCTATTCTTATCAGTATATTGAAAACACCTACGCGATAACAAAGTATGCATTGCGTCATGTCAATACCGCGAATTTTTCGTTTCATGATACGCCGTCAGATGTCACCGCAACCCCAGGATTTCGAGATGCGGGTTTTGATAATTTTGCTCCAAGTTATGATGATTGGGGCGCGGCAGATACTTTGATGATCTGCGGAACAGATCCGTATGAGACAAAAACCATCATCTTTACGCAGTTTATTATGCCGGCGGTGCATCGTGGGATGAAAACCGTGATTTTGAACCCTCGTGAAACCGCTGGAATAGCGTGGCTTAAAGCTCAAGGTGGATTGCACCTCGATATTAATCCCGGTAGCGATAATCTTGTGATTGGTGCAATTGCTCGAGTGATCTTAGAGCAAGGCTGGCAAGACAATGAGTGGATTGAAAACTGGGTCAATAATAAATGGGAATCGAGCTCAGGTTTTGGTCAGGGTACTCGTAATACGCCATGGCAATGGAGAACCACTTGGGGCAAATTCCAAACGAATGGCTTTGATGATTATAAGCAATGGAATTTGGAGCAGAAAGAGTACGCACCTGAGTATGCCGCATCGATCGCGGGTATTGATGTGGAGAAGATCCACAAAGCCGCTGAGATGTTGGCAATGCCAGTCAACGGTCAACGAGTTAAAGCCTCAATTGGTATAGAGAAGGGCTTTTATTGGTCGAATAATACCGGGAATACCAACGCCATCGCCACCCTTGCAACGATAATCGGTACTGGTGGCCGAGAAGGGCGTGTGATTGGTCGATTTGGTGGGCATCAACGTGGTGGACTAGCCGGTGGGAAACTACCAAGGAATAAGTCACCTGAAAAAGTCGCAGGTAGGCGCAGGCGCTCAATAGACACCGATAGATATCTCTATTCCGGGCATACCCGTATGGCCCATGTCATTGGTACAACATGGATTCAAGCTATGTGTGGTAGTTATGGGTTGAAAGAGAAATTCACCGACTTAACAACACGTAATCCTCACCAAGCGATGCGACGTGATAAACAGCACATTATAGATACACTCAAAAAGCGTGCCGATTCCGGTGGAATGGTCGTCATCAATCAAGATATTTATTTACGTGATCCTATTGGTAAACAATTCGCTGATATCATCTTTCCGGCCGCGACTTGGGGGGAAGAGGATTTCATGCGTGCTAATGGTGAGCGTCGTCTACGCCTTTACCAAAAGTTCGCTGATGCGCCGGGTCAGGCTAAGCCAGACTGGTGGATTGTTGCTCAAATGGCTTCGCGAATGGGGTACGACGGGTTTGATTGGCAAAACTCAAATGACGTAGCTGAAGAGTCATCACGATTTAGCCGTGGTAGCCGTAAAGATTTCAATATGATTAAAGTCGCAGCACATGCTGAAGGAAAAACTCTTCATCAAAAGCTCGCTGAATTTGGTACTGAAGGGATCCAAGGGCCTGTTTTTTATAACTATGATACCAAAAAGCTGATTGGCACTAAGCGCCTACATGACACTGAAATGAGTTGGGATGATCTGGTCGATAAAGGGCTGCAAGATGGCCCTCAAGGCGCCAATATTATGCGTAAACAGCTCACTCAATTTAATAGTCAGACGGGGAAGGTCAATCTTCAAAAACATCCTTGGGATCTGTTTAGTGATTTTCATCGTTGGCTTACCCCAAAACAGGACGAGTTATGGTTTTCGAATGGTCGTATTAACGAGATTTGGCAGTCAGGGTTTGATGATACCGAACGCAGGCCTTACATCACTCATCGTTGGCCTGAAAACTGGATTGAAGTACACCCGGAAGATGCGGAAAAGCGGGGCATAGAAGCCGGAGATGAAGTGCTTGTGTACTCGGAGCGGGTGGCCAATTTTAAAGATACGATTCTGGGTATCGAGTCAGATGATTTTCAGTTTAGTAACCTAATGAAAAATGGTCACATTCAACTGGATTACGCGGAGATTAAAGCCGTTGCGATTGTCACCTCAGCCACGAAAAAAGGTGTGTTGTATTGCAATATGATGGACATGAAGAACCCAGCGAATGCTTTAACAACAAGGGTAGTTGACCAAATCAGTGGTAACTACAACTACAAAATGGGCGTCGCCAAAATAAAGAAAATTGGTGAATCAAAATATAAGCGTGAGTTTGAAGGGTTCTCCTTTGCACCACGTAACATTGTGTAAGGGAAGTTTATGTTTGGCGTATTATTGGTTTTGCATGTATTGGCTGCCACCATTTGGACGGGAGGGCACATTATTCTCAGCGTCGTTATCCTTCCTAAAGTCTTGAAACACCGTTCTCCAGAAATGTTATTGGAATTTGAGCAAGGGTACGAAAAGGTGGGAATGCCTGCTTTGGTAGTTCAAGTGGTGACCGGGTTGATGCTCGCTTATCACATGTTGCCGGACGTTAGCTTATGGTTTGATATGTCGATTCCATTGGCTCATGGCATTGCCGCTAAATTGACGTTGCTGTCTCTGACGGTATTGCTAGCCCTAGACGCACGCTTTCGTGTGATTCCAAAACTATCGAAGGACAACTTGGTTGATATGGCGCTGCACATTGTGCCAGTGACTATTATTTCAATTTTGTTTGTGGTTGTCGGAGTGTCATTTAGAACGGGTTGGCTAGTTTGATATGTTTGCACGTTTAGTGCGGAATATTTGACAATGTCTAAGTTAGATAAGTTAGATAAGTAAGAAGAAATAGCGCCAATTCGGCGCTGTTTCTTCTTGTTACTGACCCCTTACTGTCTTCAGGCTGGCATTCCTATCACACATCAACAGAGAGCTGATGCTTCAAGACAGGGACAAAGGTTATTGAATTTTTTGCTCTGCTTGATCGAGCAAGCCTTGCATCTTTTTCTGAGCTCTGCGACTCACACGTTTTTTGGCCGCGGTGCGAGCTTCTTCTAAGTTAACACTTGGATCACCAACAACCACGAGCGCCACCATTCCGTGTCGGTGGTGCACTTTACATTTGATTCCGTACACACCTGGCTTATCAAAAGTGACTTCCTGAGCGTTTGAACCGGATATCATAAGAGGCTTTGCGCCATCAGGAAGCATCCCTTGAATGCTATGAGCAGTATGAGAGCCAACGGTTCCTTTAAAAAGCACCTTGTCACCAGGTTCGATTTCTACGTAATCAGGAATGAATTGATACATCTTGTCGATGTTTTCAGAATTCATGTCCATCACTTGTTTGATGACCTTTGTTTCAGCAAACGCAGGGGCTGCAATAATAGATAGGATTAGTAAAATTAGGCGCATCGTATTCACTCTATTAAATAAGAATTATTTTCAACAATGCTAATTTATTCAGGGTTTGGTTGGAAGTTGATTTTTACATCACACATGTGAATCAAAAGGGTTCTTGTGTTAGATCAAGCAAACAAACCGATGACCCAAGCTATAAACTGAATTCATCACGACATTAAAGGGCGAACAGCTTTGTTTACATTCCGAATAGGTAGGAGTGGTTTTCACAATTACACATAGTTTTTCACGCAAACGGTGTTCTACATGTATTTATAGGTTTCTATATATATTTATAAGAAGCTAAATGAAAATGATTGTCATTTACTTGCGTTGTTGGTAACCTATTGTGAAACTTTACAACATTCCGCTTAATGCACTGAAGTGTATATAAAACCCCGCTAAACCCTATGTAAACTGTGGTTATTCGTTTGCTTTGCTTGTTAATTAAGCATATCTACCTCTTTTGTTCTACCCCTTTAGGGTAGTTTGTTTTCGTAATTGATTTACATCATATTTTCATTTTCTTTCATAATTCATTATTCGCTCAGTTAAGAAATATATAACCTTCAGGAATTCTTATGAGCAAGATGAAGCTAGTCGTAATCGGTAACGGGATGGTCGGTCATCGCTATATCGAAGATTTAGTCGAGAAGACAGATGTTGCAAACATGGACATCACGGTGTTCTGTGAAGAACCACGTGTTGCGTATGACCGTGTGCACCTTTCTTCTTACTTTTCACACCATACTGCAGATGAACTTTCTTTAGTAAAAGAAGGCTTCTACGAGAAACACGGCATCAACATGCTGATCGGTGAACGTGCTATCAACGTTAACCGTGAAAAGAAAACAGTTTACTCAAGCACGGGTCGTGAAATTCAATACGACAAACTTGTTCTTGCTACTGGTTCTTTCCCGTTTGTACCGCCAATTAAAGGCCACGAAGGTAAAGACTGTTTTGTTTACCGTACTATCGAAGACTTAAAAGCTATCGAAGCGACGGCAAAGAATTCTAAATCTGGTGTTGTTGTTGGTGGTGGTCTACTTGGTCTTGAAGCGGCTGGTGCACTAAAGGCATTAGGTGTGACGACTCACGTTGTAGAGTTTGCTCCCAAGCTTATGGCAGAGCAGCTTGATCTTGCTGGTGGTAATCAACTTCGTCAAAAAATCGAACGTATGGGCGTAAACGTTCATACAAGTAAGAACACGCTTGAAATTGCTCCTGAAGGCACTGAAGCTCGTAACGTAATGCGTTTTGCAGACGGTACAGAGCTAGAAACTGATTTCATCGTATTCTCTGCTGGTATTCGCCCACAAGACAAACTTGCTCGTCAAATGGGCCTAGGTATTGCGCCTCGCGGTGGTATCGAGATTAACGATCACTGTCAAACGACAGACAAAGATATCTACGCTATCGGTGAGTGTGCATCTTGGAACCAAACGTTCTACGGCCTAGTGGCTCCTGGTTACAAAATGGCGACAGTGGCGGTTGACCACGTTGTCGGTAATGAAAGCACATTTGAAGGTGCTGACATGTCTGCGAAGCTTAAGCTTCTTGGCGTGAAAGTAGGTTCTATCGGTGATGCTAACGGCCGCACTCCAGGTTGTAAGAGCTACGTTTACCAAAACGAAGAACAAGAAATTTACAAGCGACTAATCGTTTCTGAAGACAACAAGAAGCTGCTTGGCGCGGTAATGGTCGGTGATACCTCTGACTATGGTGATCTTCTTCAGCTAATGCTGAATGAAATCGACCTGCCAGAGCATCCAGATGCATTGATTCTTCCTGCTCACGCGGGTGCTGAAAAGCCAACACTTGGCGCTGATTCTCTTCCTGAGTCTGCTGTTATCTGTTCTTGTTTCGATGTAACTAAAGGCAAGATTGCACAAGCCGTTGCTGAAGGTCACCATACAATTGGTGATATCAAAGCAGTAACTGGTGCTGGTACTGGCTGTGGTGGTTGTATTCCACTTGTGACTTCAGTACTGAACGCTGAACTTGCTAAAGCCGGTGTTGAAGTGAAGAACGACGTATGCGAGCACTTTGCTTACTCTCGCCAAGAGCTTTTCCACTTGATTCGTATCGAAGAAATCAAAACATTCGATGAGTTACTAGAGAAATACGGTAAAGGCTACGGCTGTGAAGTATGTAAGCCTCTAGCGGGTTCTATTCTTGCTTCTTGCTGGGGTGAGCACATCCTTAAGCCTGAGCTAGTGAAACTGCATGATACCAACGATAACTTCCTAGGTAACATCCAAAAAGACGGTACTTACTCTGTTATCCCTCGTATGGCAGGTGGTGAAGTAACGCCTCAAGCACTAAGCGTTCTTGCTGATGTAGCGGCTGAATACAACCTGTACACCAAGATCACAGGTGCACAGCGTATCGGTCTATTCGGTGCTCAAAAAGATGACTTACCAGCAATCTGGAAGAAGTTAGTTGCTGCGGGCTACGAAACAGGTCAAGCGTACGCGAAGGCGCTACGTATGGCTAAGACATGTGTCGGTTCAACTTGGTGTCGTTACGGCGTTCAAGATTCAGTTGGCCTAGGTGTGATGATCGAGAACCGTTACAAAGGCATCCGTACTCCTCATAAGATGAAGTTTGGTGTGTCTGGCTGTACTCGTGAGTGTGCTGAAGCTCAAGGTAAAGATTTAGGTATTATCGCGACTGACGCAGGTTGGAACATGTACGTATGTGGTAACGGTGGTATGAAACCTCGTCACGCAGACTTACTTGCAAGCGACCTAGACCAAGAAACGCTGATCAAATACATCGACCGTTTCATGATGTTCTACATCCGCACGGCTGCGCCACTACAACGTACTTCGGTATGGATGGACAACCTAGAGGGTGGTGTTGACTACCTACGTGAAGTGATTGTCGACAACAAGCTTGGCATCAATGACCAACTTGAAGCGGACGTAGCTGGCCTTGTGGGTAACTTTGCTTGTGAGTGGACTGACACTATCAACGACGAAGCTCAACTTAAGCGCTTCTCACACTTCATCAATGCTGATGACCGTGATGAAAACGTTGTGTTTGTTGACGATGGCCGTGAACAACACCGCCCAGCAACATTCACAGAAAAACACCCAGAAGCGAAGGGCGACATCCTTCACGTTGAACTGGTTTAATTGGGAGACGACATCATGGCATTTACCAAAGTTTGTAAGATCGAAGACATTATTCCAGGTACCGGTGTTTGTGCGTTGGTTGGTGGTGAGCAAGTGGCTATTTTCCGCCCAACTAAAGCCGAAGAAGTGTTCGCTATTAGTAACACTGACCCGTTTTTTCAATCAAACGTTTTATCTCGCGGTTTAACGGTTGAGCACAAAGGTGAGCTTTGGGTGGCAAGCCCACTTAAGAAGCAACGCTTTAACCTAGCAACAGGTGTGTGCATGGAAGACGAGAGCTTCAGTGTAAAAGCGTATAAAGCTCGCGTTACTAAAGGTGCTGTAGAAGTTTCAGCATAGTTAGTGCGAAATCATAGTTAGTTCGAAATTTCGACACAGTTACTTAGCAAGATTTGATAGATCAAGGGTTCTAGTTATCGACATTGCCTTAATTCGGCAATTAGAACCTTTTCCTATCCGATTTCAACTTTTAATTTTAACTTTTTAAGGACAATCTTATGTCTACTGATTTTAAACCAGCAGAATTCGTTCAAACAATGATCGATGTAGGTGAAGCGAAAACGAAAACGAGTACTCGTGATCTTTTGATTCGAAGCACAATGGCAGGCATCATTCTTTCTCTTGCTGTTGTTGTGGCAATCACGACTATCGTGCAAACAGGCATTGGTATTGTTGGCGCTCTTGTGTTCCCAGTGGGCTTCGTCATTCTAAGTGTAATGGGCTATGACCTAGTAACAGGTGTATTTGGCCTTGCTCCTTTAGCGAAATTTGATAACCGTCCAGGTATTACTTGGGGTCGTATCCTACGTTGTTGGGGTCTTGTTGGTCTTGGTAACCTTATCGGTTCTTTAATTGTTGCAGTGTTAGTGGCAATTTCACTTACAGGTAACTTCTCTTTAGAACCAAACGCAGTTGCTCAAAAGTTCATTGCTGTTTCTACAGGTCGTAGCCTAGGGTTTGAAAACATGGGCATGGACGGCTGGATCACATGTTTCGTGCGCGGCATCTTCTGTAACCTAATGGTTTGTCTAGGTGTGATTGGTAACATGACTGCACGTACAGTTGCTGGTCGTGTAGCAATGATGTGGTTCCCGATCTTCATCTTCTTCGCACTTGTATTTGAGCACACAGTGGTAAACATGTTCCTATTCCCACTGGGTATGATTCTTGGCGCTGACTTCGGTATCGCGACATGGTTGAACTTCAACCTTATCCCAACAATCTTAGGTAACATCGTTGGTGGCCTACTGTTAACGTGTGTTCCTCTATACTTGACTCATGCTAAAACAGCTCCTTCTCTGGGCGCGAAGTAATACGGTAAACGTAAGTTAGTATGAGATTGAAAGCCCCAACAACGTGTTTGGGGCTTTTTTAGTTTGAAAGCTGTCAGTGTATTCTCGGGCAGACAACACCTTAGTTATCATAGGTGCGTTGTTTGCTATTGAGCAAAACATCCGCAATAGATTGTTTTGTTATAATTATTTCTATCTTCGTTAGTATTTAGACTGAATATTTATTTCAACACCTGATAGTCTAAGAGTTAAGGATTTTGATAAGTCATCATGAATACAGTGACTTATCACATAGATTGAAGCTTGAGATAAAACAAGCAAACCTTCGGAGCGCAGAATGTCAGAAGTATCGTCATCGAATGTTAAAGAAGTAAGCAATGGATTTGTTTCATTGGTAGGTGCAGGTCCGGGCGACCCAGACTTACTTACACTAAAAGCCGCACGAGTGATTCAACAAGCAGACGTTTTGGTTTATGACCGCTTGGTATCAAAAGATATCTTAGCGATGGCTAATCCAGAAGCTGAAATGTTGTATGTGGGTAAGAAGCTCGATCACCACTGCGTACCACAAGATCAGATCAACCAACTATTGGTGACCAAAGCACAAGAAAACAAGCACGTTGTGCGTCTAAAAGGTGGTGATTCGTTTATTTTTGGCCGTGGTGGCGAAGAGTGCGAAACGTTAGCTGAGAATGACGTGAGATTTGAAGTGATTCCTGGCATTACTGCAGCCGCAGGAGCGACCGCATATGCGGGAATTCCATTGACTCACCGTGACCACGCGCAAAGCGTACAGTTTATTACGGGTCATTTGAAGAAAGATGGCGAAGATATTGACTGGCGTTCTCTTGCTCAACACAATCACACGATCGTGTTTTACATGGGCTTGAAAGAGAGTCCGAATATTCAGAAGAATTTACTCGATAACGGTATGCGAGAAGACATGCCAGTTGCGATTATCGAAAATGGCACTCGCCAAGAACAGAAAGTGTTTAGAGGTGGGCTACGTGACCTAGCTGATCTTGCTGGCGTTGCAAAGAGCCCAGCACTGATTGTGGTTGGAAGTGTTGCTCAGCTCCATGAAAAACTGGCTTGGTTTAACAAGCAAGCTTAAGTGATTGATGATCAAGCTTAGCTTGTTAGCTTGGTTGATGGTTGATGGTTGATGGTTGATGGTTGATGGTTGATGGTTAACCAAAGGCTTAGCTGACCAAGAATCAAATACTGCAGCGGCTACTCTGTCGCTGCATTTCTTGTTGGCGCATGGGCATTTCGTCAATAATATTGGTGATTAAACTCCAATCGGTTTTACCACTCCACCTGTGTTTCTCTTTCCCGTCTTTGCCAATCAACACGGCAGTGTGTGAACCTTTGGGTATTCCATAACTGTTAGTCACTGCATCCAAATTAAACTCTTCAACTAACCATGCAGGAACGGTGTAGCCGCTTTCGGCGATGACCATGATAACTACATCTCGCTCGTCCAATTGACAATTGTTAATCAAGACTTCATTGAGAAACTCTTTTACGATCGAATCTTCTGTTGGAGCGAAATAAATAACGCTGCGGTGTGGCAGAGCTTTGGAATGAGAGTAGGCTGGGTAGGCGTGTAACGAGTTGACTGACAGAATCATAAACATAACCGTGCTTGTTATTAAAGCGTTCAGTGTTTTGGAAATTACGTTTGTTACCGATGCCTTAGTTATCGCTGCCTTAGTTATGGCTGCGTTAGCTATTGCCGCGCAGCAACGTCTCAATACTGAGTAAATGGTGTCGCTGCCGAGGCATGATCTGATTATTTGTCGGTACTTCATGTTCCACCTTCCTCGATAAACCCAAACAAGCTCTAAGTTAATAACAACTACGTTAAGCCAATAACAACTACGTTAAGCATAGCTAATGAGTTCATTTTTATTAAAGAAAGCGACTCGCATTTTAGAAGTGAATAGAATAGGGTATACGGAAAATCTAAAGGTATGAATTTATGGAAAACATAGCAATTTTGGTCGACGTTCAGAACGTTTACTATACAACACGCGATAAATACCGTTCTAACTTCGACTATAACCAGTTTTGGTATGTTGCCACGGAAGGACGTAACGTTGTCGAAGCCAATGCTTACGCAATCTCAAGCCAAGATCCTAAACAGCGCCAATTCCACCATATCCTTCGTGGTGTTGGTTTTAATGTGAAGCTAAAACCGTTTATTCAGCGTCGTGATGGTAGCGCCAAAGGGGATTGGGATGTCGGTATCGCGTTAGACGCGATAGAGCTTGCGGAGACGGTTGATACGATTGTTTTGGTATCAGGAGACGGTGATTTTGAAATCTTGGTAGAGCGAATCAAAGAGCGTTTTGGAAAGCCTGTTGAAGTGTATGGCGTTCCTGGGTTAACAGCTCAAAATCTTATCGATTCTGCCTCAAAATTTGTACCGATTGAAAAAGATTTTCTTCTATAGAGGAAATCACGCACTTTATAATTGAAATCAATAATAACGATAATTAGAATGCAAACAGTTCTTATTTGTCGGTGTGTGAAATGTCTCGTGTTTTAGTTGTTGATGATGATATTCAGTTGTGTGAGTTACTGGGTGAAGTGTTGGAAAATGAAGGGTATCACGTTGATACCGTTCATTGCGGTGAATCAGCTCTAGAGTTTATTCAATCAAATCCTGTTGATTTAGTCTTACTCGATGTGATGCTCCCTAATTTAAGTGGTATTCAAGTCGCAAGACGTATTTGTCAGCGTTTTGCTACTCCTATCCTTATGCTAACTGCGCTTAATGATGATGCCTCCATGCTAGATGGCTATCAAGCCGGGGCAGATCAATACATCGCTAAGCCTTTCAATGTTCCTGAGCTTTTGACCCGGATTAAGGTGATCTTACGCCGAGTTGGGTTTGAGCGACAAAGACAATCAATGGCTTCATCTAATCAAGGTTTGTGCGAGCAACTTACCCGTTTACCTTTAACGGGCACTGAAAAAGAGTTGCTCGATTATCTGATCAAAAATAATGGCATCGTTGTATCAAAATCTGACTTGCAAATACATGTCTTGAAGAAAGAGCTGTGCCCCTTCGATCGTAATCTAGATATGCATATCAGCAATATACGTCGAAAATTGGTGCAGGCTGGCTTATCAAAGCAACATATTAAAACTGTGCGCGGTCAAGGCTACAGTTACCTAGAGTCGGTAGGAGTATGAGTAACTGGTTTCTACGGTGCCCTGATTTTGTTATCAAGCGTAAGGATGGCTTAACGTTTCAGCTGTTCAGTTGCCTGACAGTGATTTTAGTCAGCATACTCATCCTTCAAGGTGTCGCAGAACGAGCGCTGATGAAAGCTTTGTTGAAGGTACCTGAACCTGTCAAAGCTGAAATGTTGGATTTGGCTTATCAAGCTAATGTACTGATCGAAGAAGGGGACATGGATGAGCTTGCCGACTGGGGCAATGCCCAACGTTATTATTTATTCATTATCGATGAAAACAACCGACCGATTACCCACCGACACATGCATCCGCATTTTGAATTTAAGTTGAAGTACCTGCGTACATTAGACCATCAACTTAGTGATCGTGTGAGTAAGCCTATCTTCGGCTTGCCACTTGATAACGGCAATACACTCGTGATCCAACTGCCAGGCCAGTTTCATCCAGCAAAATCCTTTGCTCCGTATTCCTATGCGCTGAAAGCTGTGATTGCTTTGATCGTGTTATCGCTGTTTTCCATTATTATGGCGAAAAGTCTGCAGCAGCCACTCGATCGTTTAAGGGAGGCCAGTCGAAGGCTCGCACAAGGAGACTTTTCAGTGAGTGTTGTGTCTGAGTTGGATTCAACTACACGTGAATTCAATGAGCTTGCCAGTGATTTTGACCATATGACCTTTGAGATTAAGTCTCTGGCTGAAAAGCAGCGTCGTTTGATTCGTGATGTATCACATGAGTTGAGGACACCGTTAGCAAGGCAGAATCTCGCATTACATTTACTACGTAGTAAGGTCGATGAAAAAAGTATGGGTTTACTCGAACGGATGGAAAGCGAAACGGAAGAGATGAATAAGCTGGTGGGTGAAATTCTTGAGTTCAGTCGCCTAGAAACCTCTCGCTATGATTCTAAGTTAACTCCAATGCATCTTGAGCATTATTGCTCAATGCTAATTGCGCAGATGCAAAATGACTTGAAACCTAATCAAACTTTGACTGGTGATTTGGAAACAGCGACATCAATGGTTAATGTTGATGAGAGGCTACTTTTGAGGGTGATCAGTAACCTTGTAGGAAATGCGATCAAATACGCAGGGGGCAATGCGGATATTGTCGTCAAGACCTACGGGCAGGTCAATGATAAGCGTTACAGTGTCATTTCTGTGGAGGATGATGGTGAAGGTATTCCAGATAACAAGATTGCAGATATCTTTGACCCGTTTACCCGCATTGAGTCAGCCAGAGATAAACAGTCTGGTGGTTACGGTCTTGGACTCGCGATCGTTAAGGAAGCCATGGGAGTGATGAATGGGCATGTTACCGCTGAGAACAGAGAAGGTGGGGGACTTAGAGTGAACCTTATGTTTCCTATCGTAGATTAAGCTTTAGGCTCAGCATTCACGCTCAGCCCCTGTAATGAGAAAATAGTTTCGGCTCAAAGGGCACCCAATAAAAAACGCCACTGTATCAGCAGTGGCGTTTTTGTATACACGCTTTTCATTATCAGGCTAAGGCACAGCCATTAATTGCGCCTTGACTTGAAAGTAAGAGCACCAGAGAAGCTAGATCATGCCTGTTGGCGTGCTAGCTTTACTTCTTCTTCTTTCTCACCGGCTGCTGGGTCATTGAAGCGAGCTTCGTCAAAAGATCCTTCAGATTTAGCCACAATGATAGTTACGGCACTATCACCAGTGATGTTTACGGCAGTACGGATCATGTCAAGAAGACGGTCAACACCCATGATTAATGCGATACCTTCGAGCGGCAGTCCAACTTGGTTCAATACCATCGCTAGCATAACAAGACCAACACCTGGAACACCTGCGGTACCCACAGAAGCCAGTGTCGCTGTTAGGATCACCATTAGGTAATCACCCATAGTCAGGTCGATGTTGTACGCTTGTGCGATAAACGCCGTTGCAACACCCTGCATGATAGCAGTACCGTCCATGTTGACAGTTGCGCCTAGTGGAACTGTGAACGAAGCGACTTTGTTGTCTACGCCCATGCGGTTTTTAGCCGTTTCCATTGTCACTGGAATCGTTGCGTTTGAAGATGCTGTTGAGAATGCAAACATGATTGCATCTTCCATCTTACGTAGGAACGTAATTGGGCTAAGGCCTGTAAACCCTTTAAGCATCGCACTGTAAGTTACTAAACCGTGTAACAGTAGAGTACCAGCTAACACTAAGAAATATTCCGCTAGGTTCCAAATTGCGCTTAAACCAAGGCCAGAGAACAGCTTCGCCATCAAGAAGAACACACCGTAAGGCGCAAGGTTCATCAGCAGCGCAACCAGTTTCATGATTACTTCGTTCAAATCAGAGAAAACCGCAGCGATACGCTCACCTGGTTTACCCGCTGCACTGATTGCAATACCAAACAACACAGCAAATACGATAACTTGTAGCGTTTTGCCCTCAGCCATCGCCTGAATAGGGTTGGTCGGGAACATGTCGATGATGACTTGGCCCAAAGAAGGAGCATCAGCTGATTTGAAAGAGCTCGCAGCAGTAAGATCCGCACCCGCTCCAGGTTGGAACAGGTTACCGATAGTCAATGCTAGAGTGATAGCAACGGCTGTAGTACCGATATAAAGTGCAAGCGTTTTGCCACCCATACGGCCAAGAGTTGATAAATCTTTAAGAGAGCTTGTACCGCACACGAGTGAAACGAAGACGAGTGGTACAACAAGCATTTTTAAACTGGCGACAAAGATCTGTCCGCCTACTTCAAAGAGTCCGTTAACGATGTAGTTGTTAACAAATCCGCTGTCTGCAAAAAGGGATTGAATGGCAAATCCCGTTAATATGCCCACGACCATGCCGAGGATAACTCGACCAGTTAGAGACATAGGTTTCTTGGTATTCATTTAGAACCCTCCTTATTATTTATAACTTTGATACCTTTCCAAAGTGAGCAGGAGATTAGCAGTCGGTTGTTTAAATCGAAAAACAAAAAATGAGTTTGGAATTACAGATGTGATCATAATCACTGATAATCGTTCAAATAAAACAAATTAAAACAAAATAATTCACCATTCATTTACATTTATCGAGTGTTTTATACAAAAAATCGTCGTTCTGAAGGTAATAAATAAGATAAGAGGATTTTGTTATAGATGTTTGCTTATTACATTGACTGCGCAAATGGCGGTGTTTCAAAAAGTTTGGCGCAGAGAACCGATTTTTAATTCAAGTGCTCGTTAAATGACTGTATTGAAATGGTTTCTTTTAACTGCAGGTTAACGGCTCGTCAGCTCGTCTTTACAAAACTTTACGAATGCAAAGAATGTAAATTTAATGCAAATAGTAATAGTTATCACTTATATTCCCCCTCGAAATAATTCAGTGGTACCGGAAACGGTCTAACGGACACATCGAATAAATAACAAAGTGTTCGTCTAAAAGAATAAAAGTGGAGAAAAGGACATGTTTTCAAAAAAGCCATTGGCTTTAGTGATCGGCGCAGTATTAGCTTCACCAGCAGTATTGGCAGAAGCAGTAAAAACTGACGAGCATATGGTTGTTGAAGGTCGTGATTACGGTTATAAAGCCGACACGAATACAACAGCAATGCGCATGGAGGCGACTCAATTAGAGACTCCAGGACAAGTTACGATTATCAGTGAACAAATCATTGATGAGCAACGCGCAAGCACGCTTGGCGAAGTATTAAAAAATGATGCGTCAATTTCAGCGGGTTCTAAATCAACAAACCGTGAGCGCTTCAACCTACGTGGTTTCTCTCTAGGAAGCAGTTCTGGTTACTTGCGCGATGGCGTTCAACACTGGTCTCATTACCGTCAACCGGTAGAACTACTAGAACGTGTTGAAGTACTAAAAGGTCCTGCAGGTTTGCTCTACGGTAAATCAGCACCTGGTGGCCTTGTTAACATGGTTGCTAAGAAGCCTACGTATGAAACTCAAGTTAGCGTAAGCCAAGACATTGGTTCTGACAGCTACACACGTACTACCGCTGATGTAAGCGGTTCCTTGAACGATGATCAAACTCTACGTGCTCGTCTTATTGTTTCACAAGAAAACCAAGACTCTTACCGCACACGTTTTGACGGCACAGATGTAGAGACTGACCGCTTTGTTGGTGGCCTATTTGTTGATTACGATATCAACGAAGATGTGATGCTATCTGCGCATTACGACCGTACTCAAGAGTTGGGTGATCTAGATAACGGCTCAAAGATTGATACGAAAACAGGTAAAGCGATTACCCCAAATACGGTTAATGACCAACGCTTCGCACAAACAGACAACGACGTAGCAAACTACGGTGTGGCTGTTACAGCAAACTTGAGCGATACATGGGCAGTTAAATCGGGTATCAGTCGTCAGTTTTACGAACGTCGCCGTACTGAATCAGATAACGTTATTGATTCAAAGAAAGACAGAAAAACCAAGAAAACACTAGGTTATGGTTACAAAGTGTCAGACCGTCATGATGAGTGGACGTTTGATACGGCTTACGTGGATTTTACTGGTGATGTTGATGCATTTGGTGTGAATCATCGTCTGTTGGTGGGTGCAAATGGGTTGCACTACGATTACAAGCGCCTGTACGTATCAGACTACGCTTGTTTTAACGCTTCAGAAGCAGACACAATGAAAGAGTGTGGCAAAGGCTTTGATATGCCTGCAGACATTCACTATAACAACGATGATTCAGTATCACACTCGAAGAGCCAACACTACGGTCTATATCTTCAAGATTTAGTGACGTTCAATGAGCAGTGGCAAGCACTTGCTGGTGTTCGTTTCGCTTACGATGATACAACGAGCAGTTCTGGTAAAGAAGAGAGCTACAATAACATCCTACCTAAGTTCGGTGCGATTTACTCTCCGGCGCCAAACGGTTCTATTTACGCGGTTTACTCTGAAAGTTTTGAACCTGTAAGTGAGATTTCCGATAAAGATGATGTGAACTTCGGCCATTCTCAAGATGCGAAGAAAGGTACACTTTATGAGCTAGGCTCAAAGTGGGAACTGTTTGATGAGCGTTTATTCGTATCAGGAGCAGTATTCCAGATCACACAAACGAACATGCAAGTTACAGAAGACCTTCCTGCATCTCATGCAAAAGATACTCGTACTACACAGGTGGGTGAGCAAGTTCACACTGGTGTGGAGCTAGCTGCGACGGGCTACGTGACGGATGCGTTCTCTGTAAGTGCATCAACAATGTTCTTAGATGCTGAATATAAGAATGACCCTGCTCTTAATGGTAAAACACCAGCAGACGTTCCTGAATTTACTGCAAGCATCTGGTCTACTTACGCATTCAACAACGGTACTGATGTAAACCTAGGTGTGTATCACGTAGGTGAGCGTTACACTGAAAGTGCTAACACGTTTAAGAAAGACGCTTACACTCGTGTAGATGCTGGTGTTGCACATACGATTAAGTACGATGAAAACTTAGACTTTGTTGCACGCTTTAATGTAGAGAACTTATTCGATACAGATTACCTAGAAGGCGGCAGCACTCGCGGCGTTGTTGTTGGCGAAGGTCGTAACTACATGGCTACGTTACAGGTAAAATACTAATTTGTTAGTAGGGTACTATTGGTAGCTTAAATATTAAGGGGAAGGTTTCGACTTTCCCCTTTCTTGATTCTGCTATTTAGTAAAAATACCCCTAGCAATGCGAGTGGTTTTTAATGATAATGAGACTGCTTATCAATAAAACTCATTTGTTCTTCTTCTAAAGTAAATGACTACAATTATGAATCTTTTAAAAACTAGCCTAGCACTTGCCATCAGTTTGGTTGCAACGTCATCGATGGCAAACAGCTTGGATCAAGCTCAATCAATTCAAAACAAGACCAATAACGCGTCGGCTTCGAGCCAAAAGGTTATTGATAAAAGCTCACAAGCAACATTATTGCTGCAAGCTGAGGTTGAGCGTCTGCAAGAAGAAGTGAAAAATTTAGAAATCTATCACGATCATCTTGCCGCATTGGTTAAGAGCCAAGATCAAGAAGCGCAGAGTATTGAAGGGCAGATCGACGAAATCAAACTAACACGTCAAGGTGTTGTGCCTTTAATGTACAAGATGATCGATGGTCTCCAGGAAGTTATTGAAAGCGATCTACCTTTCAAGACAAATAGCCGTCTGCGTCGCGTTGAAAAGCTGAAAGCGATGATGACTCGTGCTGATGTCAGTGATGCTGAAAAATATCGCCGTATTTTAGAGGCGTACCAAATTGAAGTGGATTACGGTATTAAGCTAAGTTCTTATTCAAGCCGTGTCGAGTTAAGTCAAGATAAAGTGCTTGAAGTTGATATTTTGCATCTTGGCCGCATTTCACTGGTCGCTCGTAACTTAAATGGTACCCAATATTGGTCTTGGGACCAAAATAGCGATCAATGGCAAGAGTTGGATTCTTCGATGAAATCTGAGTTGGACAAAGCGTACGATATTGCTAATAAGCAAGCGTCTCCAAGCTTAATCACTTTACCTGTTTCTTTAACTGTTGCGGAGGTTAAGTAATGAACTTAAAGCCATTAGCAGCATTGCTTTGTATTACGTCAATTTCATTTTCTGCTTTCTCTGCATCAGACACGACAGCTCAGCTTGTTAACAAAGCAAAATCAGAGAGTCGCACGCAAGCGTCTCATAACGTAATTCGTGAAGCTGACTTTAAAAAGACAGAACAAGAACTCAAAGCGATCAAAGCACAGCTTGAAGCTAAACGTAGCTCTATTCAAGGTGCGACCGATGTTCTGACTCAGACATTCAGTGATAACGAAAACAAGCTTGCTCGTTTAGAAGAGAAACTGCGTTTAGAAACAGGTAGCTTAGGTGAGTTGTTTGGCGTTGTAAGACAAAATGCAAAAGACCTTGAACATGAGCTTACGGATACAGTAACTAACGTAGATCGCGCAGCGTATACAGAAACTGTCTATCAAATCGTGGACGCAAAATCATTACCGTCAATGCCCCAGTTAACAGGTCTTTGGTTGAGCATGATGGAGCAAATTCAAGCAAGTTCAGAGATAAGTAAGTCGACAGTTTCACTAGTTAATAGTGAAGGGGTTACTGAAAAGGCAGAAGCTTATCGACTGGGTTCTATTGGTTTAGTCGCTGAGTCTGGTTACGTATGGTGGGATGCTAAACATCAAGATGCAATAGTTTACTTGAAGCAGCCATCACAAGGTCCAACACTGGCGTCGCTTTCTACTTTAGCGAATGGCGAAGTGTCTAACGTGGTCGTCGATCCTTCTCGTGGATTCATGCTAGAACAATTAGCTTTGGAACCAAGCCTAGCTGATCGTCTGCAAGCTGGTGGCCTAGTAGGTAAAGTTATTCTTGGCTTGTTGGCAATTGGCTTAATCATCGCATTGGTTCGTGGTATTTCTTTGGCTATCGCTCGTCAGAAGATTCGTGCACAGCTTAAGAACCCAAAACAAGCAGGTAATAACCCTCTGGGTCGTGTTCTTGCGGTTTACAGCAAAGAGAAAAATCAAACAGTAGAAGCATTAGAACTGCGACTTTTAGAAGCGGTAGTGGATGAACAAACTCACCTAGAGAAAGGTTTATCAATGCTGAAGCTTCTAGCTGCTCTAGCACCAATGCTTGGCTTGCTAGGTACCGTAACCGGCATGATCGAAACATTCCAAGTGATCACACAGTTTGGTAATGGTGACCCTAAAGTAATGGCGGGCGGTATTTCGATGGCACTTGTTACAACGGTACTTGGCCTTGTTGCTGCAATGCCACTGCTATTGGCACACAACATTCTGAGTACTCAGTCAGAGAACATTCGAAATATTCTGGAGAAGCAGGGCATTGGCCTTGTTGCTGAGCAGGCAGAGAAGTCTATTGAACCAAGCGCTGTTGTTTCACAAGTTGGGACTGCCGCGTAATGGATATTTTGTCGGGTTCTCTATTACCAGCGAGTTGGTTAACGAGTAACTGGCTGCTGTCTTTATCAAACTTTATGGAGCAGGGCGGTTTCGTCCTGTGGTGGCTAGCGGCTGTCGTCCTCGTTTTTTGGGTACTTGTGGTAGAACGTGTGCTTTATCTCGCGTTCTATTTTCCAAAGCAACGCCAAGCTTGGATTACAAAGTGGCATGAAAGAGAAGATCACTCTTCTTGGCATGCTAAAGCCATTCGTGAAGGTTGGTTGGGGCAAGCGAGTATCTTGCTTAACCAAAACTTGAACTTTATTAAGCTGTTAGTTGCTATTTGTCCGATGTTGGGTTTGCTCGGTACCGTAACCGGTATGATCTCCGTTTTTGATGTCATGGCGACTCAAGGAAGCAGTGATCCTAAATTGATGGTCTCAGGTATCTCGTTGGCAACTTTACCAACGATGGCGGGTATGGTTGCTGCATTAGCGGGCATGTTTGTTCATGCTCGTTTAGCGAAAGTCTGTAACCGCTTAGAATTGAAATTAGAAAAATCTTTAAGGAGTCAACGATGAGACTCGGTCGACGTCATTCTAAAAACGAAGAGGCTCAAATAGACCTTACTTCGATGCTTGATATCGTATTCATCATGCTTATTTTCTTCATTGTGACGAGTTCATTTGTTCGTGAATCTGGTGTTGAAGTCAATCGCCCGCAAGCTTCAAATGTAGTGAGCCAAAAAGATGCAGGTATCTTTGTCGCGATTACTTCTTCGAATGACATTTTCATAGATAAACGTGTTGTGGATGTTGAACGTGTTCAAGCGACGTTAGAACACTTGTTGCTAGAACAACCTGATGCTTCTTTGGTTATTCAAGCGGATGAACACGCTTACAACGGTACGGTTGTTAAAGTGATGGACGCCGCGAAAGGTGCGGGTGTTAAAAACATCGCGCTCGCTGCTGAAAAGCGATGATCTTGGAGGATCTTAATCAATGATTCGCCTATTTCTTGCATTACCTTTAGCGGGAGCGTTGGGTTTAGCACTATTTTCTTTCATGGCTTGGATGGTCGATAATGGACACCAACGTTCGCCAGAAAATGGTGAGACGTTAAGTTTCAACATGGTGATGGTTGAACAAGAACAAGAAGTACAGAGAAGACAACGTGCAGTCCCGGAACAACCCGAAATGCCAGAGCCGCCACCGCAAGCGCAAACGTCTCAGTCGCAAGCTGAAGTAACGCCTCTGAATTCAATGTCTTCACTGTCTTCACTGGATTTGAATACTTCAATTGAAGGCCTAGCGATTAACGCTCCAACATTTTCTGATTTTGGGTCAAATCAACAGGTAATGCCGCTTTATCGAGTTGAACCTCGTTATCCAGCAAAAGCGCTAAAGCGTGGCGCAGAAGGGTATGTCATTTTGTCTTTTACAATCGATGAAACAGGACGTTCTGTTGATATTCAAGTTACGGATGCAAATCCACGTCGTATGTTTGAACGTGAAGCGATAAGAGCACTTAAAAAATGGAAGTATCAACCCAAAGTCATCGATGGAAAAGCGGTCGCTCAGGTTGGTCAAACCGTGAAACTAGAGTTTAAGTTGGCAAAATGATGAAACAGATATGGATATTAGTGGGCTTGTTGATACTGCCCCTTACAGTACCGGCAAAAGAGCTAACCCAATACACCGTTATTCGTGTTCAAAAGGCGAATAAACTTGCTCAAGAGGAGCAGGTTAAACAGGCGATTGAGGTTTTGGCTAGTTTAGAGTTATCTAAAGGCTATGACAAAGCCTATGTCGCTCGCATGCTTGGTGTGTTTTACTGGCAAGATGGTAAAACAGAGACGGCAATCAAGCAGCTTACTTATGCAGTGGATAGTCGCTTATTGGTCGATGAACAAGCTTGGGTAACGAAACGTATGTTAGCTGATTTACTGCTTAGCGAGCAGCATTTTAAAGCGGCATTACCACACTATTATGAGCTCGTTAAAACAGCACCGGAAACTGAAAAGAAAGACACGCTATGGATGCGAATTGCTCAAGCTGAATACCAAATTGAAAACTGGACGAAAGTACTGGTGGCCATTGGTAATCGCGACAAGTTCAATTCAGAACCACAGTTGTCGCCTCTCTCGTTAAAGCTGGGAGCTCAACTACAGTTAAAACAATGGAAGCAATCAATTCATACGTTAGAAAGTTTAGTTGAACTTCAACCCGAAAAAGACAACTGGTGGCGTCAACTGGTCGGGATTCAGTTAAGACTAGAGCGTAGCCGAGATGCGTTGAATACCTTAGCGCTTGCTGAGCTACAAGGTGTTGAACTGAATAATTCAGACCGTAGGCTACTTGCTCAACTGTACGCGAAACGAGGCATCCCTGAGCGCGCTGCGCAAGAAATTAGCAAGTTAGATGACGCAAACAGCGATGTTCAACTTCTGGCTGAGCAAGCAACCTACTGGCAGCTAGCAAAAGAGTGGGACAATGCTATTGAAGTGTGGACGTTAGCGTCGAACATGAACACTCGATACCATTGGAATGTTGCTCAATTATTGGTTCAGCAAGGTTACTACAAGCGAGCTCTGGTTGCTTTAGACAAAGTGAAAGACAAGAACAAGCAAGCTGACGTTGCATTAGCGAAAGTACGTTCATGGTATAAGCTGAAGAACTTAGATAATGCTCTCGCTCAAGCTAAGCGGGCGAACAACATTGAACCGTCTCCTGAGGCTAAAGGGTGGATCAAATATTTGACCCAGCTGAGAACGGTAAGCGAAAGTGGAAACGCCTAATCACATATAGTTAGAAGCTAGAAAGCAGAGTACTAAATAAGACAGTGAAAGGGTGTCATTTGAATGTTCAAATGACACCCTTTTTTTGTATTCAATAGACTTAAACCTTAAACCTAGGTGCCTGAGCGGTGCTGTTATTTGACTGAGGTAAGAATAATACCAATCACGGTAAGTAAGTGATCATAAATAGCGCAGGAAAAATGCTTGAGAACAAGGCGGAAATTTTCGATAAGTAGTTATTCTACAATCAAAATTTCTAACGATGTTATCGAGTGTTTTAACCAGCTAGGATGAACAGTTATTTACTACGATTGGTATAAAGATAAAGAAAATTCAAGTTAAAGGCTGCACATCTCGCCACTGTGTGATCCCGCAATGATCACTCCGCTTTGGTCTACAATCCAGTTAATGGTGCAGTCACGATAGGGGTTTTTGAAAGAATGTTGTATTTCACCATTCTCGAGTGAGGTTTGAGTTTCTACCCAAGCAAATGTGCGTGACTCCCAAAATGTAACGGCTTGAGAGTGGGGCGTTAAATACAAAGCTTGCGCATCGGTAATATTGGAACCGATGTAACTCTCGATATATTCGTCAGTACTAACAATCTGGCTAGTACAAGCCGTTACCAATACAGCCAAAGCTACAATCATACGCATTTCTAAATCCTTTTAAACTTGCATGGTTATGTCTGTTTTATAGTCAATAAGCTTAAACCACTCTTGAGCTAATCGTCATGCCAATGCCCTTGATAGTGATCTCTGTTCTAAATAGCTTCAACTTCCTTTCTTAAATGCACGGAACTCCGACTAAACAGGGCCATTTTATAAGCTCTAGAGCTCAGGATATCTACGTTTCCCACTTATATTGCCGCGATTCTTATACGTATACAGTTCGATTGTTCTTCAGTAGATGTTATGTGAATTTCCTTGCGACGCGCGAGAAACGTAAACAATGTAAATTGAATGCCAATACGAATTATTATCAACTAAATTATCGCCATAAAATCTATAGGTACTGGTTTGTATGTCGTTAAAAAGTAGGGCAGTTCAATCATGGGCTCGTCGACTTCATGTTTATATTTCTATGGCGCTGTTGTTTGTTGTTCTTTTCTTTTCAGTGACAGGCATCACCCTTAATCGCCCTGAGCTATTTGAATCCAGCCAACCCAATATCCAACACTCTACGCTAACGCTTCCCACGAGTTTGTTTACGATTCAAGACGGTCGACTGAAAGCCGACGAGTCTGCTTTTGAAAAGTTTTTATTTGAAGAAGCAAACCTATCTGGCGTTCCTTCGGGGTTAGACATCTACGCAGAGATTGAAGACGGTGAGTTGCTCATCGGTGAAGTGTCTATGGACTTCAAAGGACCTGGCTACAACGCTTCTGTGTTTGTTGATGTGACTTCTGAAATGGTCGAGGTCGAAACCACGAATTACGGCGTGATTGCCCTGTTGAACGACCTACACAAAGGTCGTAACAGCGGTGAGGTCTGGAAATGGTTCATCGATATCACTGCACTACTGATGGTCTTCTTTGTACTGACTGGCGTGTGCTTACTGTTACCTAAGAAAAAAACACTCAATACCTCTATTAAATGGACGGTATTTGGGTCTGCAATTTCACTTGCTATCTATTTTGTCGCCGTACCGTAACCCGCGATCCGATCCATGAGGCGGTGTGAAGGTGAATTAAAGGCGCAACGGATTTGAAAGGTTGTTAAACATGAAAAAAATGAATTGGAGCAAATCGCTCCTTGCTTTGTCTCTTTTACCAAGCTTAGGCATGGCTGAGGTGATTCCTGACACAGCAAAGCTCGATGTGCATTTCGAGTTACCAAGAATTGAGGCCTCTCCATACAAGCGCCCTTACGTAGCGATATGGGTAGAGAACAGTGAAAGAAAGTCAGTGAAAACGATCGAGCTTTGGGTCGGCCAAGATGAATGGCTTAAAGATTTACGAAGTTGGTGGCGAAAAGTCGGACGTTACGACCGCGAACTCGTTGATGCCGTGACTTCCGCAACACGTCCTGTTGGTCAATATCGTTTTGCTTGGGATGGCAAAAATGATGCCGGTCAATCGTTAGAGCAAGGTGAATACACGGTTCATATTGAAGTTGTACGTGAACATGGTGGCCGAAACTATCTTCGCCAAAAAGTAGCACTCACTGACAAAAATGCTTCTTACCAATTAGAACCAACGGAAGAGACCGGTCAGATTACGCTCAACTATATCGTTAAGTAGTAGATAAAGAAGCGATAAATAATGGTAGCCATCGTAGACGCTCATTGAGTGACACGATTAAAAATTACAAATAATGGAATTGAACATGATGAAACAGACAAAAATAAAGGCGCTTGCTCTTGCGGGTGTAATGGCGTTCGGTCTAGCAGCAACGACGACTGCACAAGCTCACCCTCGTTGGGTTTTGCCTTCTCATTTCACCGTTTCTAAAGAGGGAGGGGATTGGCTAACGTTCGATGTGACGGCATCTCATGGAGCGTTTGTTTATGATAAACCAGCGGGCAGCGAAAATGCATATGTAATTATGCCAGATGGTCGTAACGAGCGTCCCAATTTTGTTGTTCTTAGTAAACGCCGTTCAATCTTTGATTTTTACTTTGAAGAAGAAGGCACACACAAGGTTGCGATTAACAACCAGCCGTCATACTACACGCTATACAAAGCGGGTCGTCGTGACACAGAGAAATGGATTAAAGCAACCAAAGTTGAGCGTGATTCATTGCTACCTGAGAATCCACGTGACGTGATAACACAGCTCAGCTTCACTCGCGCAGAAAGCTACATTACTGTTGGAAAGCCAACGGAAACAGTATTCAAAATTGAAGGCAAGCTTCTTGAGTTGAAGCCCGTGACACACCCTTCCGACATTCTTGAAGGCGAACCGGTGACATTCCAATTCTTCTTCAACGGTGAAATCCAGAAAGACGTGAAAGTAGATATTACTCGTGAAGGTACGCTTTACCGCAACCATCAAGAACAAATTGATTTAGTGAGTAATGAAAATGGTGAAATTACTTTCACTCCGGCCGTTGCTGGTCGTTACATAATGAAAGCGAACTATAAAGGAGAGTTGGTTGACAACCCATTGGCAGACAAAGCAAGTGCGAATGTGCACCTAACGTTCGAAGCTCAGATTCAATAGGCGGTTTTTCCGGGGCTGAATCCTTGAATTATTAGACTACCAACTATCTGACTAGAACTTTTTGGTCACCATTATTAGTTGAAAAAGACAAGGGCTCATTTGAGCCCTTTATTGCTCAGTTTACTACTGAGAATTTGCACTGTGGCTAGGGTACGAACCATGACAATAAAAACAAAACTTAACGTATTAATGACTCCTTGCTTAGCTCTGGGACTTGGTTTCGCTGCATTACCTGTGCAAGCACATTTTCCGTTGATGAGCTGTTGGTTTGAAGGCAAAACGGTTGCCTGTGAAGCGGGTTACTCTGATGGTAGTAAAGCGATAGATTACGCAGTCGCGATGTACGACTACGAAGATAACTTGATAGCGAAAGAGATGACGGATAAACGCTCTATTGTCGAATTTCCAAACCCAAATTCTGAGTTTTACCTTGTGTTTGATTCAGGTCACGAGTTTCCTGTTGAAGTCGACGTTGTAGAGATCAAAGAAAAATGATGATTCAAAGTGTACGCGCTGACACAGGCGGAAGAGAGGGCAAGTGGGTTGGCCTAATCATTATATTCATCCTTTGTTTTGCGACGGTTGCTATTCCGTTTAATCAAGCAGAATCTCATATCGAAGTGACCCTTGATCACCAAGTCTTAGTGACTGATGTTGAACAAGAAAACTTGGCGATGCTGTCAGAACTCCGTTTAGCTCATGAAGAGATTCGTGATCTTCGCATGGACTTAGACGGCGAATGGCCAAGTGTTGTGTCACTTAAAGATGAATGGGTTGCGCCATTTGTTGAAGACCAGAGTTGGAAGCGCAAAGGTTCTCATGCTTGGCTATTGGACGAGCGTGGTTACTACTTTTCTACGCCAAGTGAACACGCTACATCAAGTGAATATGCTGCACAAAGCGATCATGGCTTCGCGGACTCCTTTATTTTGAATGCGAATAGTGTTTCTCCGGAAATCTGGATTTTCTTTGGTGGTGTCGCAAGCCAACCTACTCAATTTGATGAAAACACATTGGAATCCGCAGGCTGGAAACTGGTGGTGAACGAGTCAGAAGTATCTGAACAACATGACGCTGCTTCTCATTAAGCAATGTTTCAAACTTTAGGTTCTCATCAGCAATATGTTCAAAAAGAAGATGTTCACAAAATCAAAAAGCTTACGGACTAATCAGCTCATTGACCATAAGTTCACAAATAATAAGAGATTTACTATGCGATTCATGACTCTATTGATGTCGTTAATGGCGGTGTTATCGACACCCAATGCATTGGCAAAAGAATACACAGTCGACAGCGATAAGTTGACGATAGGTATTACCCTACAGCCTTACTATAGCTACGTAAAAGCAGTGGTAGGTGACAAAGTGAACATCCTTCCTTTGGTTGATGCTGGCTTTAACCCGCATAACTACTTACCACAACCAAATGACTTGAAGCGATTGAGCCAGATGGATGCAATCGTGGTAAACGGTATTGGCCACGATGACTTCGCACTAAAAGTCATTTCAGCTGCGCAACGTGATGATTTAATGGTCATCGAAGCGAACAAAGAAGTACCTCTACTTCCTGCATTAGGCCAGTCTGTTGGCCAAGGCGCGGTGAACCCACATACGTTTGTTGGACTTTCTACAACAATCCAAAAGGTGTACACCATCGCGAGTGAAGTTTCTAAACTCGATCCAGACAATGCAGCTTTTTATCGTAAGAATGCACGTAAGTACGCTAAGCAATTTCGCTTTATGAAGCGTGATGCGATGTTGTCATTAGGTGAACTCGATACATCAGGTATGAAAGTGGCGACCACGCACAATGCTTATGGCTATATCCTTCAAGAGTTTGGTGTGGATGTTGCGGCGGTGATTGAGCCTGCACACGGTGTTGAACCAAGTGCGAGCCAACTGCAAGATACGATCGAGAAAATCCGCGCATCAGGCATTGATGTTCTGTTCTACGAGCTAAACATGCCAAACCGCTTTGTTGACACGATTGAAGCAGAAACAGGCGTTCAGCTTTATCGTTTCTCTCACATGACGCACGGTGAGTATCAAGACGATAAGGTAGAAGTTGAGATGAAGAAGAACTTAGAAACGTTAATCGAAGCCATGAAATTTGCTGCGGCTAACCAGACTAAAAGCGGGAAGGCGTAATGCAAGGTCCATCGATTTCAATCAACCAACTCGGTCTGCAATACGACAACAACGTGATTCTTGATGATATCACGCTAGATCTTAAAGCGGGTGAGTGCCATGTGATCATGGGGCCAAACGGCGGTGGCAAAACCTCTTTGCTACGTTCAGTTCTTGGTTTGACGCCTTTCTCTGGGCAAATCAACATTCATTGGCCAGAAAAGCCAAGCATTGGTTACGTTCCTCAGAAAGCGACCTTCGAATCGAGCTTACCTCTGACGGTAATGGATTTCGTCCTGCTTAACCAAACTCGAATTCCACTGTTTTGGCGTCGTAAGTCTAAGCAATTGGATCTTGCATTAGCGCAACTCGACCGTGTGGGAATGGCGACTCGTAGCGACCGCCGTATGGGTCAATTGTCGGGTGGCGAGCAGCAACGTGTGTTGTTTGCTCAAGCCTTATTGGATAACCCAAGCCTATTGGTGTTGGATGAACCTACGACTGGCATGGATGAGCAGGGCGTTCGTTATTTAGAATCGCTAGTTCGTGAATGTGTTGATGAAGGCCGTACGATTCTTGCCGTTCACCATGATGTAACCGCAGTGCGTCGCCTTGAAGCGAATGTACATGTTGTGAATCGATTCTTGGTGGATAGTGGTCCACATGAACAAGTACTACACCCTACTAAAATCGAGAGTCTGTTTCAGCACTATAGCAGTGGATCTGCCATCCCCAAATCGAAGGAGGTTGCGTAATGGAGTGGTTACGACAACTTGCCACTAGTGGCGTTGAAGCGGGTTTGTTATCAGACAGCTTCATGTATGCGTTTATGGTGAACGCACTGGTTGCCGCATTGTTACTTGGCCCGTTATTAGGTGGCCTTGGTACTTTGGTCATTGCAAAGCGTCTGGCATTCTTCTCTGAAGCGGTAGGTCACGCAGCATTAACCGGTATTGCCATTGGTGTTTTGCTTGGCGAGCCACCAGAAAACCCAATTATTGGTCTGTTTAGCTTCTGTATGATCTTTGCTTTGCTTCTTCACTTTGTAAGAAACAGAACCAACGTGCCATACGATACCTTAGTCGGCGTTTTTCTTGCGCTCGCTTTAGCGGTCGGTGCGGCATTGTTGATGTACGTGGCACGTAAGATCAACATTCACATGCTTGAGAATGTGCTGTTTGGTTCGATTCTGACGGTAACAGATCAAGACTTAGCGATTCTTGCAGGCAGCTGCGCGCTCATCATTTTGCTCTTGATACCGACGTTCAACCGTATTCTTCTCACTTGTATTAGCCCGGATATTGCCAAGGTGCGCGGCTATAACACCAGCTTCTATGACTACCTGTTTGTGATGATGATTACTTTGGTGACGATTGCTGCGGTGAAGATCGTGGGTGCTGTTTTGGTTGGTGCGTTATTATTGATTCCTGGTGCTACGGCGCGATTGTTGACTAAACGCATGGGAAGCTTTGTTTTGCTTTCTGCGTTGCTGGCAACCATTGCATGTTTAGTCGGAACGGTATTACCGATGGAACTTAAACTGCCTGTGCCGTCAGGCGCTTCAATCATCATCGTTTCTGCAACGTTTTTCCTAGCAGCAACGCTATACCGAATTATAAGAAAGGCATAACCATGACTCCTTTAATGAATCGTATTTCAAGCTCAGTAAAAACAGCGGCTCAAGTGGGTGTACTTGGTAGTGTGTTAATGGCTGGATCTGTGGTGTCGCTAAACGTGAACGCAGAAGATATCTTAACGAGCACACCTGTGACTTATGCATTGGCAACAGAGTTAACCAAAGGCACTGACATTACCACTGAATACCTACCACCAAAACGTTACGGTATTGATCGCTTACCTAACTGGTTTGGCACTAAGGGTGAAAGCAAGGTGCTTAAGTCAGGAGAGAAGGCGACCGTTGCGTTAACGCTGTCATCTATTTGGCAAGCGGATCCTACATTTGTATACGCAAGGCAAGGCAATATCCGCTTGGTTGAGGTGGATGCCGCTCAAGCTATTACACCGCGCGCACAAGGTGTTGCCGCGTTGACGCTATCAAGTGGTGAAGTGTCTAAGTATGCTTGGTTAAATCCAACCAACCTAACGCGCATGGCCGCCATCGTGGCTGACGACTTTAAGTTGTTGTGGCCAGCGCAAGCAGAGACGATTGATAGCAACCTACAACGTGTGATGTTGGATGTGCGTGAACTGATTAACAAGCAACAAGCGGTATTATTGGATAACGACGTAGATTCAGTATTGTTACTTTCAGAAAGCTTGGAAGATTTTGCTTCTGGTAGCCAACTGTTTGTTGAAGCACGTATGTTCAAAGCTGAACTGGAATGGACAGAACAAGACAAGGCCAAACTCAAAGCGATGTTTTCTGAAGATGACGCGCTATGGTTAGTGACAGCGAAAAAGCCTACGACTTTGATTAAGTCGCTGGTGCCTAATGAGCGAATTCTTGTAGTTGACTCGGTAGACCGCTGGGGAAGAGCAGGGATTAATGCAAAAGCGCCGTTCGCACGTTGGGAAGTTAAACCATTCAAAGGTTAATTGAATAGCTAAGTCGCTAGGTTAATACGGTAGGATCAAAAAAGCAGCCCAAATAGAGGCTGCTTTTTTTGTTCTTGTTCGTGGCCTCTGGTCAGAGTGCCTAGCAAGAACACTGCGAGTTTAAACTTACTCTGCAGCTTTTTTTTCTTTAGTTTCAATACCAGCTTCTTCTGCTTCAACCGTTGTCTCTACTGAACCCTCAGCTTGCTCTAGAGCGGCTTTCGCTTGTTCTTCAGCTTCCATTTTTGCGCGGTCAGCTTTAGAAATATAGCGAGGCTTGTTGCTACCATGCAGTTTAGAATTCGCCTGTTTCTGCCTTTTCTTTAGAATTTGATTGATTTTTTTCTTACGGTTCATTGCTGCATAGCCTTGTATTTAGTTTATGCGTGGAGGATAATCATTTTAGATCTAGAACTCAATATTTACATGGTATTCAGCAAGGAAAATATCACTATGCAGGCCGTCGAGACCGCACGTTTACGATTAAGAATGATCACACCTCAAGATGCGGCGTTTATTCAGCGATTATATAGCTCAGAAGATTTCCTGCGTTACATCGGAGACAAGGAGATCACTGATACTGACAAGGCTGTTGAATACATAGAAAACAACATTCTCAAAATGCATCAAGAGAAAGGTGTGTGCTTATTGGTGGTTGAAATTAAAGATTCCTCAACGCCGATTGGAGTATGCGGATTAATCAAACGAGATAACTTAGAGTCTCATGACATCGGCTATGGTTTTGTCCCTGAAGTCTATGGGCAAGGTTTTGCATTGGAAGCGGCACAAGCGATAATTGAACAAGCTAATCATAATGCTGATATCGATCATTTAGTTGCCATCACTACCTCTGATAACATTCGAAGTATCGCACTGCTGACTAAGTTAGGTTTTGTGTTCGAACGAGTTGAAGAGGCGATTAATGAAAGCGTCAATCTCAACCTGTACGGTCTCTCATTAGGTAATTAATCATGTTCCAACATAACAACATTCTACATGGCGAACTCGCAACGGAGTACAAAACCGTTATTGCGATGGTACACATCTACTGCAAAGATCACCACGGTGCGGTTCGTCAGAATAACGCGTTATGTGAAGAGTGTGAGCAACTGTTGCGTTATGCAGAGACACGACTTGATAGATGCCCTTATGGCGAAGCAAAGCCGACCTGTAATAAGTGTCCGATTCATTGTTATAAGCCTGACCCTAAAGAGCTGATGCGTTTAGTGATGCGCTATGCAGGGCCAAGAATGCTACTTAAGCATCCGATTTTAGCAATACGACATTTGATTCATGAGAAACGTAAAGTTCCAGAGAAGCCACTGCCGAATGTGTCTAATCGCCATATCCGAATGAACAAGAAGTAACTGGTGCTTTAAATTGGTCGCAGAAGAAACGAAAAAGGTCTGATTGCTCAGACCTTTTGTGTTTCTGCTAACTGCCTTATCAGAAGGCAGTCTTGTAGAAAGAATACTTTATGTATAAAGCTACACCGCTTGAGGCTCTTCGTAGGTAACCGTCAGGTTATTGATCCAGCGTCGGCTCAAATAACGGTGCGAGCATATTGCCAGTTTCACCACTTCTTCAACCAACATCAGGCCATAGATGTATTTGAAATCCCATCCAGCGACAAACGCGCCGTAAACACACACTGGAATGCCCACCATCCACATCGCGATGAAATCCATTCGCAAGCAAAAAGCGTTATCACCACCAGCACGAATAATACCGTTAATGATCACCATGTTGAGCATACGAATCACCACTGCAAAACACATGATCATCATTGCTGGCGAAGCAAGCGGGTACAATGCATCTGTAGAAAGGTTTAACCATGATAGTACATGCTCTTTACCCATAAACAGTAGCAAGCCAACGACAGCGCCAAAGCCAACGACGGCTTTAATGAATGTTAGACCCATGCTCATAGCATCATCAAATTCATCACGGCCCAGCGAATGGCCAAGCAATACTGAACACGCTACGGAGATACCAAAGAAGATCGAGTAACACAGCGATTCGAACGGCGCGAGCATCGAGAACACCGCAAGCTCTGTCGTGCCCATGTGACCAAAGATCATTTGATATGCCATTGTGCCCATTGCCCACAACACGGCATTCATCGTTAGCGGCAACGCAATACGACGGTAAGAAAGCCACAGTGATGGACGGTGTGGTGAGCTTGGGGTGGTTAGCAGCCAGTGTTTACGCACACGCATGTAGCTATACATTAAGCCCACTTGAATCAATCGCGCTAAGGTTGTCGCCAATGCAGCACCCGCAACACCCATTGCTGGAATGCCGAAAGCCCCTTTAATTAGAATGAAGTTAAGTGCAATGTTGAGTGCAATGGTAACACCACCTAGCAATAGTGGGGTTACGGTGTCACCTGATGAGCGCATGCTTGCTTCCACCACTACAACAATGTGAGTTAGAAGTAGAACAGGGAACCCATACCATAGGTAAGTCGCTCCAAGCTCAATCACGGTTTGATCGCTAGTTTGCAACATCATTAAAAACTGAGAACCAAGAGTGATGATTGCTGTAACAGGCAGCAGAACTTTTAAACCAAACACCATCGCGATGGATGATACTGTTCGTGCGCTTTTTCGGTCATTCTTTCCCCAGTATTGAGCGACTAATGTACCGTTTGCTGAGGCCAACCCTGCCATAATCATAATAGCAACGAAGTGCCATTTTGATGCAATTCCCACAGCGGCTGCTGCTTCCATACCAAAATCACTGACCATCAAGACGTCAGCAAGGGCAAGAATAGCAACCAGCGCACTTTGCAAAGCAACAGGCAAACCAAGTTTAACAATACGAGGTAATATGCTCTCTGGCTTGTTATTCATAGATGAGTTAGGGTTGATGTTAGTTGTCATAAGCTCTCCGATTTATGGCAGAACTATAGTGAGTTGAGCGAAGTAACAACATGTTTAAAAAACAACAAAACCTGTGCGAATCCGTCATTGATACCATGGAGCCTAAATCAACGTGGCAAGATGATGTTTTTCTCTCGGAACATTGCAAAGAACGTTTTTTGACCGTTGAAGATATCCCAGAGATGAAAAGCTTTGGTGTCTATATGGGCGGTATGGCAAAACTATACGATGGTTATTGGGTTGAGCGAGAATCCGTTAATGTTCATACTTTGATTTTCACTATGGAAGGCGGCGGCATTCTAACAACCACGACATCAGTACAAGCTATTACACCGTATACGCTGGTGGTTCTTCCTGCCGGAACCCCATTTCGTTTTGAACTCGACCCGCAATATAACTATTGGAAAATGGCGTGGATGCTGACCCCCGACACTCAGCAATGGTTGCACATCGCAAGTCTAGGTCAGGGGATTGTGCCGTTCGGAGAGTGTGAACAGGTTTGGTCACTAATGAACTTGGTTTACTTTGAGATAGGGGGCCGAGCCAGTTACCGTAAGTTACTCTTGAGTGAAATAGTCCGAACGTTGACGGGGTTTGAACCCAAATCAACAAGCACCACCGCTCGTGTTCAAGCGCTCTATAATGAGATTGAAAGTAGTCTGCATCAACCATGGACAGTAGCTGGTATGGCTCAAAGGGTGTTTATCAGCGAAGAGCAGCTTAATCGAGTTACCAAAACGCTCTTCGACCTATCACCACGCAGCAAGTTGATTCAACTAAGAATGGATAAAGCGACCAGTTTGTTAAAATACCAAGATTGGTCGGTGTCGATGATTGCCAACCGCTTGGGTTACAAAGATCCTTATAACTTCTCACATCGCTTTAAAAAGCATTTTGGTTTATCTCCAAGCCAATACCGTAAAAGCCATCGACTTCCCGGGTAGAGTTGGTAGTCCACTAAAAATTCGTTTCTTAGAACAATTCCACAAGATCAATTTTGCAGTAAATGTACGGTATTAAGTGATCTATCAATTTAGTATTTTTGTACCATTCGATAATATTGGAAATATCTTAAAAGACGATTGCTTATGAAACGTAAGGAATCCATACCAAAAATAGCGGATCACGTAGACGATTTTAAACTTCCGTCTAAGTGGGTTCTAAATAAAAAAGAGTTTCAATCTGGTACGAGGATCGTCCGAAATCAGGAGTGTGGCTCGATAATAGGGACGCTTGCTGAACCTCATCGTAAGGTTCTTTTTTACTTATATCAAAATAAAGGGCACGTGATCAGTAAGCGGGTTTTGAAGCGTGTAGGTTGGGCGGGGAAAGCCGTCACATCTGCGTCAGTTCTGGTTGCTATCTACGAGATAAGAAGGATCTTAGACTGTCGTTGTATAAAAACGGTTTCCAACGAAGGTTATGTACTGGAGGATTAATTTCCCTTTATTGATATCCTGTTCATATATTAATAATAAAAATTTAATCTCTTTACCGTATACGCTGCTTTCATTATCTTCGATTTTAAACGTCCACTTATAAGCGACGTTATACAAAAATGACTGAATTTAACTTTGTTGCTGGCTATATCGTAAGGGAATTGTATAAAAATGGACGCCTATCCTGTAATAGATACTCACCACTCTGAACACAACGTAATACTTGAACTCAACGGAAAAATAGTTGAACTCGACACCAAACTTATTCGCAATGTTGAAAACGGCTATGTTCTGGCTACCATGCCTTTAGCGTATCGTAAGATCATTCTGTTTATGAATCAAAACCGAGGGAAATTGTTCAGTGTCGGGCAATTGAAGAAGATTGGCTGGGAGAATGGGTCAGTCACTAACTCGTCAGTGATTGTTGCGATATCTGAGATCAGATCACTATTCGGGGATGGCCTAATCATTACCATTACTGGCGAAGGCTACATATTTCAGCCTTAACCTGAAGAACACCTCTATTTCTAATATTGATGCTTTTTGTCGACTTTTGCTCAGAAGTCATCAAACAAAAAGAGCTATTCGTTAGACGGAAAGTCATAACTAAGAGCTCTAGATGTAACTATCCTACCTGAGGAGGATAGTTGCCATTCGAACTTACTCGCCTGCAATCTGTAGAGGAGAGCGTTTTAAGCTAGCAATCAACATGTAGATCGTTGTAGCGAGTAGAGACGCGAACAGGTAAGTGAATAATCCCGCTTGTGAATCCATAAAGCTATCTGCAACCAATGGGCCAGCGACAGAACCGATGCTGTAACACAACAGCATAACCTGAGTCACTGACACTAGATAGCTTGGGTCTAAGTTACGACAACCCAAGTTAATCGCGATTGGGTAAAGTGCAAAAGTCGCCATACCTAACACAAACAAGCTCATACCAAGAACATAAAAATCATGGTTAATCGTTAGTACACCAATGCTTGCAACCCCTAGTAGGCAGAACAGAGCCATTAATAACACTTGTCCTATGTGGTGAGATAACCATGTCACCATCGGCTGAACAGCCATACCACCCATAATCACTAACGCCATCAAACCGCCAATATCTTGATGTGCGATGTTGCGTTGAGCGAGCTCAACAGGCATCAGTCCGTAAATAGATCCAAGTGTTAATCCAGATACAATACAGCCAATCAAAGCGCTGTGGCTCAGTTTGCTGATTTGCTTTAATGATAAAGACTGCGCATCGTGAATTTGTGGTGCTGTCGCTTGTCCGTACATCAACACAATGATTGCACCAAACAACAAGGTGAACATTGCGATGAAAGGTACGCCACCTGTAATACCAAGGTAACCGATGCCGAGTTGGCCAACGGCAGAGCCGCCGTATAGCGAACACATGTAAACGCCTAAGCGTTTCGCGCGCTGAGATTCGTCACCGCTCATTAACCAAGACTCTACAATCACGAAGATACCTGCAACCGCTACACCAGCGACAAAGCGGGCTAATAACCATACCGCTTGATGTGGGATGAGTGGTAACACAAGGATCGTTGCGATAAAAATAGCCAGAGCGATAACAAACGCATCTCTGTGACCAACACGTGCGATCGCACGTTCAATCAATAACGTACCGGCTAAAAGCCCTGCATAGAATGCACTCGCCAACCAACTCGATAGATTTTTGTCTAAGCCATACTCAGACAACATTAATGGTAATGAACTCATTAAATAGCCTGAAGCGATCGCGTAAAAAGACAATGCAATAACCGGAACAGTTATGCGAGTTGTTTGTTGGATGTTGTCCAATGCAGGAGCCTCTAAATAGTGGAAGAAACGATGAATTTTCCGCGACTATGGGGGAGAAACTGAATTGGGTAAAACGAATAAAAATAGTCGTTAAGATAAAAGAAATTTATCGAGATCTTGAGCTAAAATACCATAGCGGAATTTACGATTTTTCGAGATTTTATGCGGTCAAAAAGCCACTAGGATTATGTTCATTATGGTTTTGTAAGCGATACAATCATCCGCGTAGGTCATCCGTGATGGTTGTTGAACATCACGATAATTCAAGCGAAGAAAGTTAAGCTCATTGGTGCTTTATGAACATACACAACGTCATTGAACAGGCCAGAGAGGAATGGTGTTGTGTTCAACTTGATGTTACAAATACCCGCGTAAAATGTTCATTCGTATGGTGTTATCAATGACGGCAATAGCGTAAACGAGAGTTACACCCAATGGAGATAGGCAAATGGATAGTTATGATTTTATTGTTGTTGGCGGGGGCTCGGCAGGATGTGTAATGGCTGCAAGGCTGTCTGAAGATCCCAATGTCACGGTTTGCCTATTGGAAGCAGGTGGTAAAGACACAAGCCCATTAATTCATACACCCGTAGGTATAGCCGCGATGATGCCAACTAAGCTAAACAACTGGGCCTTTGAGACCGTTGAACAGCCGGGTTTGAATGGTCGTAAAGGTTATCAACCAAGAGGTAAGACACTTGGTGGGTCCAGTTCTATCAATGCGATGATGTACGCTCGTGGGCACCGTTACGACTACGACACTTGGGAAAGTTTGGGTAATGCAGGTTGGAGTTATGAATCGTGTCTGCCTTACTTTAAGAAAGCCGAAAATAACGAAGTTCACCAAGATGAGTATCACGGCCAAGGTGGCCCTCTGAACGTCACTAACCTTCGATCGCCAAGTCCGATGTTGGAACGTTACTTAACGGCGTGTGAGTCGATAGGGGTTCCCCGTAATGAAGACATCAACGGTGCTGCTCAGTTTGGGGCGATGCCGACGCAGGTAACCCAGTTGAATGGCGAACGGTGCAGTGCTGCCAAGGCTTACTTAACGCCAAACCTTTCGAGACCAAATCTTACGGTCGTGACCAAGGCAACCACGCATAAGGTCTTGTTTGAGGAGAAGAAAGCGGTAGGTGTTGAATACGGCTCGAATGGCAAGCGTTATCAGATCCAATGTAACAAAGAGGTGATTCTATCTGCTGGTGCATTTGGTTCTCCCCAGTTGTTATTACTGTCTGGTGTCGGTGCTAAAGACGATTTGGAGGCGCATGACATCGAGCAGGTTCATGAGTTGCCTGGAGTGGGCAAGAACCTCCAAGACCATATCGACTTGGTGCATTCGTACAAGTGCAGTGAAAAGCGTGAAACTTTTGGTATCTCGCTACAAATGGCCTCTGAAATAACCAAAGCTCTGCCGCTATGGCACAAAGAACGCCGTGGCAAGATGAGCAGTAATTTTGCAGAGGGGATAGGTTTTCTTTGTTCCCAAGATCATATCGCGGTGCCGGATTTAGAGTTTGTATTTGTGGTCGCTGTTGTCGATGACCATGCAAGAAAAATCCATACCAGTCATGGTTTTACGTCTCATGTCACCTTGTTGCGTCCGAAAAGCAACGGCAGCGTAACGCTCAATAGTAATGATCCTTATGATCCGCCTAAGATCGATCCTGCGTTTTTCAGTCATCCTGAAGATATGGAGATAATGATTAAGGGCTGGAAGAAGCAGTATCAAATGTTAGAGAGTTCGGCGTTTGACGACATCCGTGGTAATGCTTTCTACCCAGTAGACGCCAGTGATGACGAGGCTATCGAGCAAGATATTCGCAACCGTGCAGACACTCAGTATCACCCAGTCGGGACCTGTAAAATGGGCCCTAACAGTGATTCATTAGCCGTGGTAGATAACAATCTGAAAGTCTATGGGTTGAATAACTTAAGAGTTATTGATGCTTCTGTGATGCCGACATTGATTGGGGCAAACACAAACGCGGCAACCATTATGATTGCCGAAAAAGTCGCAGATCAAATCAAAAAGGAATACAGACTAGGTAAGCAAGAGTCTAGTATTCGAGCGAAAGGCGAAGCTGTGGTTTAATTCAAGAAGTTAAGTGATAACCATAAATAAAACAGTAGGTTAGATAGTCTTTGGTTGATAAGACTCTCTAACCTATTTTTGTGTGCATACTTAGAATAAAGCAAAAGTTAATTCAATCGCTTAAACGATAGCTTAAATAATAGTGTTACTTGGTTAGAGCTTGATTAAGCCATTGATCAAATTGACCTTTTGGTAATGCACCGTTAATCGTATCGACACGTTTACCATCTTTAAACACCATCACGGTTGGAATGCTTCTGATTTGGTACATCGCGGCAAGCTGTTGCTGAGCTTCAGTATCAATCTTAACGAATCGAATATCTCCTGAACGCTCTTTAGCAACGTCACTGAACACTGGCGCAAAGCCAACACATGGGTTGCACCATGTTGCCCAGAAATCGACAACCACTGGCTGTGAACTATTCAAAATAGATTGGAAATTAAGTGACGTTCCCTCGATAGGAGCGCCATCGAGCAATGCTGTTTTGCATTTACCGCAGGTTGGGCTTTCTGAAATTCTTTCTGAAGGAACTCGGTTTACGCCATTACAAGAAGGGCAACGTGTGTTGAATGTAGACATAACTTTCTCTTTTTATTGTAACTCCGTGTCTAACGCGATTTACGAATCACGCACGGAGCGCTTATACTGTTTAAAACTAGAATACGATACTTAAATAAAAACAAACAATAAATAGGTAAATGATGACAAAATTTTACGCCGAGATTACGGGCTGGGGAAAGTGTCTGCCACCAGCCGTGTTGTCCAATGATGATCTAAGCACTTTCATTGATACGTCTGACGAGTGGATTCGAACTCGAACTGGTATCGAAAACCGTCGTATCAGTCATGTAAATACCTCTGAGTTAGCGACTGTTGCTGCTCAACACGCAATGGCGTGTGCTGGTCTTACTGCCGAAGATATCGACCTCGTGATCATCGCGACGTGCAGCCCAGATTCCCTTATTCCAAATACTGCGTCTAAAGTTCAACAGAACCTAGGCATCAAGAGCGCAGCGGCTTTCGACCTTAACGCAGCGTGTACTGGCTTCATCTATGGCGTTGAAACCGCAACTCGACTGATTCAAGCGGGCAACTACCGCAATGCCATTGTTGTGGGTGCAGAACGTCTTTCATTCTTCATCGACTGGACCAAGCGTGATACTGCGGTTCTATTTGGCGACGGCGCAGGTGCTGTGGTTCTATCTCGCACTGAAGAGCAGGTTGGCTTACAAGAAGCGCAAATCGGTTGTGACGCCGAAGGCCGTGACATTTTAGCGGTACCAAAATTCGGTACTTCTATGGATCGCTTTGCTGCAGATAATGGCTACTGGGACTTTGATTTCGTAGGTAAAGAGATCTTCAAGCGTGCAGTGAAAGGCATGGGCGCTGCGGCACACACAGTATTGAGCCGCACAGGTATCTCAACCGACAATATCGACGTTGTGATCCCGCACCAAGCAAACATCCGAATCATCCAAACTCTGTGTGATATGGCGGGTATTGATCGCGAGAAAGCGTTTGTTAACATCCAAAACTACGGCAACACGTCGGCAGCTACTGTGCCAATTGCATTATGTGAATCGTTAGAGCAAGGTTTTGTTAAACCTAACTCAAACATCCTTGTGGCGGCATTCGGAGCCGGTTTAACTTGGGGCGCTGGTCATATTAAATGGGGCAGTCGTGTTGAACCGTTAGGCCAATCGAACGCTAAGCTGCCAGAAGCGGATAAGTCTGCTTTAGAGCTCTTAGAAAGAGCCATTTTACAGTGTAAAACGCGTCCTAACTCAGAAAGTGAGTAGCGGAGTATGGTACGAGTTCGCCTTTTAAGTCGGATTCGCCTCATTGTATAAATCGACCACCATAGTGCTCGTTTAATCAGGGACAGATCTCGTCCCTTTTGTTATTTCTTAGGAAGTGTTTTGAAGAAAGTTTTAGCAATTGGCTACGTTTGGCCAGAACCGAATTCATCGGCGGCTGGCAGCCATATGATGTCTCTTTTACGCCTGTTCAAGAGACAAGGTTGGTCCGTTGAATTTGCAACGCCAGCTCAAGAAACCGAGCACATGATCGATCTCTCTGAAGAGGGCATCACGAGCCAATCTATACAGTTAAATTGCGATAGCTTTGACCAGTACATTGAAGAGCTGCAACCCGATGTCGTGATGTTTGACCGTTTCATGATGGAAGAGCAGTTTGGTTGGCGCGTGGAAAAAGTATGTCCGAATGCCTTTAAGTTACTGGATACGGAAGACTTACAGTTCCTACGTAACGCGCGCCATGAAGCGGTTAAGAAAGAGACTGAACTGACCAAAGCGCATTTGTACAGTGACTTGGCTAAACGTGAAATTGCCGCAATCTTACGCTGTGATCTTTCGTTGATCATTTCAAGTTACGAGATGGATCTGCTTAAATCTGAGTTCAATGTCGATCCAAAACTGCTTCATCACTTGCCGTTCATGGTTGATCTTAATACACTTCCTGAAAGCACGAAAAGCTTTGAAGAACGCAAGCATTTCATGACGATAGGTAACTTTAGACACGCACCGAACTGGGATGCTGTGCTTCAGTTACAGAAGATTTGGCCGAAGATTCGCAAGCAGTTACCTGAATCCGAACTTCATATTTATGGATCTTATCCGCCGCCGAAAGCAACGGCTTTGCACAACCCTAAAACCGGTTTCCATATAAAAGGTTGGGCTAAAGACGCTCAAGAAGTGATGGAGCAAGCTCGTGTGTGTGTTGCACCTCTACGATTTGGCGCGGGCATTAAAGGCAAGTTGCTTGATGCGATGAAGCTGCAAACTCCGAACGTAACGAGTGAAATCGGCAGTGAAGGCATGCTACCACAAGGTGAATTGCAATGGCCGGGCGAGGTTGCTGATGATATCGACGAGTTTGTTGAAGCTGCAGTTGCTCTGTACAAAGATAAAGAGAAGTGGCTTAAGGCACAAAGCCAATGTCATTCAATCCTTGAAGCGCACTACGAGCAAAATCAACTGGGCGACACATTGATTGAGCGATTAACTGCGTTAGAGTCTGATCTTGAATCTCATCGACTGGATAACTTCTTTGGTTCGATGCTTAAGCACCACAGCATGGCGAGCACCAAGTACATGTCGCAGTGGATAACTGAAAAGAACAAGACTAAGTAACTAACAAAACAAAAACCGAATCAAATCATAAGCCCTTAGGTTAACACCTAGGGGCTTTTTTCATGCAGGGCGCTTGTTAATTTCAGACTTATAAACCGAACATTCTAGTAATACATTAGCATTGACTAATTTATATTTATTAGTAAACTCTAATTTAAATTAAGGGTGATGAGTTAATCGACGTTATGAGAGAGGTCAGTGATGAGTTTAATACCTTGGAATGCATTGTTCGGTGGCATGTTGTTAGGCGCGTCGGCAATTATTCTTATGTTAGGAATAGGGCGAGTAGCAGGTATTAGTGGCATTGTTGGCCACTTGTTACCGTCGAGAAAGAACAAAAGATTAGAATCAGGATCCGAATCGAACTCGGACTCCAGCATTGAGAAAACCGAAAAACATTGGCGACTTGCTTTTGTTGTCGGAATGGTCGTGAGCGACTGGTTATTGATTCCAACAGGCTACCAACTTCCGCAATTAGAAGAGATCAACTTCGCAGTGGTTATCATAGCCGGATTATTGGTGGGCTTCGGTACCAAGATGGCGAATGGCTGTACTAGCGGCCATGGCATTGTGGGGATGGCTCGTTTGTCCAAGCGCTCAATCATCGCTACTTGTCTATTCATGGGTGTGGCAATCGTAACTGTGTTGGCTAAGAACTTGATCGGTTTGGGGGCGTAATGAAAAACTCTTCACTTACTATCGTTATCGGTTTGGTCGCAGGTATTCTTTTTGGCTCAGGTATGATCATTTCAGGCATGGTTGACCCGAACAAAGTACTTGGGTTTTTAGATATTGCTGGCGACTGGGACATTAGCTTGGCATTCGTCATGGGTGGCGCGTTATTGGTCTTCGCTCCGTTTTATCACTTGGTCATTAAAAAGCGCGCTCAAGCCGTCAATGGCGAACCTTTAGATAGCGGTAATGATCCACTAATAGATAGAAAGTTGATCTTAGGTTCAACTGCTTTTGGTTTAGGCTGGGGGATTGCAGGCTTTTGCCCGGGCCCTGCAGTAACCAGCCTTAGTGGGGGTAATCCCACGGTATGGCTGTTCGTCTTAAGCATGCTGGTGGGAATGTGGTTGGCGGGTCGTACGAACAAAACCTGTTAGTAGCAAGCTTATCGCTGATTACATTGGCTTTGACGTTATTCGTTCTGAACTGACCAAGCATAGAGGTTGACTCGCTTTTAGCAAAAAAGCCAGTCAACCTCTTTCTATATCTACCGTTAGCTATGATCTGCCGTTATCTAAAATCTACTATTTAATAGTCGTTGAAACTGGGCAATGGTCGCTAAGTTTGTAATCAAGCACATCTTGCGTTTCAAAGACCTTCTGTTTAGCAGGAGAGGCATCTAAGGATTTGCTCACTACAATATGATCAATCACAGAACGGAACTGGTGCGTGCGATGGTTATTGCGGTTAGAGCGTACCTTACAATCTGCTCGAGTTTTTCTTGTCGCCAACTGAGCATCGGCATTTTGAGTTAAGTCTTTCCACATCCAATCTCTTGAGTAAGAAAGGTTATGGTTGAAATCGCCTAATATTGCGTAATCCTGACCTTGGCGTTCTCTTTGCTGTATCCACTTATTAAGTTGTTGCGCTTGGTCTTTGAGCCTTGAACAGTCACGGTTCGACTTATAAGCGCCGCTGCAACCTGCCTTTAAATGCACAGACAGCATGTGAATTGGTTTTGTATCCGTTTCCACAACCATATAACTGGCAAACCTAAGCTTGCTGTTAGCGCTCGATTCGAGAGGAAAGTCAGCGTAGTCGGTGAGTATGATTCCTTTACGAACCGCGAAGCCTGTGTATTGGTTTACTTCTTTGAACTGATGGTTGCTGTTTTCTGGTAATGCTCGGTCAGACATCAATATCTTGTATTGATCGCCAGCGATGCGCTGAATGGCATTGATGTCATCGACTTCTTGGAAAGCCAGCACATCCGAATTTAAGGATTGGAAATACTGTTCGAGCTTATCGAAATCCGCTTGATCACGTTGGTCAGAAAACTTATTCACAGCCTCATTGGTTGATAACCATTCGATATTCCAACTGGATATGGTTAAAGGTTCGCCAAATGCTTGGCTACTGAGTAAGCAGCCTAACATTATCCACTTTTGAAGTCGTTTCATCCCAAATATCCCTAATTTTGGTGTGCAATATAGTTGAGCCGTTATCCTACAACACTTACCGAAAATTCAACTCTTTTTAGCAGTTTTTTTATTGTTACATTGTTTCTTTTCGACTTGAGATCTCACGTAATAATATTGGATTTATCTTGTTCGGCGTGCCTATTTTATTGATCCAAATCAATACTCAATGTTGGTGGTTCTCGTTAAATACGCCACAATATCTAGTGTTAGTTAAACGATAAATCGCTCTATAGTGTGTTTGTGGATAAGTCTGTGAATACCTCAAGAGTAAGGAGAAGTGGTGAAATCAATCGTAATCAAGCGTGATGGCTCAAGAGCTCCATTCAGTAGAGATCGCATCCAAGCTGCAGTGGAAGCAGCATCAGACAAAACCGATAAGGAAATTGCTATTTATGCTCTGAATGTGGCATTAGCAGTTGAGTTGAAGCTCGAAGACTACGATGAAGTTCATATCTCTGAAATTCAAACCATGGTCGAGAACGAGCTAATGCAGGGACCATACAAGTCTCTTGCTCGTGCATACATTGAATATCGTCATGACCGTGACATCGCACGTGAAAAGCAAAGCGCTTTAACTCGCGAGATCGAAGGTCTGATCGAAGAAAGCAATGTTGATCTGATCAATGAGAATGCCAACAAAGATGGCAAAGTTATCCCAACTCAGCGTGATTTGCTGGCGGGTATCGTGGCTAAGCATTATGCAAAAACTCACATTTTGCCGCGTGATATCGTACAAGCTCACGAGTGTGGTGACATTCACTATCACGATTTAGACTACGCACCGTTCTTCCCAATGTTTAACTGTATGCTTATCGATCTTAAAGGCATGTTAACGCATGGCTTCAAGATGGGTAACGCGGAAATCGACACACCTAAATCGATCTCTACGGCGACAGCGGTAACTGCACAGATCATCGCGCAAGTGGCAAGCCACATATACGGCGGTACAACGATTAACCGTATCGACGAGGTTCTAGAACCTTACGTAATGGCGAGTTACGAGAAGCACCTATCACTAGCGAAAGAGTGGGATATTCACAGCCCAGAAGCTTTTGCTATCTCTCGTACCGAGAAAGAGTGTTACGACGCGTTTCAATCTCTGGAATACGAAGTAAACACACTTCACACCGCTAATGGTCAAACACCATTCGTCACGTTTGGTTTCGGTCTTGGCGAAAGCTGGGGTTCAAAACTTATCCAGCAATCTATCTTGAAGAACCGCATTGCAGGTTTGGGTAAGAACCGCAAAACAGCCGTATTCCCTAAACTGGTATTTGCAATCAAAGATGGCTTGAACCACCAGAAACAAGATCCAAACTATGACATCAAGCAATTGGCGCTTGAGTGTGCATCTAAGCGTATGTACCCAGACATTCTTAACTACGACAAAGTGGTAGAAGTGACAGGGTCATTCAAAACGCCTATGGGTTGCCGTAGCTTCTTGAATACTTACGAAGAAAATGGTGAGTTGATTCATGAAGGCCGTAACAACTTAGGTGTTGTTAGCTTGAACTTGCCACGTATTGCTATTAACGCAAAACAAGATATGGCTAAGTTCTACGAACTGCTTGATGAAAAATTGAAGCTAGCTCGTCGCGCTCTAGAAACTCGTATTTCGCGTCTAGAAAACGTGAAAGCGCGTGTTGCTCCAATCCTATACATGGAAGGTGCCTGTGGCGTTCGCTTGAAAGCAGACGATTCTATTGCCGATATCTTCAAGAATGGCCGTGCGTCTGTATCTCTTGGTTACATTGGCATCCATGAAGCGATGACAGCACTTTACGGCACAGACGTTCACCTGTATGACGATGGTGAAATGCGTGCTAAAGCGCTTGAGCTGGTGGAGTACATGAAGCGTGAAGTGGAATCTTGGACAAAAGAGACAGGTTACGCGTTCAGCTTATACGGCACACCAAGTGAAAACCTATGCAGCCGTTTCTGCAGCATCGACACCAAAGAGTTTGGTGTGATTGATGGTGTAACTGACCGTGGCTACTACACAAACAGCTTCCACTTAGACGTGCAAAAGAAAGTGAACCCATACGACAAGATCGATTTCGAGATGCCTTATCCTGAAATCTCTAGTGGCGGCTTCATCTGTTACGGTGAATTCCCGAATATGCAGAAGAACATCGAAGCACTAGAAAACGTGTGGGATTACAGCTACACACGTGTTCCTTACTACGGCACCAACACGCCGATTGATGAGTGTTACGAGTGTGGCTACAACGGAGAGTTTGATTGTACAAGTAAGGGCTTTACGTGTCCTAAGTGTGGCAACCATGACTCAACAAAAGTATCGGTAACACGCCGTGTTTGTGGTTACCTTGGTAGCCCAGATGCACGACCATTTAACTTCGGTAAGCAAGAAGAAGTTAAACGTCGCGTGAAGCACCTTTAGTAAGCTCTAAAATCATTAGCTAGCTTACTAAGAAGAGCTACGTTTCAAGAAACAAGATTGGTATCGGCGCTATGTCGATACCAATTCTTTTATTTCAGCTCTTACAGCATTTCGCTTCAAACTATTAAGCAATAACGAGTTTTCAAAACTGCCTTATGAACTACCATCAATATCACCCAATCGACGTTGTAAACGGCCCGGGAACACGCTGCACTTTGTTTGTGTCGGGTTGTGTGCACCAGTGTCGCGGGTGTTATAACCAATCGACGCAAAGTTTGGACTCAGGGCACTTGTTCACTCAAGAACTGCAAGACCACATTATCGCTGATCTGAACGATCCGCGAATCAAGCGTCGTGGCTTGTCGCTTTCTGGTGGTGATCCTCTGCATCCTGCAAACGTATCTGAAGTGCTTCAGCTTGTTCAGCGTGTAAAAGCAGAGTGTGAAGGTAAAGACATCTGGGTGTGGACGGGTTACGAGCTCGACGAACTCGATGAAAATCAGAAGCAAGTGCTTGAATACGTCGATACTTTGATTGATGGTCGCTTTGAACAAGATAAAGCGGATCCAATGTTGGATTGGCGTGGTAGCTCAAACCAAATCATTCATCGATTTACTGACATATAACAGTTGTCGTGGCTTAGCACACTCGTAAAACGAAAAAGGGCGTCATGGTTAGCGCAATGCAACCAATCGGCCCTTGGGTGTGAGTTCTTTTCGTTTATTCGCTTAAACTACCATTCAAGCAACGACCTGATCTGGCTCTTCTATTAAGTTGTTGATCCATTTCTTAGAGTGAATCCGCTGGCTAGTTAAAGCTATCTTCGCTAGCTCTTCCAGCAGCACAATCATCAAAACCCATTCTAGAGACCAACCCAGTACCAAAGCGGTGAAATAGGCGAGGGGAATACCAATGGCCCACTGGCCGAATATGTCGATGAAGATGCTGTAGTTGATGTCACCACCGCTTTTTAACACGCCTCCGATCCCAACCATGTTGAAGACTCTTAGTACCATACCGAGTGCCATTACTAAGGTAACGTTAACGGCCGTATCTTTGAGCTCTAAGTGAGTAAGACCGATCATGTATACGATCGCGGGTTTGGCGATAAAGCACATTAACGCCAGTAAAGCAGCAAGCCCACAACTCACTAACACATAGCCCCAAGCTGTATTCTCGACACGTTGATAGTTCTTCGCACCGATCTCGTTACCTAGAATGATGGAAGCCGCAACCGCAAAACCCAAAAAAGCAGAGATCAAAATGCTTTCGACAGGCGATAGCAAGGAAATGATCGCAAGTTCTCCAACCCCCATTTGGCCAACAATAACGTTGTAAATAAGAATCCCGCCCGCCCATGCTGTGTCATGAACCAACAGAGGTATGGCTATCGTGAAGTACTTCTTTCTATGCTTCGCTAATATCGCATCTCGCCAATTGCTTAATGTAGGAAATAGGTGGGCGTAGTGTCTCTTTGCCATAACAAGCAATGCAATGGTTTGAAAGAATCGAGATACCGTGGTGCCAATAGCCGCACCAACCACACCCAGTTCTGGAAACCCAAACAAGCCGAAGATCAATAGGGCGTTGAGAATTGCATTGACGATAATTGCCCAGATACTGATTTTGGTGGGCAGCTTGGCTTCGCCCACAGAACGAAGTGCACTCTCTAGCGGCACAACTACAGCGGTACCAATAAGGCTGGCTCCTGTTATCCAAAGGTAATCCGTTGCCAAGCGGACGTAATCAGGGTCTGAGGCCACCACAGACACGACTGATTCAGGAGCCAATGTATAGATGAACACAAAGGGCATGATGGCAAAGATCGAAAGTGCCCATGATTGCGCTAGTGTACGTCGAATTCCGTTGAAATCACCGGCACCAAAATATTGCGAAGCTAGCACGCTCACAGCTCCACTAATCCCCGATACCATGATCAAGTTGAAGAAGAAGATACGGTTGCCAACACCAACCGCGGCGGTTGCAGAATCACCAAGCTGATTGACCATTAAAATATCGACCACGCCAAGCAGTGAAAACAACATGGTTTGCAACGAGACTGGTAAACCGATGTGTAATAGTTTTTGCCAAAATTCTTTGTCTAAATGACGATATGTCGAGAGCATCGCATTTCCCCGGTAGTGATTATGCGAGAAGTTTATCGGCATTTGTTTTCGCTGTATTCTTCAGACTCATCACAAACTTTTGCCAAACTATCCACTTTGATAAGTTGGCCAATTGAATGAGTTAGCAGTGATATGAGTGATAAACAAGAAAGGTATGAGATCTCTGAAAAGACGCACCAAGAGTTTGTCGATCAAAGCCATGTATTGGCATTTGAAGAGCTCGGTATCGTTCAGTGTGGTACGGCGTCGTGCCGCGATTTTTTTTCGGTGTATCGGAAAAACCAACAAAAACACATGTTGCTGTATACCGTGAGAGGTAAGGGATGGCTCGAAAGCGAAGGGTGTCGCTACATTCTAGAACCAGGCTCTTGCATTACTGTTCCTGCAGGCGTTGAGAACGGTTTTGGTATTGAAGAAGAAACATGGCAGATCGCATGGATCTTTCTATCGCCTAATAAACAATGGGAAAATGTCGTCAGTGATGAAGTGAGTTATACGCTGTCTCCGGCGGCAGAAGTCGTCTCGTCGTGCATTCATACTCTGTTGAGAAGTATTGCCTTACCCATAGATTTAGGTGGAGCGATTGCCACTCACAGCGTTGCCCAAATAGAGTTCATGATTAATGCGCCGGTTCCGCAGCAGCAATCACGAAATTTGATTCGCTTAAGGCGCGTATTCGACAACGTACAAAAACAGTTGCACAAAGAGTGGAATGTTCATGAACTCGCGAGCTTATTCCCGTGCTCAGAGCCACACTTCCATCGTTTGTGTCAGCGCTATTGCTCACACAGCCCAATGACTCATATTATGCGTATGAGAATGGAATACGCTGCGCGGCTACTTAGATCGAGTGATTGGTCGATTCAACACATTGGTGAGATAGTAGGATATCCAAATGCCGCTAACTTTAGCACTCGGTTTAAAGCGTGGTCAGGAATGACACCAAGACAATTCAAACAAAGTGCACAATAGCGATCTTAATAGGGAGCATAGAAACATAAGACACATAGAAGCATGAGATACCTGGACATACAGCGCTTTGAATTGTGCAATAGGTTATTAGGTGTTTGAAATTTGCACTGTTTATCCGTTTGAAATGACCAATCTCTAATTACTTCTGATTACTTATGGTAACTAAGCGCTTCTATTAAAAAATGTTTCTGATTTGTCTACGATAATGTTAACGTGAAACTCATACTTGAATTTCAAAGGGTTGTGACTTTCATGTTTTCACATCTACCAAAACCAACTTTAGATCCAATTCTATCTCTCTCTGTCGCTTACCGCGGCGATACTCGTACTGATAAAGTCGACTTAGGCATTGGCGTTTACAAAAACGACCAAGGTGAAACACCGATCATGAAAGCCGTCTCTAAGGCTCAAGATATCGTTGTTGAAACACAGAAAACCAAAGCTTATGTTGGCCTAGCAGGCTGTGAAGAGTTTAATCAGAGCATGGTTGATCTGTTGCTTAAAGGGACTTCTGCAATAGGTCGCGTTGCTGCGATTCAAACACCAGGTGCAAGTGGTGCACTTCGCATGTTGGGTGACTTGATGAAAGTCTCTCAACCAGACACAACGGTTTGGATTTCAAACCCAAGCTACGTTAACCATAAACCGGTGATGGAAGCGGCGGGCTTAAAAGTTAGATACTACAATTACTTCAGTCCTGAAACGAAGCAAGTTGATACGGCTAAAATGTTGGCCGACCTTTCAAAAGCGGGTCCATCAGACGTGGTACTTCTTCACGGTTGCTGTCATAACCCAACGGGTGCTGACATTGATTTTGAAGCGTGGCAGGAAATTACTAAGTTATCGCAAAAGAATGGTTTCTTACCGTTTGTTGATATTGCCTACCAAGGCTTTGGTGATGGCCTAGAAGAAGACGCAAAAGGTCTTCAACATATGGCGAACAACGTAGAAGAGATGTTGATTACGACGTCATGTTCGAAAAACTTCGGTTTGTACCGTGAAAGAACGGGTGCCGCGATCGTTATCGGTAAGAACAGCGAACCCGTAGGCAATGCTAAAGGTAAGCTACTGACGCTGGCTCGTTCAACTTACACAATGCCGCCAGATCATGGTGCCGCGTTGGTTAAAACAATTCTTCAGAATCAAGAACTAACGGCGATTTGGAAACAAGAGTTGAGTGAAATGCAGCAACGTTTGTTAAATCTGCGCCAAAGTTTATGTAATGAATTGCGAAATACTTACAACACGTCACAATTTGACTTCATCGAAAGCCATAAAGGCATGTTTAGTGTACTAGGCTTTAAAGAAACTCAAATGAATCAACTACGTGAAGAATATGGAGTCTATGGTGTTGGTGATGGACGCATCAATATCGCGGGCCTTTCTGAATCCCATATTCCTTATGTGGCTAAAGCGATAGCCAACGTTTCAAAATAGAAGGTGACTGAATGTATAATTGGAAAGCGATTGTAGTTTTAATGCTAAGTGGTGGCCTGTTTGCTTGTTCGACAACTACTCAAGTTCCTGTCGAGCCAGAGCAAAAGCCTCAAGTAGAACAACCTGTTGTCGATGACTCTTCTAAGACTGACGCAACGGAAGGCGAAAAAGTAACGGAACCTACAGAGAAGCCTGAAGAAGTAAAACCAACGGAACCAGAAGCGAAACCAAAGCCTGAACAAAAACCGACTGCAAAACCAACCAAGACAAGTGATGGCAAACTGATTCTTGGCGAAGAGGAGTGGGTGTTTGTTCCTGGTCTTAAAGAAGCGTTTAAAGCACGAGTTGATACAGGTGCAACAACATCATCAATCAGTGCCGTTGATATTGTTGACTTCGAACGTGACGGTAAAGATTGGGTTAAGTTCAAAATTGAACATGACGGCATCACAACTGAAGAGATCAGCTTGCCGGTAGAGCGTTGGGTTAAGATCAAGCAGTCGAGCGCGGAAGGTACACAACGACGTGCTGTTGTTGTCGCTTCAATTCAAATCGGCGATCTAAAAGATAAGACTGAATTTACGCTAGCAGATCGAACGCATCTTTCTTTCCCAATTCTGTTGGGGAGAAGCTTCTTTAGAGATGTTGCCGTTGTCGATGTAGGTCAAAAATACGTTCAGAAAAAAGTAACTAAATAGCGTCAATCGGTATTCATTCGAATTAGAGTCTGATGCTTTTATTGATGAGAAATGGAATCCCTACTAATGGAATTAGTGGGGATTTTTTCTTTTTATGATGTAATAAACGACGAAATACACTTTATTGTGCGTTGTTCTTCATTCGTTCACTGTTTAACCTCGACAATGTGATCCTGATCTCTATATAATCCGCGCTTCGTTTTATGTTTAATCCATACTTTCGTACTTCTTATTTTGGCTAATTGAAATAGCCAAATAATTATCTGTCAGTACACGCTTAGGAATTAGTTCTTTGATATCTACCGCGAACATCACAATGCAATTTGGCGCAGAGCCGCTGTTTGAAAACATCTCTGCTAAATTTGGTAACGGAAACCGTTATGGTTTGATCGGCGCCAATGGTTGCGGAAAATCAACGTTCATGAAAATCCTAAGTGGCGCATTGACGCCAAGCTCGGGCAACGTTTCGATCACTCCTGGAGAAAAACTGGGTGTGCTAAGCCAAGATCAATTCGCTTTTGAACAGTACAGCGTTATCGATGTAGTGATCATGGGTGACAAAAAACTGTGGGAAGTAAAACAAGAACGTGACCGTATTTACTCTTTGCCAGAAATGAGCGAAGACGATGGTATGAAAGTCGCTGAGCTTGAAAGTGAATTCGCGGAAATGGATGGCTACACAGCAGAAAGCCGTGCTGGTGATATCCTAATTCAAGCGGGTATCGAAGAAGAGTTCCATTTCGGCCTAATGCAACAAGTTGCTCCGGGTTGGAAACTGCGTGTGCTATTGGCACAGGCACTGTTTGCAAACCCAGATATCCTGCTTCTTGATGAACCAACCAACAACTTGGACATTCACACGATTAACTGGCTTGCTGAAGAGCTAAACCAGCGTAAATGTACAATGATCATCATTTCGCACGATAGACACTTCCTTAACTCTGTATGTACGCATATGGCGGATATCGACTACGGCGAGCTACGTGTTTACCCGGGTAACTACGAGTACTTCTTAGAAGCGTCTGGTTTGATTCGAGATCAACTTCTAGCGAGCAATGCTAAGAAAGCGGCAGAGATCAGCGAACTGCAAGACTTCGTAAACCGTTTTGGTGCGAACGCATCTAAAGCGAAACAAGCAAGTTCTCGCGCTAAGAAGATGGACAAGATCACGCTTGATGAAGTGAAATCATCGAGCCGCATGAGCCCATCCATTGATTTTGGTGAAGGCAAGAAACTACACCGTCAAGCGCTTGAACTTAAAGAGCTTGGTCACGGCTTCGATGGCGAAACACTGTTTACTGGTGGTAACTTGCTGCTTGAAGCGGGTACACGTCTTGCTGTTATCGGTGAGAACGGTGTGGGTAAAACAACACTATTGAAATGCCTAGTTCAAGAGCTAGAGCAAAACGAAGGTATCGTTAAATGGTCTGAAAACGCATCAGTAGGCTACTGCCCACAAGATAGCTCGTCTGACTTTGATAACGACCTGAGTATCTTCGATTGGATCTCACAATGGCGCACAGTGAAGCACGATGACCTTATGGTACGTGGTATTCTAGGTCGTCTATTGTTTACTGCTGATGATGCGAACAAGAAAGCTCGTAACTGTTCTGGTGGAGAGAAAAACCGTCTGTTATTCGGCAAGCTAATGATGCAAGACATCAACGTGCTTGTGATGGACGAACCAACGAACCACATGGACATGGAAGCAATCCAAGCCCTGAACGACGCATTGAAGGTTTACACGGGGACGCTTATCTTTGTAAGCCATGACCGTGAGTTCGTTTCTTCGCTAGCAACACACATCATTGATGTAAAAGACCAACAATTAGTGAGCTTCCAAGGTACTTATGAAGAGTACTTGGATCATCAGAAAAAGATGCTAATGGTTAGCTTATAACAGTCTTAGTTGGTCTATAACTGTATTGGTTGACCTATAGTTGCATTAGTAATTAGGTAAACGGCTAGCAGCTAACTGTTTATTTGCTAACTATAATAAGAAAGCAATGAGAATAAGAAAGCCCCCGAACACAATAGTGGTCGGGGGCTTTTTGTCGTTCTGATGTTGGTTCTAATTTTAAACGCGGTTAAACAACATTGTTTAACCGCGCTCAAGAGCTAGAACGAATTATCCGTACGTCTAGTATTTAAACAATTGAACTTGAGTATTCAACTGTTGAGCAATACCGCGCAACTCTTCAGACAAGTGACGAGAGTTATCAGCCTCAGTAGACATGTTTTCTGATACATCATTAACCAACTGAATATTCTTACTGACTTCACCAGTAACCGATCTTTGCTCAGAAGCAGCATTCGAGATATGTGAAGCCATCTCTGAGATCTGTTGAATCGATGTCGCGATCTCTTCCAGTGCAATCGTCGCATTGTTTGCATCATCGACACTTGATTGCGCCAAGTCTTGGCTACGTTGCATTGATTCAACCGCACTGACGCTGTTTTTCTGAAGAGTCTCGATCATTTCGCGAATCTCGTCTGTAGAACTGTGAGTACGTTGAGAAAGAACACGAACTTCATCTGCCACAACCGCAAAACCGCGACCTTGCTCACCCGCACGTGCCGCTTCAATCGCTGCGTTTAAGGCAAGTAGGTTAGTTTGTTCTGCAATATCAGAAATGGTTGATAGAATAGTGTTGATGTCTAACGCATTTTTCTCTACTTCTTGAATGATTCCTGAAGCGTTCTCAACTTGTTGAGCAAGGCTAGTGATCGAATCTTGGTTGCGAATGATGACTTGCTTACCTTGTTCACAATTCTTTGTTGAACTGATCGCTGAATCAGCCGTCATTTGCGCGTTGTTTGCTACTTCTTCTGCTGTTGCCGACATTTCATGTACGGCTGTGGCAATCTGAGAAATTTCGTGAAGTTGGACTGATAGACCTTCACTTGTTTGACGAGCGACATTGGTACTAATTTCAGATTGCTGATTAAGCTGGTTTGAAGAGCCCGCAATATCACGCACTATCTCTTGAAGTTTTGCTATGAATGCGTTGACGTGATGCGCTAGAGTGCCAATCTCGTCTTTACTATGAACAGTCATACGCTGTGTTAAGTCGCCGTCACCTTTGGACAATGCTTCCATTGCCGAGCTTAGTGTCGTTAATGGCGACAGTGCTTTCTTGATGATAAACATCGCAACAAATGCGATTACAGCAAGTTGTATTAGACCAAATATTACCGACTGACGAACTAATGAATAGTAAGAAGCAAAAGAGTGATCTTTATCTATAACAACAGTGAAGTACCAGTCTGTATGAGGAACTTTCTGAGCAGAAAGAAGGGAGTCGGTACCTTTAATGGTTAACTCTTCAAATTCTGGATTTTGCGCAAGTGATTTGATTTTCTGAGCAGAAAGGTTGTTTGAAATATTAGAAACAGGCTTTAGCGTTAGGCCACGGTCTCTATGGGCAACAATGTTACCTTTACCATCGACAAGAAAAGCGTAAACACCAGGTTGCTCGATACTTACAATATCATTAATGAGGGTGTTTAAGTTCAGGTCTGCACCAATAACACCAGAGAAACCGTTGGTATTGAATGGGCTTGCAATTGTTACCACTAGGTCATTCGTAGCTACATCAACATAGGGTTCAGTGACGACTGTTTGACCTGCCGCCATAGGCGCTTTGTACCAATCTCGAGTACGTGGGTCGTAGTCTTGCGGTACTGGCAAATCACCACCTAGAAGAAAGCGACCGTCAGAAAGCCCTGCGTAGGCAATTTGAAACTTACCGGCACTTGTACTTTGAGTTAAATAGCTGGTTGGGTCATCGGTAAAAGTAAATGAATTTTTCGCTGCATTTACAACGTTAATTCGGCCTTCAATCCATTTTTCTATACCCGATACCGTTGTATCAGTTAGTGTATTTGAATATTGCTGAATGGAACGATAGGTTTCGTTAAGAAGTTGCTTACCTGTTACATAAGTCTGAATCATAGTCATTGCGAAAATAATGACAACAAACATCAATGTTAATTTGTTCTTGATTGAAATATTGCTAACACCCATTTACGGTACTTCACTCTATTAGAAATTTGGAAGAGAGTAGCAGTACGCCGTATTACCGTAAAGATATTTTATTACTGATTTTTATCAATAAATGAATAGTATAAAAATGAGTTATAAACGGAAGTGACGAGAAAGGGTGATTTTCGAGGGTTTTAAGCTAAATGTTTAGTTTTTAGTTGCAAAATCAGACATTAAGGCCAATAGGTCACGAGACTATTAGCCTTTAAGTTACCGTTTAAACAATCGAATTTAACATTTGCTCACTGATGGATCATAAGTGTTGAATAGACTTAAAAGCCAAATCGAGCTGACATTAAGAATTGGTGGCCGTAAGTACCGTTATTTCGAAGGTCAATACCTACTGAAAGCTGTTCTGTTGAGTGGAAGCGAGCCCCTACACCGACAATTGAACTCGTGTCGTCGCTGTCGACGAGTTGACCAAGGCGGGCGTTAACTTCAATGTTTGCCAGTAACCAAGCTCTTAAACCAATATTGATTTCAGTTTTAATGTGGTTACCATCATTACGTTCGATGTTGTGCAGTAACATCTGTCCAGTAATATCAGCCAACTGATTAATTGGGCCGTTGAACCCCATACCTACAGCCGCATCCCAATCCCCTTCAAATTCAGAATCGATTCGAGCAACAAAGTGTGAGTTTTGAGTGAACATTGTTGTGACTTCGCCACCAAATGTACTAGGGCTAATACCTGTGCGCAGCTCAAATGTATTGTAGTTAAAGTTGTTTGCATACGCAGAGAATGAACACAGTGTAACCAACCCCAAAAGGACCGTCTTGTTTGCGCTACCTAGCATGGTGACTCCATATTAATTATATTTTTCGGCATTATAATGCAAAAAAGCCTGCAATATGCAGGCCATTTGTTATAAATCATGCCTTTGAAGTCGACGGTACGGAGTTTGTATCTTACAAAACTTGAATATGATCTACTTCGATCTCTGGCGTTTTACCACCTTCGTATTCGCCAAATATACGAACTTTTGTATCTGCGGTGAGCGGTTGCGCTAGAAGGATATCGTCATCCAGTTCGATTTGAATTTCACTCTGACCATCAGAGAATACGAACGTATCGTTCTTTAGTTGACGAACAATCTTGCCATCTACGATTGCTTCTTGCTCTGCGAACATGCTGGTGTCTGCTAGTAGAGTCGCAACTGAAACGGTTTCAATCGGTCCCGTGTACGCAATAGCGCTCTGATGCTTGTGGTTACTGTCGCTATTGTTGTGATTACTGTTACTGTCGCTGTGATGGTCACTAGCCATTGCGAAAGTAGGAGCGAGGATAATAGTAGATGCGATAGCTAATACAGTTTTTTTCATGGTGAATCCCTTAATGTTGTTTTTATTAGAAACGTTTTTCTTAATTTGAAACGTTTCTTTTCGTGAGTGCGCTTATTTTGTTTGTAAGCTTCGTTTCGATGGAGCTATTAAACAACACTGGGGTTGAATCCAGAGTGAGTAACACATTCATTTTCCATTCATTTTATTGAGCATCTACACGACAATGACGTTAAGATGGAGGCAGAGAAATATTGCCCACAGCTATAAATTGAAAATTAAGAAATAAAGGATTTAAGTACAGATGCGATCACCGTTAAACGCCCTTATGGTTCAAGGGACAACGTCAGATGCCGGAAAAAGTGTTTTGGTGGCAGGTTTATGCCGTGTTTTGGCAAGGAAAGGCATCAAAGTGGCACCTTTTAAGCCTCAAAATATGGCGCTAAATAGCGCAGTGACAAAAGATGGTGGCGAAATTGGTCGTGCTCAAGCGGTTCAGGCACAAGCTTGTAATATTGAGCCTACCGTCCATATGAATCCTGTATTGCTAAAACCCAATTCAGATACGGGTGCGCAAGTGATTCTACAAGGAAGAGCACTGACGAATATGGAAGCGACCGGATATCACGACTACAAGAAAGTTGCGATGAATTCGGTTATCGATTCGTTTGATCGACTTTCTGAAGAATACCAAAGCGTGATGATTGAAGGTGCGGGCAGTCCCGCAGAGATCAATCTTCGAGAAAACGATATAGCGAACATGGGCTTCGCTGAAAAGGCAGACATCCCAGTGATCATCGTTGCTGATATTGATCGCGGCGGCGTTTTTGCACACCTCTACGGCACATTAGCTTTATTATCTGAATCTGAACAAGCGCGCGTAAAAGGCTTTGTGATAAACCGTTTTAGAGGCGATATTGCGTTACTTCAATCTGGTTTAGATTGGCTAGAAGAGAAAACAGGTAAGCCTGTGATAGGGGTTTTGCCTTATCTACATGGTTTTAACTTAGAGGCGGAGGATGCGATAACCTCTGCTCAAGAGTCTGATGGAGAAGCTAAACTTAAAGTCGTGGTGCCAGTACTAACTCGAATCAGTAACCATACAGACTTTGACGCTCTGCGACTTAATCCGTCGATTGATTTACGCTACGTAGGCAAAGGCGATCGCTTGAACAACGCTGATTTGATTGTGTTGCCGGGAACAAAATCGGTAAGAGCAGATTTGGAATACCTAAAACAGCAAGGTTGGGGTAAAGATATTCAGCGTCATTTACGCTTGGGCGGGAAAGTGATGGGTATTTGTGGCGGTTATCAGATGCTAGGGAATATCATCCACGACCCAGATGGCGTTGAAGGGAAACCTGGAAGCAGTGAAGGGTTGGGGTATCTTGATACTGAAACGACACTAACACAGCAGAAAACTTTAACCAATGTGTGTGGAACCATGACACTTGATGGCAAAACTGCACAAGTAAAAGGGTATGAAATCCACGTAGGTAGGACTGATGTCAATGAAACGGTATTACCGGTTCAGTTAGAATCTGGCAGTGTTGATGGTGCTGTGAATCAAGATAATTCAATTTTTGGTACTTACCTGCATGGCGTATTCGATAACAGTGATGCATTGTCGCTTATTTGCGAATGGGCAGGCGCCAATGATGTGACAGCGATTGACCATGAACAGCTTAAAGAGTTGGGTATCAATCGAATCGCTGATGCCATCGAAGATCACTTGAACCTTGACCTGCTTTGGCCTGAATTAACAGCTTAGGCCGCAACTTAGAAGTTAGCTCAAGAATTTAAACGAACAATAGATTAAATGAGAATAATGAAAAAACGAGTCATCCTTTTAACTATCGTCTTAGTTTCAGCACTGAGTTCTACTCATCTTTTGGCTGCTGAAAAACTACGAGTTTATGCTGCATCGTCGATGACGAACGCGGTTAACTTGTTGGTTGAAGAGTTTGAGAAAGATCATTCTGTCGATGTTATTCCAGTGTATGCGAGCACGTCGTCTTTGGTGCGCCAAATTGAACGAGGTGCGCCAGCAGACATTTTTATCTCGGCAAACGAAAAATGGATGACGCATTTAGTCGATCGCCAATTGGTTGCTAGTGACAATGTCACAAACTTGTGCGAAAACGAACTCGTGTTAATTTCCCCGAAAGATACGCCAATATCTTTGGACCTCTCAAGCGGTGACCAATGGGCTAAACTTCTAATGAATGAAAGACTTGCAGTTGGCAACACCATGTCGGTTCCTGCGGGTATCTATGCGAAAGAAGCGCTAGAAACGTTAGGTGTATGGGACGATGTGAAGACTCGATTGGCACCAAGTAACAATGTACGTATGGCATTGGCTTTGGTAGAGCGTAGTGAAGCTAAGCTTGGCATTGTTTACAAAACAGATGCATTACTATCTAAAGAAGTGAACCTAGTGTCGACGTTCCCATCAGATTTACATACGTCAATACGTTACCCTGTAGCGAAATTGAGCGATAAAGTCGTCACAGAACAGTTCTATACTTTCCTAAAGAGCGAAAAAGCGAAGGACACCTTGAACAGTTTTGGATTTGAAGTGCGTTAAATGATGTATCTATCGGAATACGAATACCAAGCCTTAATGCTGAGCTTGAAAGTCGCTGGTTTTGCCATCTTGTGGCTTATTCCAATCGGCATCGGCTTGGCATGGTTGCTTGCTAAGAAACAATTTGTGGGCAAAAGCATTGTAGAAAGTATTGTCCATTTGCCTTTGGTGCTTCCACCCGTGGTTATTGGTTATTTGTTGCTAGTGATGATGGGCAGACAAGGCGTTATTGGCTCTTGGCTTAATGACGTGTTTGGTATTGTATTTAGTTTTAGCTGGAAGGGCGCGGCACTTGCGTGTGTTGTTGTCGCGTTACCATTGATGGTTCGTTCTATTCGCCTGAGCTTAGAAACTGTTGATAGTAAACTTGAAGAGGCCGCAGCTACATTGGGCGCTTCACCTCTTCGCGTGTTCTTCACTATTACATTACCGCTGATGATCCCAGGGATCATTACTGGCACCATGCTTTCATTCGCAAGAAGTCTGGGTGAATTTGGTGCGACCATCAGCTTCGTTTCAAATATTCCCGGTGAAACTCAAACCATCCCTTTAGCCATGTATACCTTTATTGAAACCCCAGGATCAGAAATGGAAGCCGCACGTTTGTGTGTCATTTCTATTGTGATCGCACTGAGTTCACTGATGCTTTCTGAATGGCTCAACAAAAAGTCAGCAAAACGTTTGGGGGGCAACGCATGAGTCGCATGAGCGCTTTAGTCCTCCAATATCAGCAACAGCTTGGTGAAACGTTTTTTGATATTGACTTAGAATTGCCAAGTACTGGTATTACGGCAATTTTCGGTCGTTCTGGTGCAGGTAAAACTTCACTTATCAATGCCATTAGTGGTCTCAAACAACCAGATAGTGGCTTGATCAGCGTATCTGGAACCATTCTGTTCGATAGTGAAAATGGCATCAACTTACCAACGCACAAACGCAACGTCGGCTATGTATTCCAAGAATCGCGATTGTTCCCACACATGAAAGTCGCGGCGAATCTTAAGTACGGCATGAAAGGTGCTGACAAAGCGCACTTTGAGCAAATAGTCTCGTTGCTATCGTTGGGCTCGCTGCTTGATCGCTATCCAGCCCGTCTGTCTGGCGGTGAGAAGCAACGTGTTGCGATTGGCCGCGCACTGTTGTCTAAGCCCAGCATTCTATTGATGGATGAGCCATTGGCGTCTCTGGACTTACCTCGTAAGCGTGAAGTAATGCCGTTTCTGGAAAACTTATCTGAAACCGTTCAAATACCGATTATCTATGTCACTCATAGCCTCAATGAAATATTACGCTTGGCAAATCACCTTGTGATCATTGAGCAAGGCAAAGTTATTTCATCGGGGATGACGGAAGAGGTATGGGCATCGAGAGCCATGCAACCGTGGCAATCTTTTTCAGAGCAAAGTTCGTTGTTTGAAGCGACATTAGCGGAACATAATGATGATTATGCGTTGTCACGTCTAACGTTAGGTAAATCAACGTCACTTTGGGTTCAAAAGGTGTCGAGCGAGCTTGGCACTACGGTAAGGCTGCAAGTGAGGGCAAATGATGTCTCTATCACGCTACAGCAGCCGCAAGGCACTTCGATACGTAATATCCTTCCTGTCACTATAAAAAGGGTAGAGACGCACCAACAAGGCTCGAATAAGCAGAGTGTCGCTGTCGAGTTAGAACTTGAGGCCGGATGCTACCTATGGGCAACCATTACATTGTGGGCGCTGGATGAGCTGAATTTAGAAATTGGACAACGTGTCTACGCACAAATTAAAGGCGTGAGTGTCGCGCAAAAGGATATCGCGATAACGCACTAAGCTTATGAACTAAGTTTATGCAGCAAGCTCATGCGATAAGATATTCAGATCTAGCGGTAATACATTAAGGTCCCACGGCGTACCTGGTTTTTGGTTTCATTTTAGAACGGGTGAAACTCGATCTTGATTCTGTGACTCGATCTTGATTCCATAAATGACTACATGCGTCATTTTTATACGGTATAACTGCCAGTTTTGCGTCATAATTATGAGTCTTTGTGCATACTTTCGTGCAGTGAGAAAAGTTAGAATTATAAGAGCCACAATGAGAGTCCCTGCACTAACAAGAACCCAGACGTTGCGTTCGAATAATAGAAGAAGCGAGCAGAAAAAGAACGTATAGAAAAAGCTGCAGGTACAAAAAAGCCGCATGTTTTAAATAACATACGGCTTAATCATTAAGTTTTCGTTAAGCATTCAACCTAAATTTAGGTGCTCTGAATAGCTTAGCGGATGAAAACTTCTTTGAAATCACGCTTCAAGATAGCATCACGGCGCGCTTTCTTGATTTGCTTAGCCATGTCTTTTACACAGTTATGTAAAATTTGGTCAAGCAGTTGAGCTCGGTACTCTTCTTTTTCTTCATCAGACATGCCTTCTGGAAGTTTAAGAGTAGGGAACTCCTCCATCATGTTTACGCCAGCGAAAGCTTGGCTAACAGAGATTAGAGCGTGGAATTGCTCGAAGTTGTCTAAAACATTTTGTGCGCTTGCTGGAAGGCTGCTCCAAGTTTCACGCACTGCTTCTTCAGACACTTCGTGAATAGAAGTAACCATGTTGTGCATCTCTTTAGGCACTTCATCAAATTCGATAACTTGGCGAAGCTCTGGTGAGATAGTGGTTAAATCGATTTCTTGTACTTCGTTGTTTGTAGCGTCTGACATAGTATTTCTCTTTAAAAAGAAACAATGCTAAAAAGATCTGTAAAAAAGTCAATATAATATAGAGATTAGGGCATGATTTAAGCCCAAATTTGAGCTACTTTGAATATTCAACACTAGATAAAGGTGATGTGATGATAGAAAAGGGATCTTCGATGCGCATATTGCTGGTTGATGACGTTCAACTGGATAGGATGCAACTCGCTATTCGACTCAAGCAACTGGGTCATGTTGTAGAAGCTGTTGGTAGCGGAAAAGAAGCCCTGAATGTTTATTCTGATTTTGATCCTGAACTCGTGTTACTGGATATCAGCATGCCAGACATGGATGGTTTTGAGGTCGCTAACGAAGTTCGTCGGCAATTCCCAGAATGGGTTCCGATCATCTTTTTGAGCGGTCATGAAGAGCCTGAAATGATCGCAAAAGCGATTGATGCCGGCGGCGATGACTATTTGATCAAACCGGTAAACAAAGTTGTTTTGAACTCTAAGTTGATTGCGATGCAGCGTATTGCGCACATGAGACGAGAGTTAAAACAGAGTACCGCCAAACTCGAAGAACTGAATATTTTACTGCAACAACAAGCCAACGAAGACGGCCTAACCAAATTGTACAACCGACGATATATGGATACTAAGCTTGAAGAGAGCATTGCGTGGCACGGACGACGTAATATATCCATGACCGTCATACTACTCGATGTTGACTTTTTTAAGCCTTACAACGATAACTATGGCCACATTCAAGGGGATAAGTGCCTGCAAGGGCTTGCCAATACTTTGAAAGAGCTCTTTGTTCGAGCTGGAGAGTTTGTTGGACGTTACGGCGGTGAAGAGTTCGTCATCATTCTGAGTGATACCGACAGCTCCGCGGCTAATTTACAGGCCAATCGTGTAAAAGAAGCACTGCATCAAATGAACTACGTCCACGACTACTCAGCAGTGTCTGATAGGGTGACAGTGTCACAAGGTGTGTTGTCATTCGTCCCTGAAGGTGGTGAAGCTATCGCTTCTATTTACGAAAAGGTTGACCAAGCACTGTATCAGGCCAAGCAAAGTGGAAGAAATACCTACATACAACGCGATATTATGGAGCTTGAGCAATAGTTGACGAGCTTCGGTAGTAACCTGAATTATACTTCTAGTAGCTTATAAGCTAGGAAGTGACTTAAGTGATAAAAAAAATGCAGCATTCCAAGTCATTCGTCATGACTAACTCAAACAAAGGTCTTGTATTAACTCTGTTTGTTTCCGTGTCTCCAACTGCTGTTAACGCAGCTTCGCTCTCTGAACTGGTCAGGAAAGACATTGAACAAACCTTCGCAACGAGTGTTTTGCTCAATGATACGGATGTGTTTACCTTTGGCATTAATAATTTTGATCCCAACAAAGTCTTTAGTTTGGACAATGAAGATATTGGCTCTAATGACTCAGTAAGTCGCCGACAAAATATCGCGTCCCTCAGCCTTCCTTATACCTTTGAAGTGCCAAGTTATATTGAAGACAACCATCAAGAAGTAACACTTCGTTTATCTGCGTTGCGGATAGAGAAGGATGTTCAATATGCCAGTTCAACGATAAGCGACTTTCAAAAAGAGTCTGTTGTTTCTGGTTACGTTGAGTATGCGAACGTATCCCAGTTGAACGAATACTGGAGTTTTAGTTCTGCAATTGGTAACCATATTTCCTATTATCGAAACGATTTTGAATATCGTTCTTCGTTGCTTGCACCAATTCAAGGTCGCCTGGATGGTCTTTATCTGAACACGGATGCTTGGGCATACATAATAGAGCCTAAGATAAAGTTGATGTTTGAAGATAAGAATGACTGGGGTAAATATAAACTCAGTACCAGTTGGCATTACTTTAATGGTATAGGTTGGGGAGAAGCCAATAACGGTAACATTGGTCACCCAGAAGGTTGGTACATAGCAAATGAAGCTAAGATCTTCTATGACTTAGTTCGTTGGGACAAAAACATCACATCCATGTATTCCAGTATAAGAAGAATAGATATTGGTGGTGATACTGTCGCGTCTATGGGCACTACAGCTTACTACGAAGGTAGTGTAGGTTGGTTGCTTAACCCAAATCTGTTTAATGACTGGGTCGATAATGTAGGAATAGGGTTTACTATCAATTATGGAAGTAGTTTGAAAGGAGGGAGCTTAGTCATCTTCTTTAACCAAGATTAGTCTAAGCACCAACGCTTTCGATGTTCACACCGTTAAATTACGATGTTCAGAGCTTTACATTCCAAGACTTTCAACGTCTTTAACTATCGACACACAGCTTGTTTCGGCCAGTTTCTTTTGCTTTGTACAGTGCGTTATCGGCAAGTTTCAAGACTTCTACGGGTTGTTTAGTGGTTCTACTATCAGACAGCCCAATGCTCACCGTTACGTTTACGACTTCAGTTGATTTGTTGCTCTGACCACGTTTTTTAATGCCGACTTCATGGTCGTCAGGGCGATCGTTGCTATTTCGAATCGTCATATCGTAGTTTTGTACTTCCGAAATGAGAACTTGAAGGTGCTCTTTAACCTGTTCCGAGTATTTGCCTTTAAAAATAATCGTAAACTCTTCACCACCATAGCGATAAGCTTTTGCACCACCGGTTGTTTCACTCAATATACGTGCTACCAACTTCAACACATCGTCGCCAATGTCATGCCCGTAGGTATCGTTAAATTTCTTGAAGTGGTCGATATCAACCATCGCCATTGAGTATTTTCGCCCTAAGTGCTTCATATCCACTTCTAGTGCGTGTCTACCTGGAATGTTAGTTAAACGGTCATTAAAGGCCATATCGTGGCTAGCAGAGACGACATAGATAATGAATAGCGTACCAGACAGCGAGAACATCGTACTAGAGATGTATTGCACATCAAAAAATATGAATGTACTAGTAGAAAGTAAAATTGCGCTGTATACGACAACATCAATCGCGCGGTTGTATACCAGAACTAAAATCGACGTAAGGCCAAGTAAACAAAGGCTATACAGCACTAAAACGAAAGGTAGCCTCGAGAATCCGTTAACGATAAACAGGATACCTTCGCTCCATGACTCAAATCCACCTGACTGGAAATGAGAAACAATTAATTGCGCCCATACCGTAAACAGAACGAGAACCAAAGCATATAGGAACATGGATTTCGAGTTAACGCCGTTATCTGGGAAGGCATACACCAGTAAGCATGTTACAGGAACTAAAGCGGTTAACAGAGACAGTTCTAATAGAGTGGTGCCTGTGTTGAGTGGCGTTTGTAAACGAACTTGAATGATGAGGTATGCGACGAGCATGGTTAAGGACACCATGGCCATACGACCTTGCTTAAATGTGTGGCACAGCAAAACCGCAACGCTCAATAGAATGTATGGGAGGTTGCTAGCAAACCCTAAGTTTGAATCCGTCACTAGGATGACGTTGTTCATACCTGCAAGTAATATTGCTAATAGAAGTAAGGGAAAGCAAAATCGAAATATGCTCGACGTGACGAAAGAAGATGTCATTTATGTGGTGAGCCTAACTATAATGATGATCTTATATTTTAATTTTATACGTAGGATACGGGTAAACAAGCAATTGCCAAGCTTTTTCATTAAATTATAGCAAAAACATGATCATAGCTCGCTAATTGTACAATTAAATTTATATGTGTTTCAGTTGCTATTAACCTAAGAACGAGCTAAACAGTATATATGATAAATGAAACAGCCGTTATTGATACTTAACTAAATTAAGATAGTTTGTGCTTAAGAGTTAGGTGGTTACCTAAGTAGCAATGAACAGATGTTATACGCCTAACTGCAGAAGCGGCTAGCAACAACGGTAATTAGTTACAACAATGATTAGCTGTAACAACGATTAAACTAGAAACAACCGCTCAACATGGAGGTGTAATATGCAAATCAGTGTCGATGTCCATAACTATATGGAAACTTTGGTGGGAAATGTATTAGCGACAGAAGAGTATGTTTCTGGCTATACCAACGAGCAGTTAGCCGATCTTGCGTGTTTGGCTTTGGGTCAGCTTAAACCCATCTATATTCGCTTCGATGTCGATTTTCTATCGGCATTGCCAGAGGATAAATTGGTGCTGTATAAACGAAATAGTGAGATCGCGGTCAAAAATGCAGAAAGTATGATCATTGACGACAGAAGGCGAGAGCGTGACGACAATGTACCCGTAATCTTTAGTCAACATAATTTTGATGATGACGTTGAATTACAATGGTATGAAAAGCCATTGTTGAGCGGTAAACAGTCATGATAGTTTACGGTTAATGCGGTCATTTAAGGAGTAAAAACGTGGGATTCTTTTCTAGATTATTTAGTGGCAAAGAAAAAACCGAACAAAAAGTAGAAATTGAGCCAGTCGAATACAAAGGCTTCAATATCTATCAAGATGCCATTGCTGAATCTGGTCAATACCGTGTAGCTGGGCGAATCGAGAAAGAATTTGATGGTGAAATCAAAACCCATCGTTTTATTCGTTCAGATGTTGTTTCAAACAAACAAGATGCCGATGAACTGATGCTTAAAAAATCGCAGATGTTCATCGACCAAATGGGCGATAGCATTTTTAGCTAACCAAATAGGGTTAGAATTGATGTTGGTCATAATTTAGAGAGCTTTCAGTGTATATGCTGAAAGCTCTTTTTAGTTTTAGGAACAAAGAACAGCTAGTAGGTTGTTATTTAAAGGAATATTTGCAAGTGGTTTGACCTCTTGGCTCAAAAGAGGCGTCATTTCTTCAAATGAAGTGCTCCAATTCCATCCAAATCGTTATAAGTAATAACTTTTCCTGTTCTTTGAATAAAACGCTTGAAGTATTAGTTGTCGTTAGATACAAACGAATAAGTCATTGTGCCAATAGTCAAGGAATAGCTATGCAAATTGGTGTACCAAGAGAAACACTCGCAGGTGAAACGCGAGTCGCTGCTTCGCCGAAATCGGTAGAACAGCTTCTAAAATTAGGATTTGAAGTTTGTGTTGAATCACAAGCAGGTGCGTTAGCAAGTTTTGAAGATGCAGTTTATGAACAAGCTGGAGCAAAAATTGTCACCGCAGATGAAGCTTGGAAATCCGATATTATTTTTAAAGTTAACGCTCCGATCGTTGACGAAACTACAAATGAAATTGATCTTCTTAAAGATGGCGCAACATTGGTCAGCTTTATTTGGCCAGCTCAGAACTCAGAATTAATGGAACAATTGTCCACTCGTAATATTAACGTGATGGCGATGGATTCTGTACCTCGTATTTCAAGAGCTCAAGCGTTAGATGCATTGAGTTCTATGGCTAACATCGCGGGTTACCGTGCTGTTGTTGAGGCGGCGCATGAGTTTGGTCGATTCTTCACAGGTCAAATTACGGCGGCAGGCAAAGTTCCACCAGCGAAGGTACTGGTTGCTGGAGCGGGTGTTGCTGGCCTAGCAGCAATTGGCGCTGCGGGTAGTTTGGGTGCGATCGTTCGTTCGTTCGATGTTCGTCCTGAAGTAAAAGAGCAAGTTGAGTCTATGGGCGCTGAATTCTTGGAAGTGGATTTCAAGGAAGATACCAGCGCGGGCGACGGCTACGCAAAAGAGATGTCTGAAGCATTCAATAAGAAAGCTGAAGAACTGTATGCAGCTCAAGCTAAAGATGTCGATATCATCATTACAACGGCACTGATCCCAGGTCGTCCGGCACCTAAGCTGATTACCAAAGAGATGGTAGACAGCATGAGTGCTGGTAGTGTGATTGTTGACCTTGCGGCAGCCAATGGCGGCAACTGTGAATATACCGTTGCGGATCAAGTCATTACAACGGCTAACGGCGTGAAAGTGGTAGGTTACACAGATATGGTTGGTCGACTACCGACTCAATCATCTCAACTGTATGCAACGAACCTAGTTAACTTGCTGAAACTGCTTTGCAAAGAGAAAGATGGCAACATCAATATTGACTTTGAAGATGTCGTGCTACGCGGTGTTACCGTGGTTAAAGAGGGTGAAGTCACTTGGCCTGCACCACCAATTCAAGTTTCAGCTCAACCACAACAAGCTAAGCCCAAAGCGGTTAAACCGGAGCCTAAAGTTGAAGAGCCGGTTTCTCCAATTAAGAAAGTGGCAGGCATGGCGGTTGCTGTAGGTGCATTTGCTTGGGTAGCTTCAGTTGCTCCTGCTGCGTTCTTATCTCACTTTACCGTTTTTGTACTCGCTTGTGTGGTGGGTTATTACGTCGTTTGGAATGTAAGCCATTCTCTGCATACGCCTTTGATGTCCGTAACTAACGCGATTTCAGGAATCATTGTAGTCGGTGCACTGTTACAGATAGGACAAGGAAGTGGCGTTGTCACGTTCTTATCATTTATTGCCGTATTAATTGCAAGTATCAACATCTTTGGTGGCTTTACCGTAACCAAACGTATGCTTGAAATGTTCCGTAAAGACTAAGGAGTGACAGATGTCTGAAGGATTAGTACAAGCAGCTTATATTGTGGCTGCTGTATTCTTTATTATGAGCTTGGCTGGGTTGTCGAAACAGGAATCTGCGCGGGCAGGTAACTATTACGGTATCACGGGTATGGCAATCGCGTTGATCGCGACGATCTTTGGCCCACATTCTGCAGGTATTGTATGGATCATCATTGCTATGGTGATCGGTGGTGGTATTGGTATCCACTACGCAAGAAAAGTAGAAATGACTGAAATGCCTGAGCTGGTGGCAATTCTGCACAGCTTCGTAGGTATGGCAGCAGTACTTGTAGGTTACAACAGTTACATTGATCCACCTGCTACCGTTTCTATCAACCCTGCTGATATTCATGCAGAGCACGTGATCCACCTAGTGGAAGTGTTCCTTGGCGTGTTTATCGGTGCGGTGACGTTCACGGGTTCTATTGTTGCGTTTGGTAAGCTTCGTGGCGTTATCTCTTCGTCTGCATTGAACATTCCTCATAAGCATAAGTGGAACCTTGCGGCGATCGTAGTTTCTACACTACTGATGATCATGTTCGTTAAAGCGGACGGCAGTATGTTCGCGCTAATGGTGATGACTCTTATCGCATTCGCATTCGGTTACCACCTAGTGGCATCGATTGGTGGCGCAGATATGCCAGTGGTTGTCTCTATGCTGAACTCGTATTCTGGTTGGGCAGCAGCAGCGGCAGGTTTCATGCTTGCGAACGATCTGCTTATCGTAACCGGTGCATTGGTTGGTTCGTCAGGTGCAATTCTTTCTTACATCATGTGTAAGGCGATGAATCGCTCTTTCATCAGCGTTATTGCTGGTGGATTCGGCCAAGACGTGGTTGTGTCTGATGGTGATGAAGAGCAAGGTGAACACCGCGAAACATCAGCTGAAGATGTGGCTGACATGCTGAAAAATTCAAAGTCAGTCATCATCACTCCTGGATATGGCATGGCAGTAGCTCAAGCTCAATACCCAGTGCATGAAATCACTGAGAAGCTGCGAGCGCAGGGCATCAATGTTCGATTTGGTATCCACCCAGTTGCTGGTCGGTTACCGGGTCACATGAATGTGTTACTTGCTGAAGCAAAAGTACCTTACGATATCGTTCTTGAAATGGATGAACTCAACGATGACTTCAATGAGACCGATACTGTTTTGGTTATCGGTGCAAACGACACTGTGAACCCAGCAGCACTTGAAGATCCAAACAGCCCAATCGCTGGCATGCCAGTACTTGAAGTTTGGAATGCTCAGAACGTTATCGTATTCAAACGTTCGATGAACACAGGTTACGCAGGTGTGCAAAACCCACTGTTCTTCAAAGAGAATACGCAGATGTTGTTTGGTGATGCGAAACAGAGCTGTCTCGGTATTCTAGAGCATCTATAGGAAACACTTTTTAAGTATTTTCTAAGCAAAAGCATTAAGTCGTAACTAAATAAGGAGCTCATTAGAGCTCCTTTTTTTATTCATCTGAAAGTCGCTGTATCCTAAAGCAACAATCTATGACCCATAAGCAGCAATCTATGGCCCATAAGCAATAAGCAATAAGCAATAAGCACAGTCCGATAGACGGCCGTAAAACTCATTTGAATGAAGTTATAACGACTCAAACGATTAGCGAGTACAGCTGTGCAACATAGCCCTAATATGATCGAATTTGTCGCTATAACTCGTCATTAGCACGGTTTTTCATGCGGTTATAAATTTATCTTTGATAACGAATGGTATATATTTGATTGATCTATATGAATTTGCGTTGGTTTGTGATCATCAAAAGAACATTTACTCTGCTTATCGCTACATTATCAGTTTCAGTGAACGCGTTTGCTGACTCTTTACCTGAGCGTATCGATAACTTCACTAAACTTTTTGATCATGAAATGGCAATTGAATCTTATGATATTCGACTGCTTCAGGCTGATTACCCGACTCGCTTGATCATGCCGTCTTCTATGCTGCCGCAAACTGCTGAATACCCACTAAAAGACATCCAACGCTTATACCGGTTATCAAAAACATGCAGCGGAAAGTTGCCCTTAAGCCCTCTAATCACAGAGCCTTTGGTCTTTACTCGTGCAATGTGTAAAGGGACTAAACTTTCTGATCGTTGGTTTACTCGAAGTGGTTTGATTCATCCCGGTGGCGGTTCATATGCCGCACGCTACGTTGAGTTATACCCAGAGAAATTTGACTCGTTGAAGCGCTACATGCACATTCAAGAGCGACCGAACACAGAACACGATGAACTACTGTCTCGTCTACAGAAGATGGACAACGAAGCCATAACAGCTTTGCTAGCGGGTGCGAGTATGTTTGTTGAGCTTGATGAAATGTGGGTCAAGCGCGGCGATAGATATTACCTGTATAAAGAATCAGTTTGGAACGAAAATGCTACGCTCGCGGGCTTATCCTTTAGTTTGTCCTCAGAAGGCAACAGCTGTTTCGTCCAGCGCGGCAATGTATGTTGGGAAATAGAAGATCATTCAGAGCTTCTGCAGATCGCCATGTTTATTTTGGTGATTGCCAATATCCTACTCGTGTTGGGGTGGGCGGTTTACCGTTGGAACAGTAAAAAACAAGAGATGAAGAGCCGCATGCTGGTTCTTCAAATTCTAACGCATGAATTAAGAACACCGATTGCGAGTTTGTCATTGACGGTTGAAGGGTTTAGGCGAGAGTTCGAACACTTGCCAGAATCGGTATATGATGAATTTCGTAGGTTGTGTGAAGATACACGCCGTTTAAGGCAGTTGGCAGAAGCAAGTAAAGACTATTTGCAATCAGACAACCAACCGCTTGCAACAGAGTGGGTGCCAAGTGTTGAAGAGTGGCTTCAATACAAAGTTGAAGAAGACTTTGCTCCGGGCATTGAACTCCGCGTAAACAAAGATATTGCTGCAAAAGTAAACGTATATTGGTTAGGAACGTGTATCGATAACCTGATCAGAAATGCCGTGAAATACGGTGTTGCCCCAGTGATACTAGAACTGAATACTTCTGACAAGAAGCTGACATTCAAAGTTATAGATAATGGAGACTTGTCTCGCAAAGATTGGGGGCAACTAAGAAAGCCATTCGTAAGTAAGAGTGGACTCGGTTTAGGTCTGACGATAGTAGAATCTATGGTCGGAAAAATGGGCGGTCACATGACGCTTATCGGCCCCCCAACAACATTTATTTTGGAGATACCTTGTGAAACAGACATTGCTTCTCGTTGAAGACGATAAAAATTTGGCTGACGGTTTATTAGTTAGCCTTGAGCAAGCTGGATATGAATGTTTACATGCCGAGCTGATCTCTGAAGTTGAAGGCTATTGGGAACAAGCGGATCTTGTGATCCTAGACCGTCAACTTCCTGATGGTGACTCAGTAGATTCACTTCCCGGTTGGAAGAAAAAGAAAGACATCCCAGTTATTTTGCTAACGGCTCTCGTGACAGTAAAAGACAAAGTAGCCGGCTTAGACTCAGGTGCGAATGATTACCTAACGAAACCATTTGCAGAAGCTGAACTGTTTGCTCGAATCCGTGCACAGCTACGCCTACCTGATGCTGAAGATCAAGATGCATCAAAAGTGATGGCTCAAAATCTTGTAATTGACAAGGCAACACGTGAAGTGTTTTTTAATGAACTGGAAGTCACGTTAACGCGTACGGAATTTGATCTATTGCTATTCTTGGCAAGTAATCTTGGTCGAGTGTTTACTCGTGATGAGCTACTAGACCACGTTTGGGGTTACAACCACTTCCCAACAACTCGTACTGTAGATACGCACGTTCTGCAACTAAGACAGAAGTTACCAGGTTTAGAAATTGAAACCTTACGTGGCGTTGGCTACAAGATGAAAGCGTAATGAAAAAAGCCTTACTTCCACTACTCATTTTATCAAGCGTCATCAATACTGCACACGCAGCCGATTGGTTTAAGGACAGTGATGCGCTGACACAAGTGCACAAGCACCTGCTAGATAATGATTTAGCATTGATGTTTGATTCATTGGTGGAAGTTTGGCAAATCAATGCTTCGCAATCTCGCGAAGATCATCTCAATCAGCTGTTCGAGCAAGCATTGAACAAAGATTGTGGGAAAACGCTCACCAAAAACACTTTACCGGATTGGATCAGCTCGGTCGTAGTGAAAAGACACATTATCCAAAGCCCAGGCAGGGAAACATTCCGTGTGGCGATTGATGTTGAATCGGAAAGCAACATCCAAGACATCACCTTTGAGAAGTGGGTCGACAAGGTCGTTTCGTCTGACAGTGAGTTCACCAAAGGTAACCCGGTAATCAATAACACTTCAGTGAGCGTATACAGCAAACGTTATAGCTTAGCGTCTCAACTTGATTCCGGACTTTATCGCCTGACTGTAAAAGGAAATAGCGGTAATTCCTGGAGCACTTGGGTCATTCTTGGTGAAGTGGTTATGCGTCAACAAGTTCGTTGGGCATCTAAAGACTCTTGGTTGATCGATAAAAAAGCACTGCTGAACCCATACTGCCCATTACCAAAGCTAGACGTAGGTTTGTACGATTATGTCGATGAACGATATAAGCAGGTGTGGGGTAAAAGTTATGAATCCGATTATCCGACCAATTTAACGGGTGAAGAACTGCCCAATGATCGTTATGTTTTAGCCGTTTCGATGGTACATTCGCGCTGGCAAGGTGACATAGCGATAGAGCAAGCACAAACTATCAGTAAAACTTATGATATTTCTAGCGAAGAGTAGCTAAAGTAATTTAGAATTGAGCCGTTAATAATGTAAGGGATCTAACAAAGATAAACGGCATGAAAAATACAACTAAACTACTCGCAGCATCAATTGCATTCGCCAGTCTTCCTCTTTCAGCAGCAAACTACGCCATTGAAGCGCGTGGTGATGCGATGGGTGGTGTTGGTGTTGTTTCAGCAAACTTCCTAACAGCTCCATTCTATAACCCAGCACTTGTTGCTATTTATCGTCGTAACGATGATATGGGTATGATCACGCCAAGTTTTGGTGGTAGTTATAATGACCCCCAAGACATGAAATCAAATATTGATTCCGCTCTGGCTGCGACAAACACTACAGATTTAGATGCAGCTCTTAAAAAACTCGATGGTAACCAAGCTAATGTTGAACTTGGTGGTGTTGTCGCATTCGCTATCCCAAATCAATTTATAGCGGCTAACCTATTCGGCAAAGCCTATACAGAATCGTTTGCTACACCAAATGTTTACAATGAAGCATCAGCGACAGATGCCGATAAGCTTGAGTTGTCGACGGTAGAAGCCGTTGCTATTGGTGTTACCGAAGTTGGATTAACTCTCGCTAAATATCAAACCTTTATGGGGCAGCATATTTCATTTGGTATCACGCCTAAACTTCAACGTATTTACACATACAACTACGTTGCTTCTGTTAAGAGCTACGATTTGTCTGATGTAAGAGACAATGGTGAAGGTGAAACTTCTTTTAATATGGATGCTGGCGCGCTTTGGTTCACAGGTCCATTTCGAGTTGGCTTTTCGGCTACCAACTTAATATCTAGAGATATCAATACCAAAGATACATCTCAAACTTTAACGAGTACGACCAGCGGTGTGACACACAAAGTCGGTGGCCAATACGCATACAAACTAGAGCCAGTATATACCGTAGGTGCTGGTATCGTAGCGGACTACTTCACGCTTAGTGTCGACTATGACTTAAATGAAACCGAAAAATTTACTTCGTTCAAAGATAATGAACAGATGATTCGCGTTGGTACAGAAGTTGATGTTCTGCGTCAGCTTCAGCTAAGGGCAGGGTACTACAAGAATTTGGCATACTCTGGTTCAGAAGGTACAGTCACAGCAGGTATTGGTTTGTCGCCACTCAATTTGTTCCAGTTAGATTTAAGTGCTAACTACACAAATGAAAATGCAATGGGTGCATCAATCAATTTCCTTGCTAGTTACTAACAGTCCTTATATAGTTCTGCTCCTAAATAAAGGAGCAGACTATGCTAAACGACTTACCAACCCTTTCTCACGAAGAACAACAGAAAGCTGTTGAACGAATTCAAGAAATGATGACCCAGGGCATCAGCACAGCACAAGCTATCAAAATCGTTGCTGAGCAAATTCGTGAAGAAATGAGTAATAAAGAAGAGTAGGGCATTAGCCCTTCTTTTTTAACACCTTAGCGCACTATAACTAAATATATTACCCTCTAGTATATTATCTCGTACATACCAACTCTTTAGTTACCCAAAACCCCAATCTATTCAAAACCATTAAATGCCGTTTATTCAGTAAGTTACGTTGGAGTAATCCACTTATCAGGCTTTTCTTGGCTTCTAATTGTAATTAAATTACAGCAAGCTCTGAAAGCAATACAACCATCATTTTGGGTGTCAGTATTTATGTCACCATGTCTAAGTGGTTAAATCTATGGTGTTTTTTAAGGCTAGTGACGTTGTGACTTCCATTTTTTAGTGGATCAGAGTGCGTGATTAGAAGCGTGACGGGGGCAGAATAATAAGGATTTCCTCGAAGAGCAGCGCGAGATAAATAACTACGGTAATGTTCAAAACCGATACCGCGAGTGACTTACGACTGCTTAGAGAAAGCTTTTACTAGCCAGATATGTGCGGTTTAGAACAAGTAGTTAGGAAGCTTAGAAACGATACATATAACCTGAGAATGCGATTAATGGCGTTACTACAGAATGTGTTGTTACCGATGGTGAGAGCGCGCTTATAGGCCTACATAACGATTAGAATCCTAATGAGGCAGCAAAGCTTTTGGCTTGTTTAGTCAGCGTTGAAAATCTGACGGCTGCTTAAATGGAGAGTAGATATCGACAGGGTATTAATGGCGTCTTGATTGAGTATTGGAAGAGAGTTGAATGTGTAACTGCAGTCTAGTCAAGCGAGCTTTAGTACAACTTTGCGACTTGGTTTCGTCCGTTGTCTTTCGCTTGGTAGAGTGCCTTGTCTGCACGTTTAATTGCAGAACGTATCGATTCATGTTGCTTAAGCTGTGTTACTCCAGTCGAAGTCGTTACTTTAAGCGCTTTAGGCCAAACGCTTTGGTCGATTGCTAGGTATAGATTATTGATAGATTCGTTACACTGTAGCGCAGTTTGCTCCAGGCAAACTAAAAGGAACTCCTCACCACCCCAGCGATAAAGTAAATATTGCTCACCAAGACTCTCGTTCGCCGTTGCGACAAACTGAATAAGTACTTTGTCACCCACTTCATGGCCATGTTGATCATTGATTTGCTTAAAATGGTCTAAATCAAACAAAGCGATGTGAATGGTTTTTCCTTGCTGAGCTAACCATTCAAAATCATAGAAAGCATCTAAAGCTTCAGTTCTATTCCTACAGCCGGTCAACGGATCGGTTGTAGCCTTTATCTTTAGCTCTTCAATTTCTTGAGTCAACAAACGTTGTTGCTGTGCGGCATCTGTTCTTGTTCTTCTGGCTAGATATAACGCACAAGATATATAGTAAATCGCATACGTCACCCATAATCCAATTAAGAGTTCGCCTAACAAAGCTTTGCTGATGACTTTACCGCGGAAAACAATGCTCGAGATCTTAAGTGAATGGTGGCCATCAAGCGTGCTGGCTCCGAGCCCAAGCTCAACAGACACCGCGTTTGTAATGTCTACCGCGCTACTCGTAATAGGTTGATTGTAATGGTCAATCCACCAAAAAGGAACGTTGAAGTAGTTTAAGTCGATGTGGTTTTTATCCGGTAACGAGAAGTCTAAGCGATTGAACTTATTAGACATAGCATCGCCTTTCACGCTGTAATTCTTGTCGTAATTACGAATGTAGAAGCGAAACCTTGGGTCTTCTTGGCCTTGGTAATCCATATTAATGGTGACCGAATCGAACGTAGAGAGATCGAGCCCTTTACCTTGGGTCGATATAACGAACTCAATTTCACAGAAGGGTAAGCTATAGGTTCGTTCAAAGTCACACTGTAACTCAATTCCGTCTTCTGACTTATGTAATGAGCCTACGGTGCCACCATCGTGGTCTCTGTCTGTGTTAACGCGTGTAGGGTATTTGTCGGGTGTAATAACGTAGCTTTTATTCATGAGCGTATTAAAAGAGATCAACGACACTAGCGTGATTGCTAGGCAAAAAATCGAAAGGAATATGTTGAGTTTTCGGAATGCTTTGTCGCTCATGATACTAACCCGTACACGTGATTCGAATGTAATGCGCAATGCCTTAGAGTTGGCGCAATCGATGATTCTATTTGAGTATTGCCTTAGGTGGAATCGGTATACCTAAAACTAACGCAGAGCTCAGGTTATACAGTAAAGAGATTCATTTAACCAAATGTAAGTTTAAAACCTGAACGCAGAGCCTTGATTCTGAATGTTATTTGCTCAATAAGTGTGGTTTTTACGGGGGTAATAATATAACTGTATATTTATACAGTTATATTTGAAGTGGCTCGGTTTGTGTAATCAGAGCGGTGTGTACGAGTATTGTGGCTTGCTGTAATAACGAGTCACGAGGCCACTGTTACTGTTCATCAATTAAAGTGGAGGGTAGTTATGTTGCAGTGTCACTTTTTTAGCTCGTTTTATCGAAACACTTTGTTAGCTATATAAGCCTTCTTGCCGCTCATCTTATTTTTCATTCCCAATTACGCGCTATGGTGCGATACCTACTTGAATACTACGCATCACGAAGTGATGGAATTCGTTGATGCATTAATCATTACGCGGATTACAGGTGGAGTCTCAAGCCTTGGTACGATTGCGGCTTTGAAAACAGACATCAACTGGATAAAGCGAGTGCAGCAAGACCAAGAGCAACGGATACGAAAACTGGAGATACCGAATGAAAGGACACAAGTGCAAAGGCCGCCGACCAAACGGCCAACTTAAGAAAGGTTACACGATCAAGAACGGGCGCGTGGTTAGGGCGAACACCACACGAAAACGCTACAAGAAACGTCGATAAATCATATCAAGAAAAGGGCCATTTCCTTAGGGAAGTGGCCCTTCCTGTATTTCTTAAGACAACAATCTGCACTTTAGTCATCCAGTTTCACAGTTAATGATTTAAATCACTGTTATAACTAGGATTGATGATTATAATCTCTTCCCATAAATCAGACTAGACAGAAAAACTCTGTTTTTAAATGCAGAATTTTCTATCTAATAAGCGTTAGTTCTACTTATTAAATGGGCGTATTGGTTCATATGTGTGATTCACTTCTCATTCATATGCGCAGCTACTTCGATATTATTCTCAGGATTTATAAAACAACAATTGAGGTTAAAATGAGTGCTAGGTATTGCGACAAATGTGGTCAAAAAACAGAACATAAAGAATTGATTAAGCAAAAACCGTCCAAATATGGCAATAGTAAGAAAGAAAAGTTTAAGGAATTTCTTGCGGGTTTTTTTGGTGGGATGGCTAGTCCAGCAGGAGCGTCACTAGATTTAATCGATCGCTATGTAGTTTGTTTAGAGTGTGGTACTAAAACATTAGAAAATCATGGCGATGAATTTCAATAAATTGTGTTTTGTCCAGTCTAAGTCGTAGAGCTAACAACAAGCAATTAAAGCAGACTGTCAACGCTTGGGATTTTCAACTCAGTTCAGTTTAAGTGATTTTGGTGGTAATTTTGAACGTATTAGTAGCGTTGTCAGCTACTTAATTGGGTGTTATGCGTCACTCCAACTAGAGAAGGTAACACAAGTGGAAAGTGGAGTTAAAAAATCAGTTCGGTATCTTGCCTTGGGTATTCTTATATATCCGTTTCTTTACATGCTACTCAACTTTATTATCCCGATTCTAATGGCAACTTTGGGCGAAGGTAGTAGCTCGTTGATTGAAATTTTTGAGTATCTCACCTGGTTTATAATGCCTTTTTTTTCGGTGTTTTATCTGTTAGCTTTCCATCACTTTTCGCGAGTGTTAGGTAAATGGCATCAACGAGTTGGGTATACTTTGGTTTTAGCCGCTGTGCTAATTGAAATAGCGATGCCTTGGATGGATTCAGGTCTGGTGTTTAAGACAGCATCTTTTCTATGTCAGCTTTTCGAGATAGGTATTTTAGTTAGTTGTCTGTTCGTTTTTAGCAGTAAGTTGGGGCCAAACTCTGAGCCTGGCACGACCGTATATCGAACTGTTTAGGATTAATTCGTAACACGTGACATTTTTACTATACGTTGCGTTCTGTGTTTAAGGTGGTTTGCAGAAACATCGGTCTTACGCTACTCACCACTTAAGCGGGCGTTAGCTTTCTGAAGGTGTAAGCCTAAAACTATGCTGTTATAATCGAAACGTATTTGTATTTTGAGAAATGAGATGATGAAGTTTACGTTAGAAGGTAATGACTGTATGCCACCCATTTCCGGTGGCTATCTACTTATTTATCGCGGTACTGAAGAGGTTACGGTTGTTAGCGTACCGTCTCCTAACTTTGTGGCAGAGCGTTATAGGGATAGTGTTAGCGAAAACTATGATTCGTTTGAAGACGAGGAAGGTAATGAGTTTAACATTAATGTTTGGTCTTCCAATGTTGGTGTTGATTGGACGCTAGACGTTGAGACAAAGGATGGAGCGTTAAAAGAGCAAATTAGAGTGGAGTACCATGCTAATGAGTTCTGATACGGAATTTGATGTATATCTCAATACTTTCACTGAAGGACTTACGCAAATAAGAGCCCAAAGTAGAGATAGTTTTCACAACCAATTGTATTTTTCGAACGTGATAAGCTTAATGGAACAGTATCTTTCAAACTTGTTCATTTTTGAACTTACTAATTCTCCAGAATCACTCCGAAAACTAGCAAGCCATGACAAGTTTCGTTCTGCTACCGTGACGGTTCCTTTTGCTTTAAACAACCCTATTGATGAGTATTTGATACATTCAATGAAAGCATTGGTATGGCATCGGCTTAATGATGTTGAAATGTATTATAAAAAAGTTCTTGGCATTCGTTTTAATATCAGCAGAGAGCTATTAAAACAACTTGAGTTACGCCATGACCTTGTGCATCGAAATGGTCATACCTTAGATGGTGAGAAAGTAGATATAACGGATGACGATCTAGACCGATGTATAGCTTTAGTGGAGCCATTTGTTCTCGATATTCACGCAAAGTATGTAACCCAAAAAAGCTAATAAAGCATTTAAGAGTGTTGATAAAAATGGAGGCAATAATGTACAAGGAAACAGATTTTCAACTAAGCCAAGAAGAGTTTAGCTTTAAAAAAGATTCGTATCCTTTATCAAAAATTAATAATGTCAGAGTTAAGAAACTTGGCTTACTCGACAATCTAGGTCAAATAATATTTTGGTTATTTGTTTTCTCCGGAGCAGTTTGGTTAGCAATCCCAACTCTTGAGAGTACACCTTTTTGGTTGAAAGCTTTAGTTGTTACTTTAACGATTGTAGGTTTTATATTTGGTTTTCTTCGTTGTTCAAAATATGCGTTACAAATTGAATTTCGTCATATTGATGAAACCGGAGTTCAATGGGTAAATATAGCTAAATCTTACTCCAAATTTGATAGTGGGTTGTTTGAGCAACAAGTCGCGTTGCTGAAGGCAACATTCGTCTAACAAATTAATCAACACAATTTATTACATTCGGCATTGTAGGTTTGTCTTTAGTTTCGATGTTTAAGGCGTTATATTTTTCAAGTACGTCACGGGCAATAGGAAGAGTTAGTGTATTTTATAATTAATGATATTGAGTGGTGGAAAATTTCACTTCATAGTTTCATGAATGGATGGCTCCCTGGTATTCTGGCATTCTTTTTAGGTCTTGGGCTCGAGAAAATCACAAGTCGCAGAAAGCTAAAGCAAGAGTTAAAAAACAACCTACTTGAAATTTTCATACCTATATTTAATTCGGGAGAGGTCACAACACTCAGTTCAGCTGAAGATTGCCACCGTAACTTAAAGGCAACGTTCAATGCGTATACGCGGATCTATCCGAAGCTCTTTAATGAAAAGTCTGTTCAAAAATTATCCCAAATATTAGCAGACGGTTTTTTGATTGAAGGTAAAGTTAATAATAGCTACTTAAATCCAGATGAAATTCAAAAAATAATTGGTAATTTATAGTTCGTATCAAAAGAGAATAAATATAACAAACGATTCGACTATGGAAATTTTGGTTCGAATTAGCCTTAATGTTTAAGGCGGGGCTATGTGCATAATGGAACCTTGGATTTGGTGGTGTAAAGGAGAATAAATGAATTTAGATGAAATTGATTGGATGTTTATTGTAGCTGTTATATTCGGTGCCATTGCTTCTGTCTTAAAAGAACTGGAATCGGTCATTGGAGAAGGCGCGTTAAATTATGTGGTCATTTTCCTAAAGATTATCGCAGCTGTTTTGAGTATTTCTTTCGCTGTATTAAAGTTTCTAAAACTTAAGCCATATATAATATTACTAGGTTCCGATGATTTTGAAGAAAGAAAACAAGATGGTCGTAAATATTATCGTTTTGAGATAAAAAAGAGCGAACATAAAAAAGGTCAATCACCTTCTATTTCCGCTAGCCTTCTCAATAATGATGGAAGTGAATGTAGTATATTGATGACTCCGAGGACTGATTCTGATGGAAACATATCAGTGACTCATGCAGGGGTAACACTAATAGATAAAAAGCTTAAGATAGTTGTCAAAAATTAGGTCACATAACAAGCGCCTGAACATGACCTACGTACTGTTCAGGCGCCTCTGTTTTAGGCGCTTTCTTCTTGTTTCTCAGTTTGTTTCTTCTGGTTTTTTCTTATCGCGTCGAGTATTGCTTTCATGCGCTCTGGGGTCGCTTTGGGCGCGTTTGGTGCCGGCGCTGTGCGATTTGTAGAGCGGGGAAGTTGTGCTGCCATGTTGTCGCCCTCCATTAAGGCCCATTCGGCGATGAACTCGTGATATTCTTCAATTTTAGCCCCGATGTATTCTCGGTAACTGGTGTCAGTATAACACAAGTTGTCGTAGCGCTGAGGCCACACCTTCTTGTGGATCCCGTTGCCGGATTGCTCGTCGACGTGGAACGCCATCGTCATCGCTGTATCTATTCTTGTTAACAGGCAAGATAATCTGTCGAGATCTTGATAAAACGTGGCCGCATGGAAGCCCCCAGAGCCAGTAAACACCAGCTCTCCGGTGGTCGCGTTGTTGCCGATGGGCATGTCTATCAGCGCACCGGTGTTTTCCGTTACCGCAATCAAGCCAATCTCATCGCGTTCGTCGAGCGCTTGGGCTAATTGAATGTATTCCTCGTCAGAAATGAGGGCCAGAAGCACGGCTTGCGCGAGGATAATAGGGTGCTCATCACCCGAAAAAAAGATCACTTGCTCGAGACACACGATATGTTTGCGCGTCTCACAGTCGACTTCCAAACCGCTGACTTGGCTAGTCCACATGGCGTCACCCGCGATGAAAATGTTCGGGCTGGCTATTATCGTTGTCATGACGTTTTACGTTCCTAGATTAAAGAAGCTTATCTCGAGGGTTGTTGCTCTGAATGGCACCATTATTTGAATTTGGCCGGGATCCAGGGCTTAGGCGGCATGCGACGACCGCCACGAAATGGCAAGGGATGCTCTTTAGCCGGATAGTATTTCGGGGACTCAATTTTGCCGTGGCGCTCAACCAGTTGCCGGTGCTCGTCACGCCAGTACGCAAAACTGAGCAATTCCTTGGGATTGAATTCGCGATCTTCGGGGGTTATGAGAATGGCACGGTCAACGTTAATCCGAAATCCATTCCAGCGATGATCCAAGGGTAAGTAGCCACGGGCGTGAATGTTCATCAATTTTTCGGCCAGTGGATTGACCGGTACCGCGCCAGACAGCCAACGCTTGATCGTGATCGGTTGTACGTAAAAATACGCGGCGGCTTCATGAATGTCGTCGAAGTAGCGATTCAATAGATCGGCAAAACGGGGTGTGAGCATGTGATCTCCTTCAAGTTATCAAACATCCGTCTAATTATTTTTTCGATGACAAAACACGATTTTCATCGGTGAATTCGATGAAATCCGTCGTCAAATTGGAAAAAAGAACAGTGACGAAAACTAGGTATAACGTAAAATTGAAGGACGAAAACTAATTAATGATCGTATTTATGTGGAAACATTTTGAATTTCAAGCGTCTATAACACGCGTGTACGCAAAATCTGTAATGACTAAGGTGCTGAAACTTATCAGATTTCACGTACATCACTGCGTATTATGTACGTTATGTTAAATTAGTTTCGGTGTTTATAAGGCAGGTATCTTTATGTGATGCCCTGCCTTTATTTCATATCTGTACTCTCTGAATTCTACTGCGTATTTAACCATAGCGGTTATTTACCATAAAATACCTAATAACCAGTGATAATAATCTTCGATTTTACCCCCGGCATTAGTTAGAGCTTAACCGCCGGCAAATTTAACTTTGTAGCCTTTCTTTTCAAGATGCGCTTTGAGCTTGTCACGAGCGTCGCCTTGAATCTCGATGTTGCCATCTTTTACTGAGCCGCCACAACCACATACTTTTTTGAGTTCCGCAGCCATGAGTTTTAATGGTGCGTCATCTAGGTCTAAGCCTGTTACGATAGAAACGCCTTTACCTTTACGGCCTTTGGTTTCTTTTTGGATTCGAACAATACCATCGCCTTTAGGACGCTGGATTTTCTCTTCTTCAGGTTTAATACGACCTGTTTCAGTTGAATATACTAGGCTCATAATTTTACTTCTTTTGCTGTGCTGCTTTTTGTTTTGCGAGTAAGAAAGCCTCTATATGACGCTGGATTGCAATCTTGCCACCTTTAATTAGGCGCCCGTTAAACATGCAATACCAAGCGTTAGGCTCACCGCTATCATTTTTAATTTGGTAACCATGGAAGTTTTCAGCTAAGCCACCACCAGACGCTCTCGACTTGTTTAACGCTGTGAATTCTTTCGGGTCAATAAGGGTCGCAGTATCAATCCACCAATCAATACTCTTTTTCACAGCAGGTAAATTGCCTTGAATAATGTTGTTTTTTAGCTTGGCACGCCAAACGGTGTTGTTTGCATCCGCTGATTGTAGAGGAACGCCTCGGTAAACTGAATTTGCCATATCCATTGATCATCGTTTTGTTTTCATTACGTTAATCATAAGTATACTTCTAATGATATCAAGCATAATATGGCAAAAACACCTGTTGAGGTACGGTAATTTGAGAAAAAAAGTCCCTATTTTATCGGACTCTGTGATAATTAATTCATTTGTTGAAAAATTAAACAGCCACGCGACAATTGAAATTATAGATGAGTTAACAGGATATCAGTACTCTCGAAACTCCTTGTTGGGTATCTACAGTGATTGGAATCGCTACCATGCGTTCTGTACTAAAAATCGTATCAACACACTCCCAGCATCCATCACTGCTGTTCGGCGTTTTCTTGAGACTGAATCCAGTGAAAGAAAATTCTCGTCTTTGAAACGTTACACTGCAACACTTAGCTTGTTGCATACTGTGTTGAGCTTTGCTAACCCAATCAAGCATAGGCAAGTTCGTTTTACCCTGCTCCACTTGCAATCTCGAATGGCTGGCGACTCTAAACAAACCAATGCCATGACATCCGCACACCTTACTGAGTTAAACACGTTACTTTCCCATGAGAAATCGAGCTTAAAAGAGATCAGAGATATCGCGATTTATAATGTGATGTTCGAGTGTGCTTTAAAGCGATCTGAACTAAGGGCGTTGTCGATGGATAATGTGGAGAGCGTTGAGAATGAGTACCAGATTACAATAAAAAATTCAGTGTATAGGCTATCGCGAGTAGCAAGCGCCGCACTTGAGCGTTGGTTTTCGTTTACTGGAACACAAGACGAGTTGCCTGTATTTCGTGCGATAGACAAACATGAAAATATCAGTCTGCAACCTTTAGATGATTCGTCGATCTACAGAATATTGAGAAGAGCAAGTGACTTACTTCAATTGGCTGACAACCACCATTTCTCCGGGAACTCTATTCGTGTAGGTGCCGCACAAGAACTGTCGAAACAAGGCCTTAAGGTGAGAGAAATCCAAGATTTTGGTCGTTGGCTCAGCCCTGCAATGCCTGCACAATATGTGGGTTATTCGGGTACCTCTGAGAGTGAGAAGATGAAGTTTAAAGCACTAATCCCTTGGCAATGAGCTGATGGCTTTGTTAAGAGGCGGCTTGTTTATCTACGGTTTTTTATAGGCAGATTGTTAATAAACTGCTTAGTCAATCAACTGACTTTGCAAACCAAAAACTTCCGACTTAAAAACAAATAGCGCCTTGGCAGGTAAGCTCAAGGCGCTATTTGTTATCTAATGAGTTATATAAAACGGCTAAGATATTTTGGGTGAACTAAGAAATGCTTGTTCTCACGCAGTTCTCTAAGAACTGGCTGAATTTGTGGCCGTCATGTTCAACCATTTTTGGGAACATGGAAATTGGCGTCATACCTGGGAAGGTATTCACTTCGTTCAGGTAGATCTCATTGTCTTGTGTTAAGAAGAAATCGATACGAGACAAGTGACGAAGCTTCATCTGCGTGAATACCTTGCGGGCGCTATCTGCAATCAATTCACGCTGTTCATCGGTTAAGTTAGTTGCTTCAACTTCAGTAATTGAGTGGCTGTCTGCACTGTACTTCTCTTCGTAAGAGTAAAATGCGCCATTAGGTGCAATCACCTCGCCTGGCTTGCTTATCTGTAGCTCGCCATCGATTTCATAAGCGGCAACTTCTAGTTCTCTTGGCACCACGGATTTCTCAATAAGCACTTGATCAGAGAAGGTAAATGCTTTGTTGATTGCTTCACTTAATTCTTCTACTTGATTGACTTGGTAACAGCCAACGGAAGATCCCTGACGAGCCGCTTTGACGAACACTTTCCCCCAACTTTCAAAGGCTTGTGTCGCCTGTGCATGAGCTTGTTCAGTGTTGTCGGATAAGAACAGATAAGGCGTATTTGGGATACCCAGAGCGTCGTACCAAAGTTTTGATGTGATTTTATTGAAGCTGTTGTTGCTTGCTTCAGAACCACAACCTAGGTACGGAATCTTAGCCATTTCAAACAGTGATTGAATGTCACCTGTTTCGCCCGGGAAACCATGAATACAAGGAACAATGAAATCGACTTTAGATTCTAAGTTGTCGCCACGTAAGGTTTGATCGTTAATATCAAGATAAACCAACTCACCCGAATCAAGACACCAGCCTTCGTTTTTAATTTCAACTCTCACAACGTTAAAATCTGCAACGCTATTAAGTTGTTCAAAAAGGTAATTGGCTGAAACGATTGACACTTCATGCTCTGAAGATCCACCGCCGCAAAGTAGAAGGATGTTTGTGGTGTTCATGGGTAAATTCGGTCCTTGAAACTAGGAATACTGACTTCAATGATAAACAAAAGTCGAAATAGGTACAGTGTTTTGAATGCTAAAATTGTCATCTAAGGAGTGAGCGATTAACTATTAAACAAAACTAACCGTCATAAAACAAAAGAAGGAGCATTTGCTCCTTCTTTATGATTTAAAACTTAGTTTAACTTGTTAAGCGTTGGGTATTCAGAGTTCTTGATATCATCAATGCTCTTAACGAATGGCTTTAAGTTTTGAAAACTGCTCGGCAAAGATGAAATCGCCTTTTTAGCGTCTAAGCGTGTCGCGTAGTCACCGTAAAGTACAGTGAACCACTTAGTGCCGTTAACCATTTTGTAGTTTTCCCAAATTGGTTGGGAAGTGGTTGGTAGCATTTTTACAAAAGAATCGACTTTGGCTTGGCTGCCAACAGCAACAACTTGAACTGTGTAACCAAAGCGTTGGTTCATGTCTTGTTGCTTCTTGGTTGGAGCTGTAATTGTTGCAACCGGCTTAGCTCTAGTCGTGTGAGTGATTTTTTGTTCTACAGGTGTTGTTCTGACAACGTTGACCACGTTCTCTTCAACAACGGCAGTCTGCTCAGATTGAGATACAACTGGAGCTTCAACTTTAGCCGTTTTGAACTCTTCTTGATAGCTATCTGACGTTACATTGGTAACGTAGTTGTCAGATACACATGCAGCCAAGAGCAGTGGCAAAGTCACAATTGCAAGTTTTTTCATGGAAAGCTCTATATCCTTAATAATAATTACTATAAATCATGCCGATACGTCGGTTTAGAATCAAGTTAACTTTGAGATTATACACCATTAGTGGGTGACCTATTTCACAAACTTTATGCAGTGTCTGCTTATTCATCTTAATTCGGTGAATTTGCCATCAACCCGTGAATGAAAAGTAAGTTACGATGAACTTACGTGCATTGCTAGGATATGTCTATGAATCATCTTGATCCCCTACTTAAACCCCGTTCAATCGCTGTTGTTGGTGCATCTCAACGAGAAACGCGTGCAGGATATATCGTCATGAACAATCTGTTGCACGGGGATTTTAAAGGTGCGGTGATGCCGGTAACACCAAAATACGATTCTGTCGCGGGCGTCCTCTCTTACAAAAACATCTTGTCGCTACCTATCGTTCCTGACCTTGCTATTTTGTGCACTAATGCGACACGCAATGTGGCTATTTTTGAAGAGTTGGCCGAGAAAGGCATCGCTTCCGTTATTGTGCTCTCCTCAGACATGCAACAGCAAAGTGATAACGGTGAAACGTTTGATGAGAGATGTATTGCAATCGCCAAAGCAAACAATATTCGGGTACTTGGTTCCAATAGCTTGGGAGTTATTGTTCCGTGGTTAAATTTGAATGCCTCTTTTTCTCCGGTGACGGCGCTGCCAGGTAAAATCGCCTTTGTTTCTCAATCCGCTGCAGTGTGTACAACGATTCTAGATTGGGCGAACGATAAAGAGATCGGCTTCTCGGCGTTTATCTCGATAGGTAATGGCAGTGACATAGAATTCTCGGAGCTGTTGGATTATCTGAGTACCGACTCTCACACCGAAGCAATATTGCTTTATGTTGATAGTATTAAAGATGCGAGGCGCTTTATCTCTGCTGCGCGTGCTGCGTCACGTAATAGACGAATTCTAGTGTTAAAAGGCGGGCGAACCGCTAAAGGCCGGGCGGCGGCCATGCTACATACTGGCGGTGCCGATACGTTAGATATTATCTATGACTCAGCGATCCGACGCAGCGGCATGTTGCGAGTTAAGAACTTACATGAACTCTTTGCAGCGGTAGAGACTCTGACTCATTCAGTACCACTACGTGGAGAGCGCTTGGCTATTGTGACCAATGGGGGCGGCCCAGCGATCATGGCGGTGGATACCCTTTTTGACCGTGGTGGTAAACTTGCCGAGTTTTCTGAAGATACGCTAGAGAAACTCAATAAGGTTTTGCCATTGAGTTGGTCTCAGAGTAATCCAATCGATATTGTTGGTGACGCCGGTGAGCAACGTTATATCGATACGATAAACATCTTGTTAGATGGTGATGAAGCGGATGCGATTCTTATCATGCACAGCCCTTCTGCGATCGCACATTCAGCTAAAACAGCTGAACGAATTATTGAAGCCATTAAAAAGCATCCTCGCCACAAGCGATTTAACATTCTAACGAATTGGTCTGGTGAGCTAACAGCAAAGCCAGCACGAAAGTTGTTTACCGAAGCGGGTTTCCCAACCTATCGAACACCTGAAAGTTCAGTAGTCGCATTTATGCACTTGGTCGAGTACAGACGTAACCAACGTCAGTTAATGGAAACGCCAACCACGGCAGAAAAAGTCCATATTGAAGATCTAGCAGATGCAAAAAATTGGATAGAACGACAACTACTGGATAAAGATACAGTTAGCCTTGATACGCATCAAAATAGCCAATTTTTCAAGCACTTCAACCTAGATGTATTACCAACTTGGATAGCTTCTGACCCAAGTGAAGCGGTACATATTGCCGAAACGATTGGTTACCCAGTCGCAGTTAAACTACGTTCGCCAGACATCGCACATAAGTCGGACGTGCAAGGAGTCATGCTTAATTTAAGAAACAGCAATGAAGTCGCCAATGCGGCTCAGGCGATTCTCGATCGCTCTCAACTGTCTTTCCCTACTGCGCATATTCATGGCTTGTTAATTCAAGGAATGGCCAAACTCGCCGGCGGGCAGGAGCTACGTGTAAAAGTGACAACGGACGAAACCTTTGGTCCTATCATTTTACTTGGTCAAGGAGGTTCTGAATGGGATGAATCCATTGACGCTGCTGCCGCCTTTCCACCACTCAATATGACACTGGCGCGTTACTTGATCATTCGGGCGATTAAAAGTGGCAAGATTCGTCTGCAAAAACTACCTAACCCGATTGATATTGAAGGTCTCTCTGAATTGTTGGTGCGTATATCTCAGATGGTAGTGGATTGCCCTGAAATACATGATTTGGATATCCATCCAGTACTGGCCAATGGTGACAAGTTCACGATATTAGATGCCGATATCATCTTGAAAGCATACCAAGGCGATCCTCAAGAACGTCTTGCGATTCGTCCTTATCCAGTCGAATTGGAAGAGAATATCGTCCTTAAGGACGGCACTGAGGTGTTGTTACGCCCGATCCTTCCTGAAGACGAGCCGCTTCATGCTGATTTTATTCATCGTGTATCCAAAGAAGACCTTTACAAGCGTTTCTTTAGTGATGTGGGTGAATTCAATCATGAGGCGTTGGCTAACTTTACTCAGATTGACTTTGATAGAGAAATTGCATTTGTGGTCGTTCGAAAGGAACAAGGCGTACCCGCGATTATTGGCGTATCGAGAGCGTTGATTAACCCAGAGAACACCGATGCAGAGTTCGCTATTCTGATACGTTCCGATCTGAAAGGTGTCGGATTAGGCCGCATTTTGATGACTAAGGTTATTGACTACTGTCGTACAAAGCAGACCAAGCAGATGTCGGGCATGACGATGCCGACCAACCGAGGGATGCTGACACTAGCCCAGAAGCTGGGCTTTAAGCTAGATATCAGTTTTGAAGACGGTACTGCAGATATGGTGTTGCCGTTACTTTAACGCCCATGTTTTTTTTAGGTGTTGAATACACCAAGACTTGGCGTCGCCCATTTTGTTACGTCGCCAAGCCATTACGATGTCGATAGGCTGTGGTTCAGTACCCGAAATCTGTTGTAGAACGCCAGATTCAATCAAAGGTTTAGCAACACTATTCGGTAAGGTGCCGATCCCTAACCCTGCAGTTAGAGCCTCTACCTTGGCTGGGAAGCTTGTCACGGTCAAACGTGGCTGCTTTTCTAGAATATTGATGCTTAATGCTGGTTGGTCACGCGCTGTATCTGCAATTGCGACAACCCTGTAACTTTCTCTCGCCTTTTGGTCGAAATCACCAGAGCGCTTATGAACGTAGTGGTTTGATGCTGCAACCCATACCATTTCCATCTTGCCGATAATGTCACTTTTCATATCGTTCGGTATGGTGTCAACCTTTGGGCACACCAATAAATCAGCTCGGCCATCTGAAAGTGATTCCCAACAACCAGCCAAGATCTCTTCTTGTAACCGAACCCTAGTTTTACTTATTTTTCCGAGTTCATCGACCAATGGGAAGAAATTAGCAATCGGAATAATGCCATCAAAGGCAATCGTTAAATCCAACTCCCAGCCATTAGCAAGAATACTCGCGTCATTAACGAGCTGTTCAGTGGCACCAAGAATGATCCTTCCTTGCTCTAATATTAACTGCCCCGCTTCCGTGAAATTAGCACGGTGGCCTGAGCGATCAAAAATCATAATATCTAAGTCTTGTTCTAGCTTCTGGATTTGATAACTCAATGAAGAAGGTGCTCGGTCCATTTCGTTAGCCGCTGCCGCGAAGCTTCCACGACGATCAATGGCATCTAATATGTGTAAGGCTTCAAGTGTTATTGGGCTATGCATAACTTTCCTACTTTATAAGTGAGATCTGAATCACAAAAAGAGAAGCATTCACGTAGTGAATGGAACTGAAAAACTCTTTTTAATACATGTGTTTAATGACGCTAATTATGAATTAGTTGATAATATTGAAAATTATTTAAATGCAAATAATAGTAATTATCATTTAGATCCAATATCATCTTTCGCAAATCAAGATGATATTATGGAACTAAGGTAACTATCAGATGTATAAGCAATCCCTACTCTCTGCTTCAATCGTTTTAGCGCTTTCATCAACATCAGCCTTTGCTGAAGATTATGCCCTATTTGACGAGGTTGTTGTATCAGCAACGCGTACTGAACAAAACAAAGAAGACGTTTCAAGCTCAATTGAGTCTGTATCTGCAAAAGATATAGATAATCAAATGTCTAGCGACATAAAGCAAGCTCTTCAATACACGCCAGGAGTAGAAGCTCAAGGCGGTGGCCGTTTTGGTATTTCAGGCTTTAACATCCGCGGTGTTGAAGGTGATCGCGTTAAACTTATGGTAGATGGAGTTCAACAACCTACACCATATAACCCTGGCGCTTCTGAGCAACGTAAATATTCGAATGCGATCGAAGTCGATACATTAAGTGTCATAGAGGTGAATAAAGGCCCTGCTTCTACGCTTTACGGTTCAGATGCCATTGGTGGTGCAGTACTGCTAAGAACTAAAAATCCAGAGGATATGCTTAGAACTGACGGGGATGAAAACCGTTTTGGCATCAAATCTACCTATACATCTGCAGATGAACAGTTCAAGAACACAGTTTCTTGGGCGATGCGTAAAGATAAGTTAGAAACGATCGTTATGGCGACATACGCTCAAGGCCACGAGACAGAAACTCATTCATCAGGGAGCGAAGTTCAAGGTCCAGATCGTGGTGCAGAGAACCCAGCAGATACGGAATTAAGTAATATCCTAGCCAAAGCATTCTACAATGTATCAGATTCAAATAAGGTTGGTATTACGGTTGAGCATTACCAACGTCAATATGATGAAGATGAGCTAAACTACAATGGCTATCAGCTTATGCCGGGCTTTGTATATACTGATAATTACAACAAAGACACCAACAAACGTTTTCGTGCAACATTGGAACAACAGCTTAAGCTAAGCTCTTCAATTGCTGACTCTTTAGACTGGTCTCTAAGTTACCAAGACTCAAGTACTCTGAATAAAAACTACGATACAACTCGCTTCAACGGACGTCGACTTCGTGAGCGTGATGCTTCTGATGTAAACATGCAAGTTGATACACAGCTTTCTAAGCTAGTGAATATTGATGGTGCGGATCACGAATTCACATATGGTTTCACATACCTGCAGAATGACTTTGAACTAGAAAACTACGACCATAAATTTGATCGAGGCACTGTTACACCGGGTAGCACTGGTATACCTGATGCAGAAATAACGCAATGGGGTGTGTTTGTTCAAGACCAAGCATTTTTCATGGAAGACAAGTTGATTGTAACTGGCGGTCTTCGTTATGACTCATTTGTTGCTGACCCATCAACGGATGAAGGCTACAAGACTCAATATGAGAAGAATAAAGATGACGCCGTCACAGCTAAGCTAGGTTCAGTTTACCACATCAATGACAACCTATCGGTATTTGGTCAAGTTGGGCAAGGGTTTAAAGCACCTTCAGTTTACGACCTCTACTACTTCTACACTCGAGGTGCCATCATTGAAGCTAACCCTAACTTGAAAGCAGAAAGAAGTATCTCTTACGAGCTTGGCCTTCGTGGCAATAATGAACATGCTCGCTTTGAACTAAGCACTTTCTACACAGATTACTCTGATTTCATTAACCAAACGAAATCGGGTAAACAAGGCGGTAAAGACGTATACACCAAAGAGAACTTAGATAAAGTGACTATCTATGGTGCAGAGCTTTCGTCAACGATTAATCTTGACACCCTGTTAGACGCACCATTTGGTACCTACACTCGTTTAGCTGTGGCTTATGCTGATGGTGAAGATAAATCTACAGGTAAATCCATTGATTCAGTAGCACCACTAACGGGTACGCTAGGTCTTGGTATCGAACGCGAGACTTTCGGTTCAGCTTTAAATGTTAAGATGGTTGCTGCGAAAGATGAGTGGAACTCTGATGACAACGTAAACGTGGCTGGATACACAGTTGTTGATTTGACTGCTTATTACCGCCCTGTCACGGATTTAACCTTGCGAGCGGGTCTATTCAACGCATTAGACAAAAAATATTGGCTGTACAATGACATGTCAGGCCGTGGGCACGATTCTAAGTTCAACACCGATATTAAGTCTCAGCCGGGTCGTAACTGGGGTATATCTGCAAACTACGAGTTCTAGCTGGTTAGAAATCTAGTTCGTTGTAGAGCTAAGTTTATTGAAGACCTAGGTGATTAAAGATCTAGGTCGTTCCAAAATAAAGCCATACAAAAAATACTGTAGAAATTAAAAAGCCAGCTTACGATAAGCTGGCTTTTGTTATTTCACTAAAAGTTGTATCAAAAAGGGGTAAAGTGAAATTATTTCTCTGCCATTTCTTTCTTAACCATTACTGCAGCAGCAATGATGAAAGTGATGATTAGGCCTAGTTCCATGATTAACTCCAAAGAAAATTAACATTAAACATATAATTCGCGAGCATGATAACAACAACCGATACAGAATGATACTTTTTAACCACCAAATCACTTTTTATTCGATTTAGATCAAAAAAGATGCCCTAGAGCATCTTTTTGTACGTTAACTATTCATGAAATTACTCAATCAACCAGGGAAACCATCAGGATTTGTTGATTGCCAGCGCCATGTATCTTCAGTCATTTCAGCCAGTGTGCGTGTCGCATTCCACCCCAGTTCTTTCTGAGCTTTCGCTGGGTCGGCCCAACACTCTGCGATATCACCAGGACGACGCTCAACGAGTTTATAAGGTATCGCTTGGCCGCTCGCTTTCTCGAAGGCTTTAACCATATCTAATACACTTGAACCGTTGCCAGTACCTAGGTTATAGATGTGAAGACCGTTTTTACGCCCTACTTTCTCAAGTGCTGCAATGTGTCCATCAGACAGATCCATAACGTGGATGTAATCACGAACACCAGTGCCATCCTTTGTTGGGTAATCACTACCAAATACAGATAGGAATTCACGTCGGCCAACTGCAACTTGAGATACAAATGGCATTAGGTTGTTTGGAATACCACTTGGGTCTTCACCGAGTTCACCACTTGGGTGTGAACCTACGGGGTTAAAGTAACGTAATAACGTAATGCTCCAATCGGGGTTAGCCTTTTGGAAGTCAGTTAAGCACTCTTCAACCATGAGCTTGCTACGACCGTAAGGATTGGTTGCGCTTGTGGGAAAATCTTCTGTGATAGGAACACTAGCAGGATCGCCATAAACTGTTGCTGAAGAGCTGAATACTAATGTCTTTACGTCAGCGTCACGCATTGCATCGACAAGGACTAACGTGCCATTTACATTGTTGTCGTAGTATTCGAGAGGTTTGGCAACAGACTCGCCAACCGCTTTCAGGCCCGCAAAATGAATAACAGCTTCAATATTGTGTTTCTTCATAGTTTCAGTTAAAAGCGCTTTATCACGAATGTCACCTTCAATGAAATCAGGACGAACGCCAGATACTTTTTCGATACGTTCTAAAACGCTTGGTTTACTGTTGTATAAGTTATCGAAAAGCACAGGTGTCATACCTGCGTTAATCATCTGGATACTTGTGTGGCTACCAATGTAGCCCATGCCACCTGTAACTAAAACATTCATGTTTAGCGGACCTTTTAATTAAAAACACTCAACCTACCTCTTATGATACAACAGCTTAGGGTTGAGTCACAAACGCCTATGGCAGATACACCGCACGAGAGAACGAAAACTGACCTTTACCTTGAATTTCACTTAGACGTACACCTCAGCGCCAACCTTCAGAATTACATCAATGTCGCCATATGATTCATCACCTTACGTTTGCTCCCTAAACCGGAAACAAAATAGATGAAGCGCTGTTTGTCGAACACTTGTTTTTCAATTATCTTTAACCATAGTTTCTATACGTCATTGATGAAAGGAAGCATTTTTCACAATCCATTCTTTAGCGGGTTTGATACATGCCGTGACCTCATAGTAAATGCAGTTCTTGGTGTCGAAAATTTGAGTTAGGTCACTGTTTATTTATGGTATTTATAAGACCGTCATTACTCACCTCAACGTAAAGGGTTAGCACCACGTGACAACGAAGATTTCGCTTAATTGCGACATGGGAGAAAGTTTCGGCAATTGGAAGATGGGCGATGACGAGTCGGTCATGGAATGGGTCGATATGGCAAACATCGCTTGTGGCTTTCACGCGTCTGATCCGCACGTTATGTCTAAGACCATAAAACTGGCGCAGTACTATCACACCCAAATTGGTGCCCACCCTGGTTATCAAGATTTAGTTGGGTTTGGTCGCCGTTCTATTCCTCATACCATGGACGAGATCAGTGAGCTAGTTTGTTATCAAGTCGGTGCACTACAAGCGCTGTGCCGCTATCACCACACCTCTGTTGGCTATGTGAAACCTCATGGCGCCCTTTACAACGATATGATGGCGAACATTGATGTGTTTAATGCCGTTGCCCAAGCCGTCGCTGAATTTAACATCCCCTTGATGATTCTCTCTTCATCAGACAATCAACAGTATCTAGATATTGCTGACGATCATGACTTACCCCTCTTGCTTGAAGCGTTTGCCGACCGTGCATACTTGAATAATGGGCAGTTATCGCCGCGAACTCAAAAAGGCTCGGTTTACGTCAACCAAGACGACATCTACAACCAAGTCATGCAAATCATTAACTACGGTTCAGTCACGACCATTGAAGGTGAAAGACTGCCTATTGAAGCCGATACCATTTGTGTTCATGGTGATAACCCCCAATCCATCGCATTAATTAGAAAAATCAGACAAGACCTCAACGCTTTTAACTAATATGAAGCGTGTGATTGGTATGACGCATGGCCTTATCGCTCGCCTTACGAGCACCTAACCAATTGCTCGTAAGGTCTAATTGCTTTGTATTGGTTTGGACACGGAAGTTAGAAACGCCAAATAAGCAAATAAGCAAATAAGCAAATAAGCAAATAAGCAAATGAAAGACACTAAGTAAATCAAAGGCAAGTAAAAGTATGGAAACGAAATGACGACGAATCAAATTGAATTCAATATAGCGCCAGTCGCGGAATGCAGCGTTTTGGTGACCTTGACGCTATCGCCTTCAAATAATCAATCTAGCGCCGAATATGCGCAGTACATGGCTCATTTTTCCGATGCTATTCGTCAACACTTAGCATCTGTATTGATGAATGTGACACCGGCTTACCAAACAATATTGGTCGATTACTTACCTTATAGAATTTCAGAACATCAGCTCATGGAACAACTCAACTCTTTGTTGAGTCATGCTATTTCGTCCTTCTCTAGTGTTAGTAAAACGCGTAACACTATCGAGCTTCCCGCTTATTACTCACCAGAAACAGCACTCGACTTAGACCGATATCAAGCCAAAGGCATGTCGCTAGATGAGATCATTCAACATCACACCTCACAGACTTACAGCGTCAGTGCCATTGGGTTTACGCCTGGCTTTGCGTTTATGTCTGATGTAGTCAACGAGCTTGCTTTGCCTCGTCATTCAACCCCACGCTTAAGTGTGCCGAAAGGCAGTATCGCCATCGCGGATACGAAAACGGCGGTGTATCCTTCGGACTCACCGGGCGGTTGGAATATTATTGGCAATTGCCCACTCGCACTGTTTGATCACAGCCAATTAAAGAACGCTGATACCACGCAAACGCCGCTGTCTCTGCTTAATGTCGGTGATACGGTCCGTTTCATCGCGATTTCAAAACAAGAATTTGTTGAGCTTAGTTTTATGGATATTAGTGGAGGTGTCGCTAATGGTTAAGTCAAAAGCCAAACCAACGCTGACAGTCATTAAGCCCGGCCCGTTGAGTTTGATTCAAGACTTCGGACGATTTGGTGTCGCTCATCTCGGATTGACACAAGGCGGCCCTGTTGATGATTACTCGTATAGCTGGGCCAATCACCTGCTCGGAAACCCAGTAAACCAAGCTGCGTTGGAAATCACGCTTGGGCAATGTGCGTTACGAATCGATTTTGATTGTGAGATGGCATTATGTGGTGGCGATTTACAAGCGAAGCTCGATGGCAAACCACAGTCGAACTGGCGTACTTTTCAAGCTTTCGCAGGGCAAGTTCTCTCATTTGGTTTACCTAAAAATGGACTAAGGGCGTATTTAGCCGTTAAGGGTGGCTTCGATGTTCCATCAACTCTTCATAGCTGTTCTACGGTGACTCGTGAAAAGATTGGTGGATTAACGCAAGATGGAGAGCCATGCCAGCAAGGGCAACAAATTACTTTTACCCAACACCAACTCTCTCGCCCGTTTAAAGCGTTGAGTGTCACCTTCCGATACACGCCTAATTACAACCTACCAGTGAACCTGCGAGTGATTGAAGGCTATCAAAGCGAGCTGTTCTCAGAGTCAGCAAAAGCGACTTTGTATAACGCACAGTATCATGTTGACCAAAATTCTAATCGCATGGGTTATCGACTCAGTGGCGACCCCGTGGACTCGCCTGACATTTCGCTATTGTCAGAAGGCATTGCCTTAGGTGCGATTCAAATCCCCCAAGATGGGCAACCTATTGTGTTGCTTAATGACAGACAGACTATTGGTGGCTATCCGAAGATTGGATGTGTCGCCAGAGTCGATTTACCGCGCTTAGCACAAGCCAAACCTGGACATGAAGTCTCGTTTAGTAAAGGTGATCGCTTAGGATTACAAGATGTGTGGTGCCAGTGGGCTCAATTTTTCGGCTACTAGTTTTTGCGATGTGTTATGTGCTAATTGCTATGTAGCTAAGAATCATTAGCTAGAGAGATGTCATTCGGATAAGTTTCGGTATCTAAGCAGGCATTTGAATGAAGATTCGGCTTACCTATCGCGCAAGCCGAATTGAAGATGTTCAGCGTAGTAGATTATGACTGAGTATTAAGCGTGATCTTGGCCTGATACCTTTGCAAGGGCTTCTGGGTATCCGCGTTCTTGTGTCAAATCTATCGCTCTATTCTCAATATCACTTAGATTAAGTGACATTGTCACTGAATGTGTATCTTCAATCGATACTGATTCTGCGACATCAAACCAATGCTCAGCGACCTTTTGCGCTGCCTCTAAGGTTGAAGATGCTTTGACTACTTCAAGTCGAGCATAGCGATCACCACAGAATGACACGTCTGAAGCTCTTAAGCTCGGATCGGTTCCCGGAATCTGCTGTGCACCGAACAAAGGCTTACCACCTACCAGTGCAGAGCTAAAACTTGGGATGAACTGAGACATATGCGTTATCGCAGCGCGAGTTCTTAATTCGAGCTGCTCTTCACTCCAACCTGATACGATTTTCTTAAGAAGCTTAGAAGGCAACTGAGGCTGTGATGAATCTGTTGATGATGAAACAAGCCCACCCTCAAACAGAGTAATCCCTTCTGTCATACCGTGAAGTTGGAATACACCATCAGCGTACGGTGTTAACTGAGCCATGCCTTGCGGTGTGCCTCTCGGGCCATGGAAGATAACCTCTGGCCACTCTTCCTTACATTCTTGCGTATACGGCCACTGCGTAACGTATGCGGCTTTGAACTCAACAAGCCTTTGTTGCTTAGAACCGACAAAGTCATCCACGATGCCCGTTTCAAAGCCACTTGCATTAATCAAGTAGTCGGTCGTTAGGTGACAGCTTTGGTTCTCAGCGTCTGTATAAGTCAAAGACCAGCCTTGCGCTAACGATTCAACAGATTGTAATCGGCTGTTGGTTAACACGGTACAATTAGACTGTTGCCCCAAAGAGAGTTGAGCGGTTGCAGAAAGTCGGAATACACTCCAACCATACTCTTGAACCATAGCAACAGGATACTTAAGGGTTTCTAGATCCGTATGTTTAGCGAAAGGAATACACCATTCATCAAGTGATGTTGGTTTCAGAGGCTGAGTTTGAGCAGCAAGTGCTAGTAACTCTTCTTTACTATACAGCTTGTAATACTCTTCCGGATTACCAAGCACTTGGTTGCTTTTATCTTGACTAACAAGATCAGCATAAGCGTTCTTGATTATCTTTAGGCGCGGAAGAAGATCCAACGGCTCTCCACCATCACTGTGTGGAACAGCGATAACAGTCGGACGAATATTGATCGTGTGGGGAAACAAGCGGACGGTATCAATTGACTGCGTGAGCAACTGAAGACACTGCTCTACAGAAATATCTCGATACAAATTGCCACCAGCATGCAGATGGCAAATTGGTGGACCATTAACCAAACTCGGTCCTTTTTCCAAAATAGTGACCTTATAACCCAACTCACTAAAATGAATCGCGCTCGTCGTTCCGGCAATACCACCACCAACAATGGCAATAGAAGGCTGATTTGTATCCGTTTTGTTGTGGTTCATCGTGTTCTGTAGAATATGATTAACTGCCGCTATTCTACTTTTGTTCTGCTACGAATTAAAACACATTTTTATCAAGGTCTTAGATAGGCAGTATTTAATATCTATGTAAAAAACCTAAATAATCTCTTGACTCAATAACTCCAGATTGAGTTTTAAAGGTTATTATAACCGTCACATTTGTCCTAAGTGACGCCACATAAAGGCTGCCTCAGTACTCTTAAAACATAGATGTTAACTTATCCCTAAAGTTATCCACCGTTTTTGTGGATAACTGTTGATAACGTTCTTGCTAAGTTGCGCAAACCCTTTGTTTACAGGGACTAACCGCTGTTCATTAAATCGGCATTATTGCGCAATTAGTTTTAAAAAATACTAAAAAATTGGGAAATTAAGGTGCGATGTTCGTAACTTGTGCTACGCATTGGTCAAATAAAAAGCGGTCTAAAGAGACGTCTTATAAATAGTGAACGACTAAGTATAAGTAATTTCACTTTTAGACCGTTTTAAGCATTTGGTTAGATCTTGCTAGCGACTAACCAAAATCCTTGTTTACTGGTGCCAACAAACGTTTGATTAAGCTATTCACTACCCCAGCCAATGTTATAAACGTTAGCACGGGTAGCGCTATCCACAGTATTGGGTGGAGTGAAGGTTCTAACTCAAAGCCAAAGTTCATTACCCCTGCAACACTGAGTTCAGAACCTAGCGCAGCAATTGAGCCAGCTACTAACGCCATCACCCTGTATTCACACCAAATAGTGTTGAGAATACGCTTCTTACTCGCGCCTAAGGTTCGGTACAAGCGTATCTCTTGTTGTCTTTGAGATAAGCTCAGTCGCAACAGAGTGAAGATAAGCAATAGCCCCGCCACCACACCTAACGCGGCAAGTACGGTTATCGACCAAACAATCTGTTTGAGCAACTCTTGGATCTTGCTACCCATTTTACGAATGTCCATCAAACTCACGGTCGGGTGATTTCGAGATAATTCGTTGAGCATTTGGTTGTGTTGCTCTTCTAATCTGAAGCTCACCAACCAAGTAGAAGGAATAGCGCTCAAAACATCGGGAGTAAAAATGAAATAGAAGTTTGGCTTCATTTCACGCCATTCTACTTTTCGGATGCTGTTCACCTTGGCAGAGACGTTCTGGCTGTTGATTGTGAATGAAAGATCATCGCCAATTTTCAAACCAAGTTGCTCTGCGACATCGGATTCCACAGATACGCCCTGCTCTTGTGTCCAGCTGCCTTCTAATACTTCATTGTACTCAGGCAGGCTATCTCCCCAAGTGAAGTTGATCTCGCGACTTAGTGCATCTGTTTCTTCTGAGGTCTCGCTGTATTTCGCCGCCTCAGCGCCGTTAATGGTTGTGAGCCTTCCTCGTATAATTGGAAACGCTTGAGTACGCTCTACTTCGTTTGCATCAATTGTCTCGAGATAACTGTCTTTCTCATAGCTCGCAATATTCAGCGCAAACGCATTAGGTGCGTTCTCGGGCAAAGTTTGCTGCCAATCTGACAACAAGTCACTTCTCACTAGCCATATGATCGATAACAGCATCAAAGACAGCGCTAAAGAACCAAATTGAATCCCTGTTGCTAATGGTGTGCGATTAATTCGGCTCAATGCCAAGCGCATAGATGTCGACGTCGGCAGTTGACCCACCAAACGCAGAACAAACGTACTGACAATCGCGAGTACTAAGAACAGGCAAGCGATACCCACTAGAACTATCCATACCAACAGATTGTCACCGTACATCAGCATCATTGGAATAATAGGTACTAGCAACAACAGGTATTTCTTGTAGCTTTCATTAGACTGGTGACTTGATTGAATCACGCTGATTGCCGAAGTGCTTACCAAGCCAATTAACGGAATACCAAGAGCAGGTACACCAATGAGAATGCTTGATAAAATCGCCAAAATGACAGGTTCAATACCATAGCTAGGAAGTGGTGTTGGTAATAAGTCGCCCAGAGGTATACGAAGCAAAAATTCTAAGCCGATACCGATGGTAATTCCCAGTACTGCACCGATAACCACCAACAGAGACACCTGTACAGACAACCATTTAACGATCCACTGCTTGCTCGCACCTAAACTCTTAAGCATCGCAATAGTTTTACGACGACTCGCAACATAATGTTGGCAAGTGAGTACCAAAGTGGTCGCCGCCATGATCACAACGATAGCAACGGTTAGCGATAAGTATTGAGTCGTACTTTCGAACATGTCGTTAGTGCGGCTCGCTGAGTCTTGCGTGCGCCAGCGATCGCTTGGTGTTAATTCTACGCTGTCTTGTGCGGCTTTCAGTTTAGTATCATCACCGTTTAGAAACAGCCTAAAACTAACACGGCTGCCAGGTTGAATAGCGCCAGTGGCATCGATGTCACTTGTATGAATCAGCACAGCAGGCATTTGTTGGAAAGGGTTAAAACTCAGGCCCGGTTCTTGGGTGATACGCCCTGTTATCGTTAAATTGGCATCGCCAATAGTGACATTGTCACCAATTTCAACCTCTAGCTGCGCAAATATACGCTCATCAAGCCACAATTCACCCGGTTCAACATGATTGCTTATCGCGCTATCTGCTCCTTGCAGTATCATTTCGCCGCGTAAAGGATAATTGCTCTCTACGGCTTTAACGGTAACCAACTGCATCGAGTTATCACTGAATGCCATGGTTGAGAAGCGAGTTAACTGAGAGCTTTCTAACTGTTCAACCTGAGTCAGATCTAACAAAGGTTGTGGGATTGGGTTTGCCGATACAAATACACTGTCGGCGGTTAACGCATCTTTGCCCTGCTTTACGATCACTTGTTCCATACGCTCAGCTAAAGCTGAAAGCGCGAACACACAAGCTATAATGAGCGTTAGAGCGATGGATACCGGCCATAGCTGACCATGTCGAATCTCTTCGATACTCCATGAAAACAGTCGTTTGTTCAGTCCGTGTGATGAATTCAATTTACACTTCCTCTATGTGACCGACATGCATTTTCAAGGTTCGTTGGCAACGCTGTGCGAGCTTAGGGTCATGCGTGACGAGAACAAGCGTTGTACCGTGCGATGAATTAAGTTCGAACAACAGCTCGACGATTTTCGCTGCCGTTTGTTGGTCTAAGTTGCCTGTAGGTTCATCAGCAAAAAGGATTTTTGGCTTGATCATAAACGCGCGAGCTAAAGCGACTCTTTGTTGTTCACCGCCTGATAGCTGAGATGGCAGGTGATCAAGCCTGTCTTTCAAGCCCACTGATTCAAGCAAAGCCGTCGCGCGTTCGATGTCTTCGTCTTCACCTTTCAACAAACAAGGCAGTGTGACGTTTTGCAGGGCAGAAAGGCTTGGAATCAATAAGAAGCTTTGGAAAACAAACCCAACGGATTCACTGCGGATTTTGGCTCTCGCTTCGTCATCAAGCTGTGATAGAGGTTGGCCTAACAAACTGATTTCGCCAGAAGTTGGCACATCGAGTCCTGCAAGCAGCGTCATTAACGTGGATTTACCAGCACCTGAAGTACCGACGATCGCAACCGTTTCACCCTCACGAATATCGATATCAACATGCTCTAAGATTGTTAAATGTTCTTGATTAGTAGACACTGTCTTCGAAACAGCTTCTGCTTTAATGATGGATGTATGCATGACTCGACTAATTTCCTTTTTATTCTTAATTATATTTTCAACCGCTTCTTTGGCTCAAGATACCGAGTTAGATTCTAAGTTACTGGTGCTTGGTGATAGCTTGAGTGCTGGTTATAACATGGACATCAAACAGAGTTGGCCAAGCCTGTTACCAGACGCGTTAGCAAAGCATGACAAAACGGTAACCGTGGTCAACGGAAGTATTTCTGGTGACACAACTGGCAATGGCTTAGCTCGTTTACCACAATTGCTTGAAGAACACGCCCCAGACACTGTTCTTATCGAACTCGGTGCGAATGATGGTCTTCGTGGATTCCCACCTAAGCTGATGTCTGCGAATCTTGATCAAATCATTAAGCAGATAAAAGCTGCGGACGCGAAACCTATTATGATGAAGATTAAAATCCCACCGAATTACGGTAAGCGTTACAACCAACAGTTTGAGTACGTTTTTGCAGCGCTTGCTGATCAACAAAACGTGCCACTTTTGCCGTTTTTCCTAGAGCATATCATCCTCAAACCGGAGTGGATGATGAACGATGGACTGCATCCAAAACCAGAAGCTCAGCCTTGGATTGCTGAATTTGTCGCCAAAGAATTATATCAGTATCTTTAGGTTTTAATGGTCTAGCTCAATAAATTTTACACAGCTTTACGTTAGCCTGAGTGCATATCACCGTTAACTGTAAGGTTATTTATGCTGATCGAACCTATTATCAAGGGTGTGGTAGCCAAAAGCGCTCACCCTCTAGGCTGTCAAGAAGCCGTAAAGCAACAAATCAAGTTTGTTAAGAGTGCGCCGCAGATCAAAGATGGCCCTAAGCGAGTACTGATTATCGGTGCTTCCTCTGGCTTTGGACTTGCCGCTCGCATTGCCCTCACCTTTGGCGGTGCAAAAGCTGACACCATCGGCGTCTCATTCGAGCGCGGTCCTAACGAAAAATCCCTAGGCAGCGCTGGTTGGTACAACAACATTTATTTCAAGAAAGAAGCCGAACGAGAGCAACGCACTGCTATCAACATTGTTGGCGACGCATTTTCACAAGAAACACGTTCACAAGTTGTCGAAGCCATTGAAACCTACTTCGAAGGTGAAGTGGATCTAATTATCTATAGCTTAGCCGCTGGCGTAAGACCCAAACCAAATACCGAAGAATTCTGGCGCTCTGCCATTAAGCCAATCGGTGAAAGCGTGACTGGTGCGACTATCTCACTAGAGCACGACAACTGGGTGACCAACACACTTGATGCTGCAACGGAAGAAGAAGCCGAAAGCACACTCAAAGTCATGGGCGGCGAAGATTGGGAACAGTGGATAGATGAGCTGATCAATGCTGAATCTATTGCCCCAGGTTGCAAAACCATTGCTTTTTCTTACGTTGGTCCAGAAGTCACGCACCCTATCTACTTAGACGGTACTTTGGGCCGCGCTAAAATAGACCTTCATCAAACAAGTCACGCACTTAACCTTGAACTAGCTAACTTTGGCGGTAATGCTTACGCGACCGTGTGTAAGGCATTAGTCACCAAGGCGAGCGTATTCATTCCGGGGCTAAGCCCTTACCTACTCGCTTTATATAGAGTGATGAAAGAAAAAGAGACCCACGAAGGTTGTATCCAACAAATGCAACGCTTATTCAGCAGTAAGCTGTATGGACAAACCAAAGTACCACTTGATGGCGAGCGCCTAATTCGGATGGATGAATGGGAACTCGACCCAGAAACCCAAGCTCATGTGACTGAACTACTTGAAGCTATGGATGAAAACAACTTCCAATCAATCGGTGACTATCAAGGTTTTAAAGAAGAGTTTTTACAGTTGAACGGTTTTGCTCAACCATCGGTAGACTATAAAGAGAAACTTAACACTGATGATTTTATAAAGTTAAAGCCTTAATCGAAACTTATCTCATTACTGAGACCCAGATTCACATTTGAAAACCTCCGCAAAATTGCGGAGGTTTTTTTGTGCAACATTTCTTATACTTAGTTAATGTAATATTCACAGTTTATTTGGTTCATCTTAATTAACACAGGATGTGTTGATGCATTTAGCATAATTGACTCGGAGTCATATGAAGAAGATAAAAACGATAGACTTAGATATCCCTGACGATATGGCCTCCAGCTGGCAAAATATTGTCGACCTCTTAGCTCAAATCACTCAAGTGCCTGCTGCACTTATCATGCGTGTTCATACCAACTACATTGAAGTTTTCTCTACCAGCCACAGTCAGGATAACCCTTATAACAAAGGCGATTCTGAAACATTAGGAAATGGGCTTTACTGCGAAACAGTGATGGAGTCTCAGCAGCAGCTTTTAGTACCCAATGCGCTTGCCGATGTTGATTGGAAAAACAACCCCGACACAAAGCTTGGCTTAATCTCTTATTGTGGCATTCCGCTATTTTGGCCTAACGGCGAATTGTTCGGCACCATTTGTATCTTGGACTCGAAAGAAAATCACTACACGCCTACCTATATTAAGCTATTAGAAAGCTTTCGCACCTCGATAGAATCTCAATTAAAAACCTTGTTTCAACACGCTAAGCTCACTCAAATGAATCGTGACTTAAAAAGCCGAGTTGCGACTCGCACTAAAGATCTCGCGAGTCTTAATTATTCATTAAACCAAGAGATTGATAAGCGCAGAGCGGCAGAACAAGAGATCAATTTCCAAAAAAATCACGATCTCGGCACGGGTTTTTTGAACCGAAGTGCTTTTGAGTCGCGCTTAGATCAGAAGTTGTTGTCACAACAAAGGTTTACTGGTGGCTCACTCGCAGTAATCCATATTGGATTTACTAATGGCAGGCGCATTCAAGCTCGATATGGCTACAACGCGTTAGACCAAGTGCTTGTTGAATACCGACAACGCATCGACAGTATCTCTGATGTCGAGGTATTAACTGCGCGCCCTACTTCGGTTGACCTTGTGTTGGCGTTCAGCGTTAAAGATTTGCACCAACGTATCGAAGAACTATGCCAGACACTGGTAAAAGTCGGTCATTCAGAATTTGACATTGGTAGTGACAAAATTCATCTGCATGCCTTTATAGGGATTGCGATTACTGAGCACGACGATGGTGCTGACAGTATTATCCAAAAATCTTCAGAAGCGATGTTGGCATGTAAAGATTCCGGACAGAAGTTCGCTTACTATTCTCAGTCTCATGCTGAAGAACAAAGTCATATTAATAAGATTGAAGGTTATTTACTCCAAGCGGTTCGTAATGATGACCTTATGCTCTATTTTCAGCCTAAAGTATGCCCGTTGACTCATCGCTGGGTTGGTGCAGAGGCTCTACTGCGTTGGCGACACCCCGTTCTGGGAGACATATCTAACGAAACTTTAATACACATGGCCGAGCAAAACGGATTGATTTTCGAAGTGGGAAATTTTGCTCTGCGCAACGCTATAGAGCAAGCGAAAGAGTGGTCCGAATACGTTGAAGATTTCAAAATAGCCGTAAACGTATCTGCTATTCAATTGAAGAATGTTGATTTCGCAGACCAAATTATTCACCTGTTGGAAACCTATCACCTAGAACCTCATTTCTTAGAACTTGAAGTCACGGAAAGTTGCCTCATTGCAGATGAAGTCGTCGCGAAAAATACATTGGAATCGTTACACAATATTGGCGTTACATTGTCACTGGATGACTTTGGGACGGGCTATGCCTCATTTAGTTACCTTAAGAAATTCCCATTCGATACGATTAAAATTGATAAGAGCTTCATCGACCAAATGCTCAACTCACAGGAAGACTCGGAGATCGTTCGGTCTATAGTCCAAATCGCGAAAAAGCTCGACTTAAAAGTCACAATTGAAGGTATAGAATCGGAGGTTCAGGAGCAATTTATCATCAATGAAGGTTGTGATGTGGGACAAGGTTACCTTTATGGCAAGCCAATGCCGAGCCAAGAATTCGAACACAGCTTAATCAATCAAAACTATTTGGGGACAACTCGTTACGCTTAAAGCGAAAAAGAGCACTTTGTTTTGGATTTAGGCCTACTTTCTCTTTACTCTATAGGTGGTGATTTTTATAATCGCCGCCTTTCTGTTTTATCTTCCCTTTATATAGGCATTCCTCGTTATGGATCAGTTGACTGCAAAGCTTAAAAAGCTCGAAAAACAAAACTTCCGCGCATATCAACAAATTAAAGGTCAATACGACTTTGCTGATTTCGAATTACACATCGACCACGTTCAAGGTGACCCGTATGCATCATCTTCACGTTTTCGCGCAACACGCGCTTGGTCGTTAACAGGGTTAGATTGGCTTAAAGAAAAATCTTACGAATACCAAGTAGCAGCGCGTGATTTTATTGCACGTAGCTTCTCTGAATTTGCTAAGCAAGAAGCGACAGTGTCTATCGCACTAACCGGCCAAACTGTTTTGGATAACACATCTGTGGTTTTCACCGAGCACGGTATCGAAATTCGTTTTCGTATCAACCTACCCGCTGATGGTCGTAGTATTCTTGCAAAGAAAGCAATCAACATCATTACATTCTATTTGCCTAAGTTTATTCGTCGCGCAACTCTTGAACGCGAACTCAACATCGAAGCGATGATTAAGCATTGTGAAGCTGTTGAAGACCAAGACGCATTGCGTGCTCAATTGGAAGAAAACAACCTAGCAGCATTCGTTGCAAATGGCAGTGTATTACCTCGTATTGCAGGTAACTGCGACCTGCCAATGAAAGGCGCGGTTCCTTTCCTAGCACCAGAGTCTTTAAGTGTGACGCTAAACGCGCCAAACCAAGGTGATGTGACTGGCCTGGGTATTCCTAAAGGCATCACGCTGATCGTTGGTGGTGGTTTCCATGGTAAATCTACACTATTGAACGCCGTTGAACGTTCTATCTATAACCATATTCCTGGTGATGGCCGTGAAGGTATCGTGACTGCGACCGATACGATGAAGATCCGTGCTGAAGATGGCCGATGTGTACACAACTTGAATCTTTCAAACTACATCAACCATTTACCAATGCAGAAAGACACGTCTAATTTCAGCACACAAGATGCATCAGGTTCTACATCGCAAGCGGCTTGGCTACAAGAATCGATTGAAGCAGGCGTTCAAACGCTCCTTATCGATGAAGATACGTCAGCGACTAACTTCATGATTCGTGACGAACGTATGCAAGCGCTAGTATCAAAAGGTGCTGAGCCAATCACTCCACTTGTTGACCGTATTGGCCAACTACGTGAAGAGATGGATATCTCTACCATTGTTGTAATGGGTGGTTCTGGCGATTACCTAGACGTGGCTGACACTGTGATTCAAATGCACGACTACCAAGCAGTAGACGTAACTGATAAAGCACAAGAAGTGATAGCTCAACACCCTACTCAACGAACTAACGAATGTGAGACCGCATTAGAAACGTTTGTTCCTCGCTCGTTAAACCGTGCTGCACTGATGAACATTCTTACTGACGGTAAATTCCGAGTTAACGCGAAAGGCAAAGAGTCACTGCGTTTTGGTAAGGAATTCGCGGACCTTTCTGCATTAGAGCAGTTAGAATCAACGTCAGAAGTGAACGCGATTGGTTGGGCTTGGTTCCAGTTTGCACAAACTCCAGGTTGGTCAAACAACCCTGCTAAAGAGTTTAGCGCTATCTTAAGCGATGAGTGGCACGTGAACATGCCAAACTACGGTGACTTAGCGAAACCAAGAGTATTGGATGTAATGGCCGCTCTAAACAGAATGCGTAAATCTCAGTTCAAACCTTCGAACTCGAACTAATACCTCGCGTTAAGTTAATCTTTATTATTACGGCTCTCATTTATGAGGGCCGTTTTTTTTCGTTCAATTCCTATATTTCTAACTAATTCGCCCACTCTTTACGTGACTACATTGTTGGTCAGCGCTTTAATCATAGAAATCCCCAAAATCATGACACAGCTTTTACAAAACTATGGCGATATTCAGATAAAGTTCCGACTCGATAGGTGTAACTAAATGTAACAGACTCTTGAGGCTTCAATGAATCATAAACGCGTTAAGATGCGTGACCATAAAATCGAAGTAAACCTATTCAAAAACCGTGTAATCGTGGCGTTTTGTGGGATCTTACTGTTCACTCTCGTCTTAGTCGCCAACCTGTACCGACTTCAAGTCGACAATTTTGAAAGCTATCAAACTCGTGCTGATGGCAACAGAATCAAAGTATTGCCTATCGCGCCTACTCGCGGGCTAATTTACGATCGTAATGGTGTGTTGCTTGCCGAGAACAAGCTTGTGTTTAATCTAACGATGATTCCCGAGCAAATAGATGATGTCGATACCATGCTCGCCAAGCTAGACAAATACATCCCGCGTGATGTTGAGCAAATCGCTCGATTCAAAAAACGTTATCACAACACGCGCCGTTTCAAATCTGTCACTATATTAGAGAACCTAAGTGAAGAAGAGATCGCTAAGTTCTCAGTGCACCAGTACCAATTCCCCGGCTTATCGATTGATACGAACTTAAAGCGCTTTTACCCAAATGGAGAGGTGCTGACGCATGTATTAGGGTATGTGGCACACATCAATGATAGTGACCTAAAGAAGCTAGAAGAAAAAGGCATCGAAGCGAATTATCAAGCGACTACTATTATTGGTAAGCTCGGTGTCGAACGCTATTACGAAGATACCCTACACGGAACCAAAGGCTATCAAGAAGTTGAAGTAAACAGCCGTGGCCGTGTTGTTCGGACTATTGAGTACGTGCCGCCAGTTGCAGGCAAAGACATAGTATTAAATATTGACCTTGAACTGCAAAAATACGTATTTGAACAACTTGATCACCGAACCGGAAGTGCGGTTATCCTCGATCCAAAAGACAACAGTGTACTGGCGATGGCATCTAGCCCAAGTTATGACCCTAATCTATTTGTCGACGGCATTTCGAGTAAGAACTACCAACGTCTATTGAATGACCCTGCTCACCCGTTGGTGAATCGCACCACACTGGGCGTTTACCCTCCAGCATCCACCATAAAACCATTTATGGCCGTTGCTGGATTACAAGAGCATGTTATATCAGAAAACACCATTCGTGATGATCACGGTTCATGGCAAATTCCCGGTTCCAAACGCAACTCTAAATCATGGCGAGACTGGAAACGCTGGGGTCACGGTCCTGTTGACGTAACTCAAGCGATTGAAGAGTCGGTGGATTCATTCTTCTATCAAACCGCCTTTGATTTAGGTATCGACCGCATCTCAAGTTGGATGAATCGCTTTGGTTTTGGTGAACCTACGGGCATCGATATCTATGAAGAAAGTACCGCCAACATGCCAACTCGAGAATGGAAGATGATGCGTTATCGTACCCCTTGGTATCAAGGTGACACCGTCCCTATTGGTATTGGCCAAGGGTATTGGACATCCACGCCAATGCAACTTGCCAAAGCAACCTCGGTACTAGTTAATCATGGGAAGGTAATGCCACCTCATATCTTGAGAGCTACCTTAGATCACGGTGAAGATTTTGATACGCAAAAACTTGTTGAACCTGAGCCGATGCTGTCGATCACTGAAGTACCAGACGAGATATGGGATGTACCTATTAATGCGATGCGACTCGTAAACCACGGCAGTCGAGGTAGCGGCAGACGTGCATTTAAAGGAACTGACTACACTAGCGGCGGTAAATCGGGAACAGCCCAAGTATTTGATCTTGCAAAAGATCAGGTCTATAACTCCAAGAAACTGGCTCGGCATTTACTCGACCACGCGCTTTACACGGCCTTCGCACCTTACGAACACCCTGAATATGTCGCGACTGTGGTCATCGAGCACGGTAATGGTGGTTCCAAGGTCGGTGCTCCTTATATCCGTAAAGTACTCGACTATGCATTCGAACATAAGAGTGGCGAAAGCAAAGATCACTCATAGCATAATAAATGAAGTTGTAACGACGCTTAACCTAGTAACAATACATAACCTAGCAACAACGCATAGCCTAGTAACAATACAAACGTAATGACGACAAAGCCCCACTTGTGTCACTCACAACATGGGGCTTTTCATTTTTATATATAGGGCTTAAATTTCACTCTAAAGAGTCAATAACAGCGCAGTAAGAGTTACGTCGATCATGAACTTCGTAATACATGCCACGCTTCACAAAGCGTCTGGAATTTTGCCGTATTGCCCTCGTCTCTATCGGGATGCCACCGCAATGCCAGCTGTCGCCAACGCTTTCTTATTTCCTTATGCGTTGCGTCTACAGGGAGATCAAATAACTTCAATGCACGGTTTTTATCTAAATTGAGCGTATCAGCGCCAACAAACTTTCTGTACCGAGTCCAAAACTCGTTCAGCAGCCTTTTGACTTCACCTTCATCCGCTTCATAGTTAGCCCAATTAGTGTAGTAGTCTCGAAGTGGGTCTTGGTGATCAATGCTGTGGCTATTTCCATGATAGCTTCCATTCATCAATTCAATATCCATAGCTTGAACTTGAAGCCAACCATCAGGGTGCAACGTTTCTTGAAGCTGATACAGCGCATTCATAATGAGAAAGTTCTTTTTAAATAACTCCTTCTCAGGTGCTGCATCTAATACAGGCATAAACCCAAGGTCGTTTAGATGAGCCGCCAGTGTGTGTACTTTCCATCCACTTGGTTTTCGCTTAAGCACTTCCATAATGGGCCAAAGCAAAGGGTTCTCCATATGGCTATGAAAGCTTGCTCTCACACCTTGATTATTCGACATAGTTGGCTCGTTTGCGTTATTAAGTTGTTAGCTTGTTAGCTTGTTAGCTTGTTAGCTTGTTAGGCATGATGAATTGCCCTAGGTCAGTGGGCTGACTTCTCCGAATTGAAAGCGATTTTCTACGATTTGTCGAGCTTAATGGGACACCACCTTCAATTGCTTGGCTCAAAAGCCCGTTATCCATCAAAATTACGCAGCTAAGGTGACCAGTAATTGACTATAATTGGTTTAGCTCTTTGGAAAAACAAAAAAGGCCAGCAATTTTGCTGACCTCTGATATCTATAACAATTTTAGGACAAGGAACTAGTTAATTAGATAACACCAAGCTCTCTTAGACGTTCCATTAGGTATTCATTTGCGGTGTACTTCTCAGACAGTACAACTTCCGGTTTTGGGTGAAGGAATAGTGGCAAAGAGATACGAGATTTCTCTTGGCGTTCACCTGATGGATTAATTACACGGTGAGTTGTCGATGGGAAGTAACCACCTGATGCTTCTTGAAGCATGTCACCAATGTTTATGATCATATTACCGAAGTCACATGGAACATCTAACCACTCGTCATTCTGAGCTTTAACTTGAAGGCCCGGCTCATTTGCTGCAGGAAGAACAGTCAGTAAGTTGATGTCTTCGTGAGCGGCTGCGCGGATAGCACCTGGCTCTTCATCGCCTTGCATTGGTGGGTAATGAAGGACGCGAAGCAGTGTTTGTTCGCTGCCATTAATCATTTCAGAAAGCGCGATTGAGAACTTCTCTTGTACTTCTTGAGGCGCATGTGCTTCAACCCAACCTAATAGTTCTTGAGCAAAAGCATTAGCACGTTGGTAGTAATCTAGAATCTGTTCTTTTAACTGTTCAGGAATCTGACCCCAAGGGTATACGTGAAAGTATTCTTTGATGTCTTTTACAGTGTGGCCCTTAGCAACTTCAGAAACTGAAGGTGGAAAATATCCATCTTGTGTTTCAACATTGAAGTGGAAGTTCTCTTTCTCTTCAGAAATGAAGAATTGGTACCAGTTCTCGTAAATTGACTCAACAAGCTCTTTTGGGATGGGGTGATTCTTAAGAACACCAAAACCCGTTTCACGTAGAGATCGAACAAATTGTTTTGCTGCGTCGTCAGCAAGGTAATCGACAGTTTCCAGTTTCATGACTTTTCTTTCTTGTTATGTAGTAATGCAACGATTTTAAGGATCGCTTTGTTGTAAATCAAACTTTTGTGAAACTCTAACAACCGTTTGTCTAGATACTGGGCGATAACACTACTTTTCAACAAATCTGGTGATTAGATCTCAATTGAACACTGTTCATTATTATGTAACTATACATAAAACTTATAAAGGATCTGATGATGACAATTACGCCACTTGCTCAAAATAGACCTCTACTCTCACTAACTGCTGTCTATCTTGTTATCTTTCTCTTTTCAGCCTTTGCGCCATCTTCAAGAGCCGTTTGGATCGCTGAGATCGTCCCTGCTCTCGGTATTCTTATCGGGATATGGTGGTTATCCACCAAGCTCACCTTTTCTAAGACAGCTTATGCTCTGATGTTTATCTGGCTTATTTTGCACACGATAGGCGCAAAATATACCTTCGCAGAAGTGCCATTTGACTGGTTCAATAACCTTATTGGCTCTGAGCGCAATAACTTTGACCGAGTAGCCCATTTCTCCATTGGTCTTTATGCCTATCCACTCGCAGAGTATTTGATTCGTAAGAAATTGGCTCAGCCGATACTAGCCTGTTTCTTTGCCCTATTTGCGATCATGAGTGTTGCAGCAGGTTATGAAATTATTGAGTGGTGGTATGCAGAGATTGCAGGTGGTGATGAAGGTATCGCGTTCCTTGGCTCACAAGGTGATATTTGGGATGCACAGAAAGACATGCTGTGTGATACGACGGGTGCCATTGTCTCGCTATTACTGTTGCAACTTCAAGGACGAGTTAGAGCTCATTAAGCGCTAACCTTTCTTCTGAATATAAAAAACAATGTGAAATGCCACACGCATGATGTGTTGCGGCATTTTTTCTTCTGTACTACTTCATAGTTACCTTGCCCCCCACAAACTTGTAGGCAGGCGTACCTCGAACCAAGGTATCTCGCGCAAATTCAATTCCGCATTCAGGGCACACACAAGGGTCTTTTGTGAAATCTTCGACTATACGTTCCTTAAAACACTTTACGAGCGCCCCTTTGCCGCCTTTCCGATATTTAAAAAGTTGCGTTTTGCATTTCGCACAGAAAATCTGAACCGTTTTAGTCGGTTGTTTTTTGTTTGGTTTAGCCATAGAAGTTAATGATTGAACCTTTTATTTCTTAAGTTTAGGTGCGACAAGAACCAAGCTTATCCCAAGTAAGATAACAGTCGATGAGATAATAAATTGCATAGTAACAGGTTCAGATAACAACAAAACGCCACCAAGTGTCGCGATAACGGGAACAGAAAGCTGTGCAATGGATGCGACCACTGTATCCAGTTTTTTCACCACGTAATACCACAAACTATAACCCACACCAGAAGCCACTGAGCCCGACAATATTGCGTAAATCAAGCCTTGTTCTGTGATGGATATTTGCGATGCCACATTAGGGATGACAAGTAACAGGCTTACTAACACAAGGATCACTAACGAGCTAAATGCAAAGTTGGCAGTAGTGGATTGCAACGCGTTCGTGGATTTCTTACCCGCAAGTGTATAAATCCCCCAACCTACTCCAGCCAGCGCCATCAATATGATGGAGGTTATATCGGGCGAACTTGTCGAATCCGTCGGCATGAGTAAGTAAACGAGCCCAGAAACTGACAACAAACAACCACACCACTCTAACAATGACATTCTATTGTCAGCTAACAGGTGTGCGGCAATCATCGTAAATTGAACCGCGACAAACAGAACCAAAGCACCGAGACCTGCACCAAGCTCTAAGTAAGCAAACGAGAAACCAAACATATAAACGAGGAGTGACAATATTGATGTGAATTGAAACGGTAATTTGAGCTTTGTCTCTACCGACGTGTCGTTGTTTACTAGCTCCTCTCTAGACTTACAGTGGGAAGACAAAGTTAATAAAATCAGAAGTGTAAGCGCACCCGATATGATACGAACGATCGAGAAGCTCAAAGGATCTATGGTTTGATCCATCAAAGCCCAACGACACAACACTGAATTGGCAGCAAACGCCACCAGCGTTATAAATGTGATCATCACCGTTTGCATCGTGTTGTCCTAATCAAGTTATCTCTGGTCTTAGTCAACGTCCGGTTTTACCCAAACTTGGCTAAAGTCAAACCAACCCAGTGCATTGCACTTGGCGTTTTGCAGCGTACCGCATTGATCTTTGTTAACGCCTAACCAACAGTGGAACATTGGAATCAATTGATTGCTTTGCACCAATTGTTTACCTAACTGTCTTGCTGGGAATTGCTCGAATTCGCCCGAGCGCCAACGATCGATCATGTGACACCATTGATCGAAGTCTTCTGCCGGGCTAGATTCATCGAGAAAGCTGTAATCCATCAACCAGCCCGCTAACGCGTCATCTCTATTGTTAGCGATACCCATTGGATTAATCCAAATATCGACATTATCGGCGTGTGGAGGATCGGTTTCGTAACCATAAAGTTCAACGTCGACGTCATATTGCTTCAACACTGTAACAATAGCCTTCGCAAGTGTTGGAAACATTGGGTGTTGGCATTGGTAAGCCAATCTAATGGTTGGTTTCGCATTCGCTGGTGGACAAACCGGCGCGTTCAACTTGATATCATACCAACCGGGCTTTATCCCGTAAGCGTGTAACACTCCCAAATCGATAACAGTTTCTTTCGGAATGTGTACAAACAGATCGGCCGCATTCAAAGTATTCGATAAAAATTGCGCCCATGCAGGATCTTGTGCGATGCCCTTTTTCCGATTCAACAGTAAATAGGTACAGCCGGGATCAAGTTCGACTTCGTCGCTATCGCCGCGATCCGCCATTACAGGCTTAGAAAGACTTGGGTACACCATTGAAGAGTAAGCCTCATCAACAACCCAAACCTCAACACGGTCAATCAATGGCCTAAAACCAAAATATCCGTTGAAAGCCGTTAATACGAGTTGTTTATCATCATTCTTTTCAATGCGATACGGGCCGGTACCAATCGGTCGAATATCGTAGTCTTCACCACGTAAAATCATCGGTAAGGTGACTTTGGCAACGGATTCAGTCAGAGCGAGTGGGAAGTGTTTATCTGGTCGCGTTAAAAAGACATCAACCACACAGTTTGCCGGAGAAGAGACGTCTTTTATATGTGAGAACATATTGAGAGGTTCGAGTGCTAGCAGCGTATCCACAACATGATTAGTTAACAAAGGCTCTCCGTTATGAAAACGGACTCCGGGTCTCAAGAAGAATCGCCATTGATAATCGCTGATTCTTTGCCATGAATGAGCTAGATCGGGCTGTAATTGATCGTTCTCATCCAAACGTGTTAACCCACTGAATACCTGACAGGTAATATGCTGCTCAGATCGTCGCATCGACTTTGTCGGGTTAAGCATAGAAAGCGGTCGGTAATAAGGCAAACGAATAACCTGCTCACCTTCCTGGTATTGCACACCCAAGTAATTTTGAATAACTTGAGTCAGCTTGGCTGCATTGTGATCAAGCACTGACAGCGCTTGTCCAATTTTACCTTCTTGTAAGTAGCGTCTTGCTAAGTTTTCACTGACATCGCAACGATTCTGCTTAAAAATAAGTTGAGATAACTTGCCTCGCCCTGCCGCAGGTAACCACTCAACCCATCCTTCTTCTTCAAGCTTATTGAGTACCATCCGGGCATTACGACGGGTACAACAAAGCACATCCGTGATGTCGTCGAGCTGAACATCAGAATCTTTACCATCGAAGTATTCAAACAGGGTTTCAAATTGAACGCGAAGTCTTGGGCTGCTCATAAAGAGGAAAACTTATTCAAAGGACATTGAATTCAGTTTCCCTATTTTAAGACTTAAAATCAATCTTACTGATGTGATTTTCTTGCGATTTATTAGGTATGGTGTCCTAAGATTTGATTCAAATAGAAGGTCTAAGTACTTTTGCAGTATACGATTACATCACATCGCAGCCGATTTCATTGGCAATATCTCGAAGCTGCTGTTCGTTGTCTAATTTAATCGACCACTTGCATTCAGAACCATTGGCTGAAATGACATTTGCCCCTTTTCCTATCAGTTGGATTGCATCAACTTGAGCTTGTAGCGTTACTCTGTGCTCACCATCCAAACGAACGACAAGCTCATGTGCGGTTGCGATGATTTTCCCACTTTTAAACGTTATGACCATGGATTTCTCGGACTATTTTTAAATACAGATTACTTCTTATAAATACAAACACAGCTAACTAATGCTTAGCCTATTATCGCTTATGTTTCTTCACAGCAATAGTTAAACGACTTGTACAGACTAAGCGTTGACGCTCATCCGTGATGTTTATCTGCCATACTTGGGTAGATACACCTAAGTGAATAGGCTCAGCAGTACCGACAACATGACCTTCGCGCATGGATCTAACGTGGTTTGCGTTGATATCTAGCCCAACGCAATAGTAGCCTTCTGGAACGCAAAAATTAGCAGCCAATGAGCCAAGCGTTTCTGCTAACACAACCGATGCGCCGCCATGGAGCATACCTAAAGGTTGGTGGGTAAAATGACAAACCGGCATGGTTGCCACCAAAGAGTTGTCGTTGACCTCGGTGTATACAATATTGAGGTGTTCAATTAAGGTATTTTTTGAGGTCGCGTTGAAGATCTCTAGGTCAACGGGCTTTTTCCAAATACTCATGTAGGTTCCTTAATTATTGGCTTTGTTATCGCGTGTGCAGTTTTATCATCGTTAATAGGTTGATAAAACCAATAACGTTAGCATTACTGCTGGGATTATTACCGAAATAGTTATCTTACTGCTACTAGCTATTACACAAGTTGATGTTAACATGCATAAAAACCGAATACACAGAGGATATTGTATGACGTCATGGATGAAGTTTGCCTCGCTTCTTACACTCGCTGGGCTAAGTGCATGCAGCGCTTCCCCAACAGGCAGAAACCAATTACTGCTTTTTTCAGATAAAGATATGTCTCAGCTTGGAGCACAGTCTTTTGAACAAATGAAGAAAGAACAACCCATCAGCAAAGATGCAAAAACGAACGCTTATGTACAGTGCGTTGCAAACAGCATCACGCAATACATTCCTAAACAAGGTTTTAGTGAATGGGAAGTTGTTGTCTTTGACAGTGACCAAGTAAACGCATTCGCCCTACCAGGCGGAAAAATTGGCGTATATACCGGGTTGCTTAAGGTAGCGGTTAATCAAGACCAACTCGCAACAGTTATCGGACACGAAGTGGCGCACGTTTTAGCAGACCACAGTAACGAGCGCCTATCTCAGTCTCAAATCGCTAACACTGGCTTATCGGTTACTAGCATCGCATTAGGCGCATCAGAATACAGCCAATATCAAGGTATGACGATGGCTGCTTTAGGTTTAGGCGTTCAGTACGGCGTTATTCTACCGTATGGGCGAACTCAAGAGTCTGAAGCCGATGTTGTTGGCCTAGAGTATATGGCTAGAGCTGGATTTGATCCTAACCAAAGTGTCGACCTATGGCAAAACATGGCGAAGGCATCGGGTGGTAATCAGCCCCCAGAACTGCTTTCTACACACCCTTCGCACAGTACGCGTATCAAAGATCTGCAAGCGACGATCAAAACGCTTCCCCAATCGGGTTCTCCAAGACCAAATTGCAAAGCGTAATTTTACATTTGTCTAGACGCTAAACTTCGAATACAAAAATGCCCTATCCATATTGGCTAGGGCATTTTTTGTTTTGATTCTTGTTAAGTACCAAGAATTTGCAATGGTAGGCTTAATAGTTGATCACCAGTAGATGCAAAATACCAGATAACACCAATCAAACTACTCACCAAACCCACATACCAAACAAACGAAACGACTTGACCGTATTTGTCTAATGGTAACAAGTGACTGTGGTGACGCCCTTTCCATTCGAAAAGTATTTCCACACTACCCATAATCAATAAGAAACCAAACAAGGTCAGATTCAACTGATAACTCAGTACCACACCAGCAACAGCGGCTGCGATACACAATACAATACCAAGCACGCTGTTCATTGAGAAACTGATACTTTTCAGTACATGTCCGCCATCGAGAGGCAAAATTGGCAATAGATTAAACAAGTTCAATAGCGCGTTGAATACTGCAAGCCCAGCAAAGAACATCTCGCCAGTGATCCAGTACAACACGGTAAACACCAAAGACAATATCAATCCGAACAATGGCCCCATGATTGAGATAACTACGTCTTGCCAGCGCGTATTGATCTTCTCATCGGATAACGCTAAACCACCAAGGAACGGTATCAAATAGATGCCTTTGGTCTTCATGCCAAAGTATTTCATCGCTCTAATATGACCGTATTCATGGAACATAAGGCAAGCGATTAGAGCTAAAGCAAATTGAATTGAAAACAGCCATGAATACGCAGCCAAGCTCGCTGAGGCAAGTACGACTTTGATTAGCTTGGCACTTTTTAATGCTTTCATACCAAGCGACACTAATCCAATTAAGCTAAAACGCTTCTCAGGTTTAGGTGCTACAACGGGAGTTTGTTGCTCGATGTCTTTAGTGTCGCGGTTACCTTCGGCAATCGTTTGACCATTGACGGAGGCTTTGTAGTACATCTCAAATGGCTGCCATTGAACTGACGCTTTGACGTGACACTGCAACGTATCTTCGCCAGATTGCAACATGAATGAGTGAGTTCGAGCATTGTCTTGCTCTGAGGTCGCATCCAGTTGAGACACAAGTGTATTATCCCAGAACAGCTGTTGCCAACCAGCCATTGAACCTTCTAAACGAAGCGGTTTTCCAAGAAACTCTATCGCGAGTAATTCCAAACTTAAATTCCAATTTAATGCCATCGTAAATGAAACCGTATTATGCCGATTTAGCGATTAACGGTAAACACAAACAAAGTTGTTACATATTTAAGCAATTGAACACTATTTATTCCGTTAATGCGCATAAACATTCTGGTCACACCTCCAACCACGAATAAACCATTGATTGTATGCATATTATAAATGCTAAAGTCCCGCCCCTCAAAAATATAACTTCACAAAATGATAACTCATTCTTTGACTTTGCATGAAACATGAATTTAACATGTCATTTACATTGGAGCGTCACAAATAAGAATGCTCAGTGTGTTTTCAACAATAAGAATGAGATTTGATGCCCTAGGAGGGTCAAGGATGAAAACAATACAACGCTCTCTCGTTTCGCTTTCTGTACTATTTGCATGTAATTCACTTGCGGCTGGTTTCCAAGTTGCTGAGCACTCTGCCTCAGGCCTTGGACGCGCATTCTCAGGTGAAGGTGCAGTTGCCGATAACGCGAGTGTACTTGCGAGAAACCCCGCTGCAATGACCCTATTTGATACAGCCCAATTTTCAGGCGCGGTTTCTGTCGTTGATCCAGAAGTAGACATTACTCAAAACAATGTTCCAGGTTCTGGCGGGCAAAGTCAGACATCTAAAGACGTCGCTCCCCTTCAGATTGTACCTGGTGCTTACTACATTAGCCCAATCAATGAACAATGGGCTTGGGGCATTGGTATGTTTTCCAACTACGGTGTTGCTACCGATTACCCAGATGATATCTACGCAGGTGATCTAGCTGGTGATACATCACTAATGTCTGTCAATTTAAACCCAAACGTAGCGTATAGAATCGACGACCAATTCAGCATCGGCGCTGGCGTAAACCTTGTTTACGCAGAAGCTGAACTCAACCGACACCAAGGTGCTATTTCAAATGTTACTGGAGATCCTTCGTCGACGAAGTTAATCAGTATGACTGGTGAAACATTCGCATTTGGTTGGAATGTGGGTGGCTTATATGAATTGAATGAAAACAATCGATTTTCTATCGCTTATCGTTCGGAAGTTGACCTTGATTTTGACGATGGTGATTTCAAAGATTACACCGGTGGAATCGTACAAGGTAGCGCAACTGCAACGACTGGCCGCTTAAAAATTACCTTACCTTCAATTATTGAAATATCGGCTTTCCACCAACTGACCGAGCAGTGGGCTATCCACTACGGTTGGCAACAAACGGGTTGGAGCAGTTTTAAAGAACTTAAAGCGACCAGTCCAGATTGTAAAGATGGTGTGTGTTTTAAAAAGACAGAACACTACGAGGATAACAACCGCTACTCGTTGGGTGCGACTTATCAGTTGAATCAAGAGTGGACACTAAGGGCGGGTCTTGCTTATGACGAGCAAGCTGGTCAAGCAACGTTAAGTATCCCAGATAGCGATCGTTACTGGTACAGCACTGGCTTGACTTACCAATACAGCCCAGATCTTTCTATTGATGCTGGCTTTGCACTTGTACAAAGTAAAGATGGTGATTTCACGGAAACTAACGAACTGGGTCAAAAGCTTGAGTTTTCAGGCGATGCAGTAGCTTACCTGTCAGCAATTCAACTGAACTACACCTTTAACTAAACGGAATTAAAACATGAAAAAGTTATTTAGTGTTTCGCTGCTTGCTTCGGCGATGTTTCTTGCCGGTTGTGGTGATGACTCTTCGAGTTCAGGTGCCTCAACCGCCGTTAAATATGAGCAGTACATTCAAGATTCACTGGCTCGCACAACGAGTATTAAGTTTCATCTAAGTGGTGCTAACAAAGCGGTTCCACTGCCAAGCTTTGCTCTGATGGACACGACGGATGGCACTCTCGGGTTACCAACGGGTGGCAAAGATTCGTTAACTAATCCAATCGCGGCAATGAATACCATGGATGGCTGGTCTACTTCGATGCCAATCATTATGAATTTCGAAGGTACCGGTCTTGCCGACGGTGTCGCGACTGGCGGCGTTTACATTCTAAAACTTAGTAGTTCACTCACATCCACAACACCACCAACGGTTACAGGCGTTTTGACTCTAGGGACGCACTTTAATGTGTTATCTAGCGCTGCAACGGATGCCTTTACTATTGTATTTAAAGATTCACTCGATGCTTCAAGCGAATACGTGTTGGCACTGTCGAATGAACTGACCGATGTTAATGGCGACCCGGTAGGTATGTCGTCAAGCTACGCAGCTCTTAAATCAAGTTCAGTAACCTATACTGACGGCAGCTTAGCTCAAGCACAGAAAGTAACTCAGGGTGTAGAGAAAATCTTTGCAGGGGCGAATGTCGCCGGTAAAGTTAGCCTTGATAGCAAAAACATCATTTATTCGACGTGGTTTACCACCGAATCGGTTGGCGGTTCGCTTTTCGCGACAAAAGCAGCAACAGCGACTGGGTTGGCTTCTGCGAACCTAAATGGTGTATGGAAAGGCAGTGCAAACCCTAATTCGGTTGACCTAAAAGCCGCTTACACTATGTCGTTTCTTCCTGCAGTAACATTCAAAACAGCATTAGCCAATGACACTGATTTTGATAAATACATTGGTGGCGGTGACTCGACTAAGATTGCTAAAGCCAAATTTGCTATTGGGGCGATGTACGATGCATCAAATGCAGATGTCAATGTAAGTCAAGGGTCGGTTAAGTTACCTCACTACTTAGAAACAAGCAGCAGCAAATGGAATTCTCAGCCCTTTGAGTCAGGTATGCCTAGCCTAGCTAAGGTTTCAAATGCTCTAAGTAATAGTGCAGAAAAGGCGAACATGGCCGCTCAACTTATTGCTGCTGGTATTGATACAAGTATATTAGCGACGAGTCAAACAGAGCAGCTTAAACTCATTGGTTTAAACCTGACTCTTAAAGATGGTTCAGCACTTGATAGCGAGCGAGTCATCACCAAATACTCACCTGTCCCTCAAGTTAAATCATTAGAAGACGTCGAATTCTTACTGTTTACTCCAAATGGTTCTGATCCTACTAATGTTGTGATCTACCAACACGGTATCACCTCAGCGAAAGAAAACGCTTATGCTTTCGCTTACAACCTTGCAAAAGCTGGTGTAGCAGTATTGGCCATTGACTTACCGCTCCACGGTACACGTAGTTTAGATGATACTCGTTCGGCAAATACTGACGTTTTGGCTTATCTAAACTTAGCGAACTTACCCGTCGCTCGCGATAACGTACGTCAAAGTGCACTTGATGTAATGGGCTTACGCGCATCTTTAGCTGTTTCATTAAAAGCTCTCAGACTCGGTACTTCTCCATTGAAGGCCTTTAACCTAGCTACTGGCTCACAAGTGAAGTTCTTAGGCCACTCACTCGGCGGTATTGTTGGAACGACGGCAGTTGCAGCCTCTAACCGTACTCTCGGTAGTGTCGCAGCTAATTCGCTTTACTCATTCAGTTCAGCAGCGATAGAAAACTCAGGCGGTCAGATATCTAACCTTCTACTGGGTTCTACAGAGTTTGGCCCTCAAGTTAAGCACAGCGTTGCATTGAGCGCTTCAACTGAATACGCAGGTTTCGCAACCGCGAACTGTGGAAGCCTCTCTAGCAAACAGTGTTACACAACGTTTGAAGCAAACGCGACCGCTGCACAGAAAGCAACTATGACAGCCGCTTTCCAACAGTTCGCTTACGCTGCACAAACTGTGTTAGATACTGTGGATCCATTTACCAATGCTGCTTATCTAGTTGCTTCTGGCTCACCTGTTCTGCCTATTTATATGGGGCAAGTACAAGGTGATGATACAGTACCAAACACTGTGGCAAACGCTCCGTTCGCAGGAACGACACCGTTAGCAACTAAGCTTGGCCTAACAGTCGTTGATTCAAGTAAGACGACCCCTGACGGTGCGAAGGACTTTGTTAAGTTCAGTGATGTTGCTGCACACAGTACGTTTGTAATACCGCAAGATACCACTACACCAACACCTTTGGACGCAGGTCATCATGTAAGCATGCAGACACAAGCTGTAGACTTCTTGATCGACAACGCGTTAACTTCAGCATCTATTACTGCTTCTTTCTTGGAATAAGAATAGTTGCAATTAAACAAATGCCAGCCTAACCGCTGGCATTTTTGTTTCTACCACCAACCAACTATCCCTAGTTAACCGTTTGCATAAAACGTTAAAACACAAATGGTTGATCTCGGCTAAAATTAATCAAGACAGAATACCGTACGACCTCTTTCTTTATTGTAAATAAAGTGGATAATAGCCCCGTAATTAATACCTAATAAATGTGAGTCCATTATGTCTTCTGAAGCTACTATGCTAGAACGCTGCCAATCTAAATGTGAACTATGTGGTTCTGATTCTTCTCTTACTGCGTACGCAGTACCGCCACACAGCCACGTAACAGTGGATCACGGCATCATGGTATGTGACAAATGCCTTGGTGAGATTGACGATCCAAAAGATATCAACCACTGGCGTTGCCTAAGCGACAGCATGTGGAGCCAAGAAGCGCCAGTTCAAGTAATGGCATGGCGTCAACTTACTCGTCTGAACTCTGAAAGCTGGGCTCAAGACGCACTAGACATGATGTACCTTGAAGAAGAAACATCAGTTTGGGCACAAATCGGCATGTCTGCTGATGACAAGCCTCTTGATGTGAACGGCGTTGAACTTAAAAAAGGTGACGACGTAACAGTAATCAAAGACCTGCCAATCAAAGGTACTAACCAAGTGATTAAGCAAGGTACTGTTATTCGTGGCATCAGCGTTGGTGACGACCCTAAGCTTGTTTCTGGTAAAACAAACGGCGGTCAATCAATGTACGTAATCGCTGAGTTCTGCCGTAAGAAGTAATTCTTCTCTTAGCTGAACAAAATCTCAAAGGCGCTAATGAATAATTAGCGCCTTTTTAATATCTCAAATTTTCACGACTTAAAACTATCAATAAGTTGCTCGCGGTACTCTTTAATAACAGACACCAAAGAGCCTTTGATACCACTGACTTGCTTCGAGTGCGGGCACCACAAAGCGAATCCAAATTTGAATCCTTCCACCATTTGCGCAGAATGAATGGGCTCAATTGAATGTTTTGAAAACTCAGAGTCGGTAAAAAAAGCCTTAGGAAGAAGTGCCCATCCAAAACCCTCTTCAAGCATTTTGATCATTAACGAAAGCTGATCGATCTCTTCATAGTCAGAGCTCACGATAATCTTTTCAGACATACCTTCGTCAATCAGAGACTTCAATACGAACTGTTTAGAGTTCCTAAGTGCGACTAATACTTCGTCTTTATCGATATGTGAGAGTTCTCCCCCTTTTTGTCCGAATGGATAGAACTCAAAATGCCCAAGGAAAGTAGAATCAAAACTATGCATCGCTCGGCTATTGTGAGCATTCACAAGTCCAAAGTGATATTCCCCACTTTGTATTCCTTGTTTAATTTCGTTCTTATTCCTAACCAGAAAGTTCACTCGCATCATTGGGAAATCGTGTTTAAGTCGTTTTCGTATATCGACCAAAACACGTTGTGGAACGAAACTAGAATACGCGATTGTTATTTTCTCTAACCCACCATAAGAGAGGCTCAACGCCACTTTGTCAAAAGTACGAGCTTGCTCAATCGTCTGTTTTGCATAGTGATAAAGGAGGTGCCCGTCCTCCGTTGGTTCAACAGAGCGCCCGACCCTTTCAAAAAGATTCACTGCAAGGTGATCTTCCAAGTTTGTAATCACCTGACCCACGGTCGTTCTGTGCTTGTTAAGCTTTACCGCCGCCTTGCTAAATGACCGCTGTTCATAGACAGTCACAAACGCGAGAAGTTGTTCAATACTAAAGTTCATTTTAATGTACTTACTTTCTTGGTCATGCATACGAGATAGAAAAATATCTACTGCATCAGAATTAATAATGATAAAAAGACTGAACAAACGTGAATACTGATTTGTACCTTTGCTGCCTATCCTTCCTAGTATATACCTAAACCTGTCTGTATTTGATGGATCTGATCCTCTATATACGATTATTAACATCACCGCATTTCCTTTATCGTTACCTTCTTAAAACGATAGAGACAGACCCATGAACACAATGCCACATGAACTCGTGTGGGGTGAGATCTACTTCCCTCCTTTGCTATTGGTTATCGCGTTAGCTTATGTATTGACGATATTGACTGGCTCAATCGCGACAAAACTTGGGCTACATAAATATGTCGCTTTTCCTGCAATTGCCGAATTAAGCCTAATCGTGATTTTCGTCGGCGTTATCGGTCAATTCATTACCATCTTCTGAGGCATTCACCTTGATTAAACGTTATCTCATCACGCTACTACTGGTCGTTGCCGCAAGCTCTGTGGTTTATAGCTATTACCAATCTTATTCGAGTAATCCCTGGACTAGAGATGGTCAGGTCAGCGCATACATAGTTTCTATTACCCCTCGAGTCACCGGGCAAGTAACTAAAGTCCATATTGAAGACAACTCACAGGTAGTTAAAGGGGATCTCCTGTTTGAGATCGACCCAAGTATTTATCAAGCGGCCTACAATAAAGCACTCGCGACACAGAAACAGGCTCGCGCGCTCTTAGCAAAAGCTAAAAACGAAGAGCAACGCGCGTTGAACTTAGAAAAAAGAACGCCTGGCGCGCTGCCAGTGCTGACCTTGAATAACCTGAACAACGCGGTTGAGACGAATGCAGCTAACGTTGCACTAGCAAAGGCCAATGTTGAAGAGGCACATTTAAATCTCAAATACACCAAGGTTTACGCTCCAACGAATGGCTTCATCACGAACTTAAACCTACGAGAAGGCTCTCAAGTTGTCGCCAATACACCGGTAGTTGCATTGATCGATCAAGACAGTTTCTGGATCGAAGGCTATTTCAAAGAAACTGATCTGGTGAATGTTGGCCCTAACGACAAAGCGCTTGTCACTCTTATGATGCACAACAATATTCAATTGGAAGGCCATATCAAAAGCATTGGCTTTGGTATTGCAACACAAGACGGCAGCACAGGTAATGATCTTCTTCCTAACGTGAACCCAAACTTTCAATGGATTCGCCTCGCTCAGCGTATACCAATTAAAGTAGTACTCGATAACGTGCCTGAAGACTTGCAACTTCGTGTCGGCATGACAGCTTCAATCAAAATAATCAAATAGTTGGATGGCATTTATGTTCAGTGTATCGACCAAAGAAGCAATTAAGGCTTCTCTCGCGATTGTTATCTCTATCTGCCTTACTTTGTGGTTTCAGTGGGAAAAACCTTATTGGGCGGCAATTGCGGTTGCTGTCATGGCATTGAACGAGAGTTTTGCCCATTCAATAAACAAAGGCCATAACCGATTAATGGGAACCTTGTTAGGGACTGGTTATGCCTTTTTCTTGATTGCGATGTTTTCTCAGGACCGCTTTCTATTTCTGATGTTTTTCACCTTATTTCTCGGTACATGCATCTTCATGTCGAGTGATGAAAAATACGGTTATGTCTTTTCAATAGGCTTTGCGGTTTGCTCCATCATCTCTTGTATGGGTGGATTCGATAACCAAATTACATTCTATTTTGCAGTGCTTCGAATACAAGAAACTCTATTAGGTGTTATCACCTTCTCGATTGTTTATCGTCTGATCTGGCCTGTAAACACTGAGCAGAACTTTGTACAACGATTTGAAACAAGCAGAGAAACGCTGATAACAGCAATGAGCGATACCAACAACCTTTATATAGAAGCCTTAGAGTCCAATACCGCTAATATTGAAAAGCTCTATCAACTGTTGGATTTGCCGCTCGCTGGGAGTTATCACCTAAAAGAAAATATTCACGCATGGCGTTTACGAATCAACGAAATGGCGCATATTCAAGAGCGTCTGCTTGAACTCGCCTCGGATGAACTTACTCAACCTATTGATTGGCCAATTCTCACAGAAAAACTGGAAAAACTAGAGTTAATGGCGCCACACTTGTCATTGATTAATGATGTGCCGTTTGTGAAGAGTGAGAAGAAAAACGTTCCTTGGCACCATGAGCACCGTACCTTTGTTCAACACCTGGATGAAGATGGGAGAAAAGTCTTACAAGGAGTCTCGATGTTCGTAACGTCGCTACTGGTTTGGATATATCTACCTGTGCCGGGTGGTTTTATTTTTCCGATGATTGCAGGCGTATTTTCTTCCATGTTGCCGACGATGCCACCAAGTGTAATCAAAGATGCGTTTTTCGGGTTGATAGGCACAGGTACCATTATTTTACTTCAATACATCTTTATCATGCCGATGATGACTGAGTTGTGGCAATTGGCATTGTTCTATTTCATTAATAGCATGGTGATATGGAAAGTGTTCGCAACGCCTAAACTTATGGTGCACCGAATACTTGGCATTAACCTGCTGGTCGTACTGACGTCTGGCGCGCTTAATCTAACACCGGTTTATCAGATTCAAACACCATTACTGATGTTAACCACACTGCTCATCATTTTGATGATCGGCAAATTATTTACTGACCTCTTTAGAGTCAAGAGTGTCGTTTAATCTCGTTACGCGGATTCGCTAAACTGGGCTAAAAACAAAAAAGGCGCAATTAAGCGCCTTTAGAAATTCTATTTTTACTGACTCAATATCAGTTATTTCTCAACCAAACATCTTGGTTTTTAGGTGCTTTCTTCTTTTTCTTCTTGCCTGTGCCAGCCGGTGGCGCAACGGGTTTTAGTGCAGCAACAAGTTCAGCCGTAGCTTCTGCATCCACTTCAAAACCTTCAATTTGCTCACGCTCAAGACGGATTTTGTTCTTCTTCTCAATGATTGTGAAGTGATGGTAATCTTCGTGGTCGATCAAAGATAGCGCTAGACCAACCTCACCCGCACGACCACTTCGGCCAATACGGTGCATGTAGTCTGATGGGCTACGTGGTAAATCAAAGTTGATTACTACAGGAAGCTTTTCAATATCCAGACCACGAGCTGCGATATCTGTCGCGATCAGAACGTCAATCTCGCCAGATTTAAAATCTTCTAGGATACGAGTACGTGAACCCTGACCTTTATCACCGTGGAATACTTCCGCAATGATACCGCGCTTGTATAACTTATCAGCCAAATGCTCACAGCTGTTTTTCGCATTCACAAAGATCAGAGCTTGGCGCCATTCGTGTTGCTGAATAAGGTGCGCTAACAAAGCTGTCTTACGGCCTTTTTCTACTTCGAATACTCGCTGAACTAGCGTGCTCGCATTGGCACTTTGAAGTTGGACTTCAATTGGGTCGTTCAGTAATTCTTGAGTCAGCGTTTTAACTTGCTCAGGGAAAGTCGCAGAGAACAACAAGGTTTGCTTCTTATTCGGCAATAGCTTCAAGAGTGCATCAAGTTCTTCTGTAAAGCCAAGGCTCAACATTCGGTCAGCTTCATCAAGCACTAACGTTTTTACTTTATCGAGTTTGATAGCGTTGCTTGAGATCAGATCAAGCAAACGACCCGGTGTTGCCACCAAGATGTCTGTGCCGCCACGTAACGCTTGCATCTGAGTGTTCACCGATACACCACCGAATACACAAACAGTTTTGATTGCACCGTTGAAATGTACTGCGTAAGACTTAACGCTATCGGCAACTTGCTTAGCAAGCTCACGTGTAGGAATCAAGATAAGGCCAGAAACATAGTTACCTTTGCCCGAACGACGGTCTAAAGGTGCATCTTCATGGATCTTCTGTAACAGTGGAAGTGCAAAGGCTGCGGTTTTACCTGAACCTGTATTTGCGCCTGCAATTAGGTCGCATCCTGCTAACACACTTGGAATAACTTGCGCTTGGATAGGCGTTGGCTGTTGGTATTCAAGCTCGGTAAGACGAGCCATCAAAGGAGAGATTAAGCCAAGATCAGAGAAGTTGGTTGGTGTTGTGGTGTTAGTCATTAATTGCAGGAACTCAAAGCTAAAATAATAGCGCGCTATATTAACGTATTTCAGCAGTATTACGTAACTAAATCGCCCCTTTCTCTCGTGTTTTAGCAATGAGCCCCCACTACAACACATCCAGTATCAAGTTATCGCAAGTTTAATTCAGCCATCCTGCTACCGTTTGTTCCGGTGTATACGAGTTAGGTTCGGTTAACCACACGGCCACGGCATCTGGCGTGGCGACTAAAGGAGAGAAATCGATATTGAATTGCCATTCAGACTGACCACGTCGATAGCCGTCGTAAACCACGACAAAATCGTGCTCAAGTTTCTTACCTCTGTTCTCGCCCGCTTTAACGCTGGTGACTTCGTTCATCGCCAACAAGGCAATATGAGCGACATAATCACCTTTGCCTTCGTAATGCACGCTGAACGTATCGCCTTTATGGTTCACTGTTAATTTAGGATTAATTTGTTGTTGGGGCGATGGCAAGGTTCTGTCTAGCCAATTAAAGTAACCACGCCACTCTTTTCCATCGACGATAAAGCCCGGGGTATAAACACCACTTGTTACCCCATAAGCTTTGTACAAGCGTTGCTTCTGACTGAATGCCTTGCTGGCGAACTTATCTCCCCACCCTAAGTAATCCCAGTAATCGACGTGATAAGCGAGCGGAATGACTTGTGTCCAAAGATTAGGGTCGTCTTCAAAAGTACTAAGGTAGGCATCAGCAGGCGGACAACTTGAACAACCTTCAGAGGTGAACAGTTCGATAACCTGCGCAGGCTGGCCTTCGTTACTCCAGGTTTGTGCAAACGACACAGAAGAATGGGCGCCGATTGGCAAGGCAAGTAAACAGAGTTTAAGCAATGATGAATTGCGTGTGGCGTGTGACATACCGAGATCCTTGTACGAAGCGAATTTACTGGCGCTCAAATAAAGACCGTTATGCCTAAGTATTTCTTTCAGGTGATGAGTTTCTTTCAGATGCTGGGGTTATTCAGATGTGTAGTTTATTTCAGATGCACAGCTTATTTCAGATACAAAAACGCCAGCTTCAGAAGCTGGCGTTTTCTTAAAATTCTATATTTTTACATGTTAACGCAGAGATTAACGGTTGATACCGATATCGCGTTGCATGTGACCAGATAGGTCGCTTGAGTAGTAACTACGTGGAGAGTTGTCTACAAAAAGAATATCGAAAATGTGTGCAATCAATCCTTTGAAGTTAACCGAGTAGGTCTTCTTATCCATAGAGTTAGGAACAGCGATAGTATTCATTTGCATTGCTTGAGCCATGATTGCCTCTCTATAAATTTGTTTAAGTGGTTCGTTCTGATGACAAGAATAATAGGTGATTTTTTACACGTTAAAAAATGACTAAATTTGGACTTTCAGATTAGTTTTTCTAATAAAACAAACCGTTAACAAGGCGTGAAAATACATATTCACAAATGGTGAGTATAAATTCACAATGGCGTTAAAAACATGCATTTAGTACAAATACCCTTCAAATCACAGTGGCCAATGTCACAGAAATTTTACATGAATAAATTTCCCACTTCATCGACCACGTACCGATTATAAACTTTTCGATAAGTTATATTTGTTTCTAATTCACTTGTTCAATGTCTGGATTCTTCGCATAAATCGACGCTATAACCGCAACCGTCATGGTAGAAATAAGCACCGCCAACGACCAATACGTTGGGATAGCCCACTCACTGTCAACCAATAGCATTTTCACACCAATGAACACCATGATGAATGCCAGTGCAGGCTTCAAGTAGATGAACTTATCCATCATGCCTTGCAGAACAAAGTACAAAGAACGAAGGCCAAGCAATGCAAATACGTTTGCAGCCAGTACTAAGAATGGCTCTTGTGTCACCGCAAAGATCGCAGGAATAGAATCCAGTGCAAACATCACATCCATAACTGCAATCGCACCGATCACCAACATCATTGGAGTGAATGCCCATTTAGCACCCTGTTTAACCATTAATGCAGCGCCATGGAAATCTTCGGTTACCGGCATCACTTTACGAAGTAGCTTTTCAGGCAGTGTATTCACACTCTCCTCTTCGCCCTTGTCTAATGCCAGCTTAATACCTGTACCAATCAAGAACGCAGCGAACACGTAAAGTACCCAGTGGTATTCCGCCAATAGCTGTGCGCCTAGTGCGATCATAATTGCACGAAGTACCAATGCACCAATTACGCCCCAAAGAAGCGCACGTGGTCTTAGATGCTCAGGAACTTGGTATTGAGCAAAGATCATCGCGAAAACAAATAGGTTGTCTACACTGAGTGATTTTTCTAGCAAGTAACCCGTAATGAATGACACGGTTGCTTTTTGCGCTGTGTAGTCACTATTTGGTGCATAAATGTCCCAGAATAAGTAAATAGAACCAGCAAACAAAAATGCAAGTACAAACCAAAAAACGCTCCAGATTGCCGCTTTTTTAATTGTGACGTTCCCACCACGAGTCTGATAGATATCAATAGAGACGAGAATCACTGTTAGCAGGAAAAAACCCGCATAAGTCGTCATGATTGGCGATGAAAAAAAGGATTCACTATTTGTAGATAATAGAGATTGAGTTGAGTTCATTATTCCTCCGGGCGGAAGAACTTTACAAAGACCTTCCGCAAACAAAACATATCAAGTTCCACGACGGATCTTGATTGTGATTGCGTTGGTCTCGTTGAAGTGAAATATGGGATTTCACCTTTACATACCGGATAGGCTCTTAGCCTAACGAGATGACGACATGTAAACTTGCGCTAACTACTCCCCAAACGCGTGGATAATATTCCCCTATTTGTATTTCGTCTATTAAAATTTGCACTAGAAATACAAAAAAGGAGCAAATACTCCTTTCTTATTGATGCCACCCTGTCAAATAGACACTCGAATTGATTCTAAGAATAAATCCGCTAACCAAATTCACGATGGCACTGCGTAGTTACACTGCAAAACGATCAAGTAATAATTCTGCGCAAATTACAATCTTGCGTAAATTACAATCCTGCCGTCGGTATCAAATACACTAACGCAGACCAAACCGATACCCAACCAACCACCGCTACTGCATCTAACCAATCTTTCTTATCCATGCTTATCTCCACAAGAAGTGTGACCTGCAGGAATAAAGCATAAACAGTGCCAAATTTATAAACAGCTAGAACTAATAATGTTAAGTGCAAGCATTGACGCTGGCTATCTAAAACACTCCATGCAATTCAGCGGTTCATTGTGTTTAAGAGATTCTGGGTATTCTTGTAGAAACTCGATAAAACAGTCTGCCATAGAATCGGTCGTCACCACGCCATCACCTATCATATCTAAGACGGCGTTATAGCCCTCTTTTCCTTTCATGGTGTAGGCTGACGACGCGCCTCGGTAAATTCGATCGCGAGACACAGGCTGCCAACCGGATGTTTCAGAGTGTATTTCTAGATGATGAATCCTATGTCCTAAGGGTGCTTCTTTGTGATAACAAAATCTCAAGTTATGAGTATAAGGAAAGCTGCCAGAACCCGTGCCCACAACACCATTATCCAATGCATTGTTGATTGCTCCTTCGAGCATGCCTGCGATCGTTTCACCTTTTACGTCATACACACCAATGGGTACGGCAAACGGTAGTAGTTTTCCGGCAATATCGGCAACGGATACATCACCACTATTGAGTGAATTTCGCACTCCACCAGAGTTGTGGATAGCAAACTCAACTTGATGCCCTTTCTTATTCATCAAGTAGTGAAATGATTGAGCAACCAACGGAGCAAGCTGACTTGGACCTTTCTCATCTGGGATCCGAATATGGCGCAGTGTTGTGTCTGCATGAGCAATCACTTGTTGTTGAAGTTTTCGAACTCTCGGCTGGTATTTATCCGTCAGAATGCTCTGTAGCTCAGGATCTTTCTTACACACTGCAATATTAGGGTGATTATTCAAAAACTCACACGCCATATCATGAGCGTCGTCTTGCCCGACTTCACTTAGCTTTGCATCTATAAACAGTCGACGGCCTAACAGCAGTTCGTTCTTACCGTTGAAGTGAGTCACTTTACCTTCAGCATCGAACTCGATTTCGCAGTGTCCTAGGCTCATGGCGTGGAAACCCGCTTGCACAACATAGGTGTCACCGATTTTCACGCCGTAATCATCATCTTTAACTAAGCCAATATCAGAGAAATCACCTTGTAAGCGATGACTATGACCACCAACAATGACGCCAATACCTGTTACGTTGGCTGCTAATTCTAAATCAGCTTCGTAACCAAGATGGCTAAGTAACACAATCTTGTTGATACCAGCTTTATGAATCTGCTCAATGGTCGCTTTTGCTGTTTCTAAAGCATTTTCAAATGGTGTATCGATATCTGGATTGGCAATGCCTGCCATCTTGTCGATGCTTAAGCCGAATATTGCAACCTTCTCGCTATCAAACTCTTTCGTTATAAAAGAAGCACTTCGCGTTTCAGTCAGATAAGGCTTAACAATTTCGTTGTCCGCTAAGGTATGAGTTTTATTGATATCCTCATTCGATAGATTCCAGTTACCGGCCAACAGTGGGAATTTGATTCTTTTAGCGAAAATCGCAACGGGCTCATTACCCATGTCTAGCTCGTGATTGCCGAGCGTCATGGCATCTATATTAAGGGCGTTCAACAAATCGGCGTTGGCTTTTCCCTTGAATAAAGAAAAGTACAAAGTGCCCTGGAAGCAGTCACCAGCATGCAGGAACAGGGTTCCAACCTTCTGACGCTGGGCATCTTGTTCTATTTGTTTGAAGCGTGTTGAAATTCGAGCAAAGCCACCAGTACTGACATAAGGTTCAATGATGTGGTTGTTCATTTTAAGTGATAGCTGTAACGAGGTTGGTTCAAAGTATGAGTGGGTGTCGTTGATGTGTGCCAACACTATTTTTGTCGGCTTATTCTTTTTAGTCATATTTTCTTCTCTCTTTGTCCCTTCATACTAGGTCGAGAATCATGACAGAATCGTGAATTTTATGAAACTGCACTGCAAAAAAATACTCGAGATAGATCGAAAATCTCATTTTGCACCGTATAAATAAACAACGGGTTTTGTGACAGGTGAGCATACCAGATTTGTGTTTTTCGATTATGATTAAAGATATCTGTTAGCTTTCAAACAATTAGCAGAGCCTTCCGTTAGGAGTAAGCCTATGCAACTAGAAAGAATCGAGATTTCTGGCTTTCGAGGTATTAAGCGCATGTCTCTTGCGTTTGATGAGCTAACCACGCTTATTGGTGAAAATACTTGGGGTAAGTCTTCATTATTGGATGCCCTTTCCGTCGTTCTCCCTTCAGACGGAGTTCCATATCACTTCGAAATGACCGATTTCCATGTCGATTACTCAGTTTCACATCCACAGTCTCAACACCTTCAAATTGTTCTCGCATTAAAAGCCAACGATAAAAGTGAGCTAAATGCAGGACGTTATCGCAAACTCAAACCGGTGTGGGTTCAAGACGAGTTTGGTGTTTTTCGTATCTATTATCGAATCAGTGCCACGTTAGAACAATATGAAACGACCACACACTATGCATTTTTGGGGTTGGACGGAAACCCTCTCAAGCTTCATCACTCAGAAAAGCTCGCTCAAGAATTAATGACGTTACACCCTGTAATTCGTTTGAGAGACGCAAGGCACTTCGATCGCCCTTTCAACGGCAATTCACTTAACCACAATGCTCATCTACCGGGTAATGTTAACACTAACACCGTTCATGCTAGTAACGGGCACGCTAATAATGTGAGTGGAAATGGTAACGGCCAGAGTCAAACAACCAATGGTAATGGCAGCAATGGAAACGGAAATGGGCGTCAGGCAAGGATAGAAAAACGCATCGACAACACCTGCCGTCGCCTTATGGCGATACCCGGACATGTTAATAAAGGTGAAATGCGCAGTAGTCTTGAGTCGATGCAAAGCTTAATAGAACACTACTTCTCATTTAAGAGTGTCTCACGTAAAAATCCGAGAAAACCGCGTGATGGGTTACTTTACTCAGCTGGTGCGAACGACAAGAGCATTCATCAATTGGTCGAAGAGACCAAAAACAAACAAACTCGCTTATTATTCATGGGGTTACTTAATGCCTATTTGCAAGCAAAAGGGCCAAATGACTTAAGAAGATGTGCTCGCCCTCTTTTGATCCTTGAAGATCCAGAAGGTCGATTGCACCCAACGCACTTGGCAAGGGCTTGGAGCTTGATGCAAAAGCTGCCCATGCAAAAAATCCTCACGACAAACAGTGGCGATCTACTCGCTGCTGTGCCGCTTCAATCGATTCGTCGATTGGTACGTCAGTCAGATAAAACCATAGCCAACCAGCTCAATGTGAACCACTTCAGCAAAGATGAACTTCGTCGAATTGGTTTTCATATTCGTTTTCACCGGTCCGGCGCTCTGTACGCTCGCTGTTGGTTGTTGGTAGAAGGTGAAACCGAAGTCTGGTTGTTTAACGAGTTAGCCAACCAATGTGGGTATAACCTTGCTGCGGAAGGCGTTCAAATTATTGAGTTCGCGCAGTCTGGTCTTAAAGCGCTCATTAAAGTAGCGCAAGAGTTTGGCATCGATTGGCACGTGGTGACTGACGGAGACGCTGCTGGTAAGAAGTATGCGGCGACTGTGCTATCTAAACTCGGTAATGATCAAGAACGACATCGCCTCACAGAACTGCCTGACAGAGACATCGAGCACTACTTGTATATGAATGGGTTTGAGAACTTTTTCAGAGACATGGTTAAGATTCCTTATGACCACCCTATTCCAGCGAAAAAAGTTGTGGCTAAAGTTCTCAAGAAACACGCAAAACCAGACCTGGCTTTAGCGATCGTGTCTCATTGTGAGAATCAAGGACAAGACTGTATTCCATTGTTGTTGAGATGGACTTTGAAACGCGTGATCACCATGGCAAACGGAAATACCTAGCTTCTTGCTTATCTGATAAGTGCTATTAGTTCTTCTGTTGATAATTTCTTGAATTGACTAAGGAACCAAAACCAAAAAAGGCACACCAAGTGGTGTGCCTGTATAAATCGATATACAAATTAATTGGGGGTTATCTTGCAAGAGTTCACAGTGACTAAACTAAGGTTAGGTTAACGAATTAAGGCTAGGTTAACGAATTAAGCCTTGGCTTGCTTAGCGTGTTGTTCAACCGCTTCCGAAGATTGAGTCGATTTTTCGTGAAGCCAAAGCCCCGTTGCTTTCATCAAGTATCCAAAGACACCACCAAGCAGTAAAGATGGCACGACAAGTTGCCAATCGCCGCCTGCTGCAAACGTCGCGCAGCAACCAATGAAGGTCCCTGGGATATAACCTAGCCACGCTTGTTTGGCTTGAATACACATAAAGAAAGCGACAATAGCGGTAATCATATAGCCTAATATCTCTAACCCTGCGAAGGTTGAGCTTTCGATAATCACCATTGCCCAGAATACACCTGTCATGTTGGTCAGTAAGCTGCCTGCTAGTCCTTTAACACCGCCCGTTGGCGAAGCAAAATAACTGGTGCAACCTAAGAAACCGGCCCATGACAGCAAGCCGAAAGAGATAGCTATCCATCCCCATAGACCTGACAAAATACCTGTTGTTAATGAAATCGCGACTAATGTACTCATACTATTTCTAAAGCCTAATTACGAAATTCATCGCACCGGATTTAGCCTCACTTAAAATCAAGTAAGCATATTATGGGAAGAACGCCTTCTTTTAGCCGATCATGATCACATTAATAATGTACGCGAATGTGCATTTATCACCAGATAGAGACCGGAATCGCTTATTCAACACATTAGGTTATCAGTATATTATCAAATTACCGTTATAGAACTGACGGTTTGCCTTTCATCATGCGCTTACCTTCTCGCTTAATACATTCAGCAAGTGGGTTTTCTGCCATATCCGCACGCCAAATAAACGAAAGCGTACGTTCCATTTCAAGCTCAGGAACATTCAAAGTAACGAGCTGGCCAGATTCAACAAACTGCTCGACATCGAGATAAGGTAAACACGTTAAATATGGGCCGTTTGCTACCAAACTTCTTAAAACAGGAACGTGTTCATATTCTCGCCAAACATCAAGATCACCAATTAAATGATGAATAGAGCTATCAAAAACTTTGCGAGTACCTGAACCATGTTCACGCAATACCCACTTCGCTTGTTCTAGTTGCGCCAAACTGACACGTTCACGCTTTGCAAATGGGTGATGAGCCGATGCAACCACCGTTAAATGGTCGGTACACCACACTTCTTGATGAACTCGGTTATCGTCACAGCGACCTTCGATAACGCCAAGGTCATATTGGTAATCTAATACGCCATCTATAACCGCATCGGTACTTTGTACACCAAGCGAGATTCGCATCTCAGGAAAGTCGTTATCAATAATACTGATGAGGTCTGGAACCAGGTGTTCTGCCGGGGTTTGGCTCGCACCGAGTTTGAGCTCTCCACTCAATAAATGCTGCTCGTAAAAACCCATTTCAATTTGCTGTGCATCTTGCAGTAAACGCTTCGCTTTTGGCCTAAGCCACATGCCCCAATGAGTGAGCGCCATTTGCTTGCCCTGCCTTTCAAACAAAGGCCTGCCGAGCATTTTTTCCAACTGTGCAAGAGACATACTTGTCGCCGACTGAGTCAATGCAAGCCTATCAGCTGCCTGACTTACGCTTCCCGAATCTGCTACCGCGTCAAAGACGGCGAGTTGCTTTAATGAATAACGCAAAATCTATCCTTAATTCTTTTAATAACTTATGTCCTGCTGCTCGTTTTTTGTTAAGCCGATGAGCAATCAATTTCATTCTACGCCTAACCAAATCTATATCAATATTTTTGATGTGGTTTCTAAAAATTATCAATTTTACCTCTACCCCCCAACACCCTAATCTGGAATGGCAGGACACAACGAGCCCTGCAAAACATTACTGATTAACCATTACGGATTAACCAAGTCATTAACACTAGGAATTACACATGACGGATTGTTCAAGGGGGGGATATGGCAACCAGCACTTCTGAAAATCAGCAACTGTTCTCGCCAACAGAAATGATGGCGGAAGCCGAGAAATTTGCATTAAGCAAAGCAAATAAAACCAGCAGCATGACATTGAGTTTGGCAATCATGGCTGGCGCATTCATCGGGCTTGCTTTTTTATTCTACATCACGGTGACCACAGGTAGCGCTGATGCAGGATGGGGATTAAGTCGCTTAGCCGGTGGTCTTGCATTCAGCATGGGGTTAATCCTGATTGTTATTTGTGGTGGCGAGCTGTTTACCAGTTCGGTGTTATCAAGCATTTCATGGGCTAATAAGCAGATAACCTTCACCAAAATGCTGTCTATCTGGGGCAAGGTATATGTAGGCAACTTTATCGGCGCCATGTTCCTACTGGCTTTGGTAAGCGCAGCAGGCTTATATCAACTGGATGGCGGGCAATGGGGCTTAAACGCTCTAAACATTGCTCAACACAAGCTACACCACAGCCCTGTTCAAGCTTTCGCTTTGGGTGTGCTTTGTAACTTACTAGTGTGTTTAGCAATTTGGTTAACGTTCAGCTCAGCTAACGCCATGACTAAAGCAATGATGACCGTATTACCCGTTGCAATGTTCGTTAGCTCAGGCTTTGAACACTGTGTGGCGAATATGTTCATGGTTCCATTAGGCATCACAATTCAAGCATTCGCACCAGAGAGTTTTTGGATGCAAATTGGCGCAACATCAGCCCAGTATGCAGACCTGAACATCATGAAATTTGTCACTGCAAACTTAATACCAGTGACATTCGGCAACATTGTAGGTGGTGCGGTATTGGTCGGCTTAGCCAATTGGAGTATCTACCGTCGCCCGCAGCTTAAAGCGGCAAAAATTACAGCAATAACTCAAACAACAGAAATTACGTCAGTTAAGGAAACCACTATGAACACTACAACTACTATCAAGCAAATCATGAACACTCAACCAATTACACTGAGCGTAGAAATGCCTACTTCAGTGGCGATTGATTCACTTTTAGATGCTCAACTTGTTAGCGCTCCTGTTTGCGATGTTGAAGGCCGCCTAGTAGGTATCCTCTCTGTTCACGACGTAATGGTTGACCTTTGGTGCCAAGACTACATTCCGACTAAAGGTCAGAAAGTGGTAGACCTAATGAGCCGTGACGTAGTGGCTATTGATGCAAACGACAAACTGGTCGATGTTGCTGAGTTCCTATGTATCGATAAAGAACAACTGTACCCGACAACAAGCATGGGCTATGCCACTCGCCTGACCTCTCTTTCTTTAGAAGAGCGTGCAAAAGCGATGAAAGTAAGCCAACCACATATGCTTCCAGTGCTAGAAAATGGCGTAATGGTCGGTGTGATGACTCGTACTGAAGTTATGCAAGCACTACGTCCAATCTATGGCGACCGCCTAAACGTGGTTCCAAAGGCTGAACTAGAAACGGCTTAACTAGCGACTGTTTACAAAGCAAGCGTTTCATTAGAAACAAAGCAACGAATCGTAGGCTGAACTATTAGGGATTAGTCGTTCAGCTAGATAACTCAGTCATTGCAACGTTGACTGGCAGAGGTAAATGGTGGCTTAAGACGCAGTAAAAGGTTTGACACAAAACAGACCTAAACGCGTGGCCATTTACCTCAATAAAAAAGGCGCAAAGTGAAAACTTTGCGCCTTTCTCTATATTCTAGCTGCTTTGCTACTTTCCATATTACTAAATAACCGGCTAACGCTGCCCTATCTCGTATCGACTAGGATTTTGATCTTTCTAAATATGTTGATAGCTAGATTACTTCTTTACACCTTCAACATGCAGATCCATGTCTACATAGCTTGAAGCGCCCATTACTGGGATATTGAAGTCAGCAAGCTCTAGACGAGTTGTACCAACGAAACCAGCACGCTCACCACCCCATGGGTCTTGACCAGCACCGATGAATTCAGCTTCGATAACGATAGGCTTAGTTACACCGTGAAGTTTAAGGTCACCCATAACTTCAAGTTTGCCGTCGCCTTTATCAACCACTTTTGTGCTGTTGAATGTCGCATCAGAAAACTTACCAGCATTGATGAAATCACCGCTACGGATGTGCTTATCACGCTCTGCGTGGTTTGAGTCAAGGCTAGTTGTATCAACCGTTACGTTGATTTTAGACGCTTCAACGTTGCTCTCATCAAATGAGAAGTCACCTGAGAATGTGTTAAAACGACCTTGGATAAAGCTGTAACCTAGGTGGCTAACTTTGAAGTTAACTGAAGCATGCGCACCTTTTGTATCAATCACGTAATCAGCGGCGTTCGCAGCGAAAGGCATTGCCATAGCAAATGCTAATCCTGTAGCGATAATTGACTTTTTCATTTTGAAGCTCCTATCATTTTTCGTAGCGTATCGTCTTTGTCGATAACGTGGTGTTTTATCGCCGCTAAGGCGTGCACTGATGCCATAATGATCAGTACCCATGCAGCATAGTAGTGAACCGTTCCTGCGAGATCAGATTGGTTTGCAAATAGTTCACCCATACTTGGTACAGTGAACCAATTGAATACCTCGATCCCACGGCCATCTGATGTCGAAATCAAATAACCTGAAATAAATAGAACCGCTAAGTTAATGTACATAAATCCATGAGCGATCTTCGCCCCTACAACTTCATAGCTTTTACCTTCCACATTAGGTGACGCGGTAACTAGCTTCCAAAGCAAGCGGATAATGGTAACGGCAGCCAAAAGAATGCCTACCGAACGGTGGTAGTCTGGTGCTGTTTTGTACCACTCACTGTAGTAAGAAAGATCAACCATCCATAGGCCTACACCAAATAGGCCAAATATTGCGAGTGCTGAGATCCAATGCATTGCTCTTGCTAAAGGATTGTAATTTTTGACGTTGTTGTTCATGCATCTCTTCCGAATGTTAACGTGTCGTGTAGTTTTGAAAAGCGTACCCTACACCAAGTTTGCGTAACATATTATTTACCAAGTTTTACATTAGTTACATCATTTCAAATTAAACGAGTTATTCAAAAATTTTGAACAAGTTGCTTTATGGACAAATTTCTTTGTCGAACAATCGCTTGCTGAGTTATATTTCAACGATTTGTTCAATTTCATAGAGCTCATCTGATATGTCTAACATCTTACGTTCCATAACTTTTTGAGCGTCTTCTATCCCCTTGTTGTAATACACGGCTCCAAACTTTTTACTGATGAAGTCGACTAAGAATTCAGTGTCGAACTGACCAAGCTCTACATCGAGCTCATCTTGTAGGTACTTTTGAAGTGTATGAGTGAGTTCGGATTTTTGCTTTGAATCTAATTGAATGGTCATGGGTGTTTCCAAATAAAGAGTATGTAGAACAATTGTGATTAGCCGACTAAGCTATAATTTCGTTAGCTCACTGCAACTCTGCCAATCAGTTCAAGTTTTCTAACTAGCTATAATTCCTCATAATTTAGTTTACAGACCAGTAGAGTGCCAGTGCTATCCATAAAATCGCTCAGTAATGGTTAATTTTGATAGAGGGATCAAGAACTCGCACTTTGACAATAGGTAATGGCGCCGAAATTACCGTACTATTGCCCATCAATAAGATAGCAACCGTGTATAAGAGGCTTCATTGTTATTAGATCTGGTGATTAAAAGCGTCAATCAGTTTCAAGACGATTGCTTGAAACTTTGTGAGCGTCATTACCCTACCGTACACAATCAAGGGATCAGTGAACATCACATAGGCAAAGCGTTTGCGAGACGAATGGAGCACACTTTCGTTAGCTTCAATCATGCAAGCAACGTAAGCCCACTAGAAATGCTCTCTTCTGGTGAAACGCCACGACACTTCCGAATCTCTTCTGAAATTGGTACCGTTTGGATGATTAGCCACCATATGGTGAGCGCAGGAAAGACTTGTCGTAAAAAGTTGATGCTGGACATTCATAACTGGCAGCAAGAGTACGGATTTGCCATTCAACCCAATGACCTATTGATCATTGTCTCCGACCATTGGATAAGTCGAAGCAAAAACAGTGGTGAACTCTTGCATTGGTGGATGGGGGAACTCCCAGACCAGATTAGCGACTACAGCCTACAAGGTATCACGCTAAGAGAGAGTGATACTCAATTCGCAGATGATTTAAATAGTAACTTCAAAATCAGTCCGTGTTTTATCCGATTCGCTCACCCGCTAAAACGCTCTGGAAATCAACAACTAGTTCGTAAATACCTGCAACTTTATGCGGTAATACAATGGCAGTAAAATACAAGCCAATTTTCAATTTGATATATAACGTAAATAATTATACCTACACTTTTATTTTATAAAATAACACCTATATTCTACACATTTATTATCCGGGTTCTCCAGTTTACTAATTAATAACTTAACAACCTCAATATTAATTTTGAGAGACAGACATCATTTTTGTGTAACCACGAAGATCTATTTATTTTATTATTTTGATACTCCCCCAGAATGTAAGCCTTTAACCATATTTATTTCAGGTGTATACGTGTTAAGGCTTTATATTGATAGGGTTGATATGATATAGGTTACTCAGACATCAAATTCACTGAACCTATAAAAAAAGCTAATCAATATATATCCTTGATGCATAATGACCTTTATCATCCTGATTTTTCGCTGACTTTAATTATTTAGATGTTACCGTGACAAATTAATTTTTATTAATTGACAATTTATCAACACCTGTCAATATTATGACAACTGTGATGTATATTCTCGTCACTGAATAAACACCTTTTATTAGCGATTATGATTTTATCAGACAGAAGTGAATTTATTAGTTGTATATCTGTGAATGCCGATATGCAGTTTATTGCGAAATACCAAGACTTAACACTTACAAGTGTCTACCAACCTATATTTGATTCTTCTTTGACTCAGATAGGCGTAGAGGCTTTGGTTCGTATTTCCAATTGTAAAGGTGATGTCGTTCGCCCAGATCACTTATTCCATTCAGACGAAACCTCATACACAGACAAAATCAACGTAGAGAGGCTGAGCCGAGCCATTCACATCCGTAACTTCGCACAATCGACGGTCCGTCACTTAAACCTTTTTTTGAACGTACTTCCAAACGTTGGTGAGTTGTTTGCCTCTGAAAAAGTAAAAGACACTCTGTTAGCTAAACGTCTTCACGAGCTTAACTTATCGTGCGAACAAATCGTCATGGAGTTGGTCGAACTTAATGTAGAGAGTGAAGAACGCTTAAAAAACGCGGCGCACTCACTTGCAGATAATGGTTTTCAAATCGCGGTTGATGACTTTGGAGCACAGGCGTCAACAGAGCAACGTGTTCGTCATATCACTCCTCATATCATCAAAATCGATCGCTCTGTGATGTTGGATTTTGAAAACGGTGATACTCAAAAAATGGAGTTAGTAGTTAAGCTTGCCAACCAAATCGGTGCAAAGAGGGTCATCGAAGGGATAGAAACCCAACAGCAACTGACTGCGATGCAAAGTTTAGGCTTCGATATGTATCAAGGCTATCACTTAGCCATGCCAAAGCCGATTGAGTTGGATATCCGCCTAGCAATCTAGAGTCTGGCCCCTATTCTCTAATATACCGGAAGCCGCTTTACCATTGGCTAACCACTTTTGTAATACCTATCTTTGAAAACGCTCCTTGTTAAGGCACGCATTGCTATCGCAACGTCCTCTTAGTTCGGCCCTATCTTTGTCTTGTTTTATCAAACCATATCCGTAAAAAAGCCCAGTCAAAATAGACCGGGCTGGCTTAAAAGAATCTGTTTTATATCAATCCCTAATAACCCGCAGTGGACGGTTTGATTCTATATAGAATGGCGAACATCACTGGTACTACTATTAGCGTTAGTACTGTAGCAAAGCCTAAGCCTGCCATGATGGTAATCGCCATCGAGCCGAAAAATGCATCGAATACCAAGGGAATCATGCCCAAGATAGTCGTTAGTGCTGCCATAGATACCGGTCGTACACGACTGATCGCGCTGTCGATAACCGCTAAGTATGGGTCTTTGCCTGTTGAGAGCTCAGTGTTTATCTGGTCAAGCAGGACGATACCATTTTTCAAAATCATGCCGCTTAAGCTCAGTAAGCCTAGGAAAGCCGTGAAACTGAATGGCATATTGGTACCTAACAGACCAATCGAAACACCAATGATAGAAAGTGGTACCGTAAACCAAATTACAAGCGGCTTACGAACCGAGTTAAACAGAAGCATGGTGATAATAAACATCAGCAAGTAACCCATTGGTAGTGAACCAAATAGAGATTCTTGTGCATCTTTAGAGCTTTCGTATTCGCCGCCCCAGCTGATGCTGTAGCCTTCTGGTAGAGCCAATGCTTCTATCTTTGGTTTAACACGCGCAAACAAGCTCGCTGGCGTTTCATCACCCAATACATCGTGGTCAGCCAGCACGGTTAACGTACGCTTTCTATCACGACGTTGAATCAGTGGTTCAGACCATTGAAGCTCTACACCATCAATCACTTGCTCAACTGGAATGTAAGTTTGTAGCGATGGGCTCCAAATTTTCACATTGTTCAGTGATTCAAAGTCAAAACGCTCTTCTTCAGGTAAACGCGCAACGATAGGTAACATATGAGTACCATCACGCAGTAAGCCGATGTTGTAGCCACCAAACGCCATTTGTAACGTCTCAGACAAATCAGTTTTTGATATGCCAAGGCGACGTGCCTTTGATTCGTTAAACAGTGGCACTAACTCTTTAGTGCGTTCACGCCAGTCGTGACGAACATTTCGTGAGCCTGGATCGGCAAGTAAAACGTCTTCGACTTCAACGGCAATACTACGCAATACTTGAGGGTCAGCACCGATAATGCGAGCTTCTATCTTCGAAGCTGGTGACGGACCAAATTCAATCAGTTTGAACTGGAACGTTGGTTGCTCAAATTCGTTCGCTAAGTCTTTGTCCAACTCAGCTAGAACCTTAAACATGGCGTCACGGTCAGTGGTTCTTACTTGTAACTGGCTGTACGCTTCATAGCTTTTCTCTGGTTGGTATGTCAGAGCGAAACGTTGCATGCCCTGCCCAACCGTTGTGGTTACAAACTCTACGTCGTCTTCTTGACGAATGTAGCTCTCAACCTTTTCAGTCTGCTTAATGGTTTCACGAACATCTGTGCCCTCTGGCATCCACATATCGACGTAAAACATTGGCGTGTTTGATGGTGGGAAGAACTGTTGCTTCACCATACCAAAACCAACAATCGAACCAGCTAGCATAGCAATCATACTGACGACAGTTAGCCATCGGAAGCGCAATGCAAATTTCAGAGACGCACCGAATACAACGAACAGAATACCTTTGTATGGGTCATCGTTCTCATCGACTTTATCTTCTTCTTTAAGCAGCATCTCGGCAAGGAATGGCGTGAGTGTTAGCGCCGTTACCCAGCTCAAGAACAATGAGAAACACAATACCCAGAACAATGAGCCCATGAACTCGCCCGTCGCATCTTTCGACAACCCGATAGGTGCAAAAGCGGTAATAGCAATAATGGTCGCACCCAATAGTGGCCATTGCGTTTGTGTCACGATGTCTTTTGCTGCTTGAAGCTTAGTCTTTCCTTTCTTTAAACCAACTAGAATACCTTCAACGACAACAATCGCGTTGTCCACCAGCATACCGAGCGCGATGATCAAAGCACCCAGTGAGATGCGGTGCAGTTCGACATCGTTGTAGTCCATAAGAATGAACGTACCGAATACGGTCAGTAGAAGGACTAAACCGATAATCAAACCACTGCGTAAACCCATTGCGAACAGCAGAACAATAATAACGATGGCTACCGCTTCAACTAGGCTGATTAAAAAGTCACCACTGATTTGTCTACTTCTTGCGCTTGGTTGTAGAAGTAGTTCAGTTCTACACCCGCTGGTTTAATACTTTCTAGGCGATCCAGTTCCGCATCCAATGCTTTACCTATTTCAACCACGTTTACGCCTGAAGAGAATGCAATACCTAGGTTAATCGCTGGTTTACCGTTGTAAGTTAATACATTGCCCGGTTTTTCTTGGATACCTCGAGTAACCTCAGCGACATCTTTCAAACGAATCAGGTTACCAATGTCACGACCATGAATGATTAGGTTTTCTAGCTCTTCAACTGTGCTCAGCGTACCGTTAGGTTTGATCGTTAGGCTTTGGCCATTCAACATTACCTCGCCTGCCGATACCACACTATTTTGTTGTGCTAACAGTGACGTTACCATCGACATATCTAAGTTCAGCGCTGCTAAACGCTCAAGTGACATCTCAACAAACAATTGCTCTTGTTGGTCACCCGCAATACTTACTTTGCCAACACCGTCAACCAATTCGATTTCACGCGTTAGGTAATCTGCGTACTGTTTTAGCTCGACATAATCGTAGCCATCACCGGTCAGCATGATCATCACACCAAATACGTCACCAAAATCATCAATGATCTGAACTGAGTTAACACCACTGGGTAGTGTTGGCTGTAGATCGTTGATTTTACGACGCATTTCATCCCAAATTTGGGGCAACTCGTCTGGACCGTAGTCCATCTTCATGCTGACCATAATTTGAGACATACCATTCGACGACGTTGAAGTAATCTTGTCGATATAAGGCAGCTGTCGTATCTCTTTTTCAAGTGGATACGTTAACTCTTCTTCAACTTCCATAGACGTAGCGCCGGGGTAAGTTGAAATAATCATTGCATCTTTAATGGTAAAAGCTGGGTCTTCTAAACGGGATAGGTTGCCAAAAGACGACACACCGCCAATGGCCAAAATGACTAGAAACAGCCAGCTGATTACTTTGTTTTTTATTGAATATTCTGCGATGTTCATTCTGCTTTTCCTGACAATTCGATTCCGTCACGGAGTTTTCTTAGATTCGAGTTTACGAGTCGATCACCTTGCTCAACACCATGAGCGATTAATGCGCCTTGGCCACTGATTTTGTCGACTTCTACTTCGCTTTTGAATGCTTGTCCGTCTTCCATTTTCCACACATAGAACTGATTAGCTTCAGAGCCCGCTACTAGCGTTGTCATTGGTAACTGGTAACCTTGAACATCACTCAGACCCGCTTTCGCCATATCCACATTGACCGTGACGCTCGTGCCCGGCAGAATTTCACTTTCAGGCTGCTGCATCTGCATCCAAAACTCGTAGGTACGTGATTGTGGGTGCAATTCGCTAGTGTGCTCTAGATACGTCAGTGGATATTGCCCTGTGTGACCGCCAAAGGTCGCCTCAGGACGATAGCTATTTGAACGCATGTCTGGACTGATCGATGCCAAGATCGAATCTGATACTTGAATTCGTACATACACCTTATCGTTCTGGTACACGCTTAATAGTGTTTCACCCGGTGTCGTGTTTTCGAAACGTTGCTTGTCCACCGTAGAAACTGTCCCGGAAAATGGCGCTAAAAGCTCTGTGTAACTTAGCTTGCGTTTTGCAGCCGCCAAATTCGCCGATGCCAGCTTATAGTTAGCCGTTAGTTGGTCTAACTCTGACTGCGACAACATCTTGCTACCAAACATCTCCGTACCACGGGCCAACTGCTTGCTCGCCAGTTTGAATTGAGAGTTAGCATCAGTCAGATCTTGGAGATACGTCGCGTTGTCTAAGGTCGCAAGTAACTGGCCTTTTTCGACGTTGTCACCGGCTTCTACCAAGACTTGTTGGATTTCGCCTGCGAGCTTAAATGCCAAGGGGGTCAATTCAGCGGGCATTACCTGTCCATTAAAACTTCTGAACTGATCAGTCAGCGGCGCGCCAACGTCAAAGGTAGAAACCAATAAAGGCGGTTGTTCACGGTGTACAGCTTCATTGTTACAGGCTTGAAGTAACAAAACCGACGCGACAACAACTGATAATTTTAAAAGGTTCATTAAATACCCCCTCACGAAGCCAAGCTTTTACTTGCTGTCCGCCAGATAACACATCCACACCTGCTTCAACGATAAGATCACCAGAAGAAAGACCTTCTATAACTTTACCTTGCTCATCAAGCAGGACTTGTACTTTAGAAATCGATCGAGAGTCTGGGTTATAGCGCCATAGCTCGCCATGGTCAGCTTGTTTGGTTAGCCAAGCTGAATCAACAATGCCAATACCGTAGTCTGACTTACTCTTCTGAACTTCAACTTGCGCTGTCATTCCAGAAAGTAGATTGATGCCTACCGGCTTGTCGATAGATACAACCGCTTGGTAGCTGTTGGTGTCTTCATCTGGTTGTGTAGAGATCTCTCTAAAACGCGTTGGGATACGAATACCGCGGTGGCTATCCATTACAACCCACATGTTTGAGCTCGTTAGGTCTTGAATAGAACGGTCTTCAAGCTTAGATACCGGAATAGAGAACGTCACATCCATTTCACTGTGATTCAAAATATTAAGAACTGGCTGCTTTTCAGCAATTAACTGATATTGCTTACCAAACACCATCGATACCACGCCATCGAATGGAGCAACTAATGTGGTGTAACCAAGGTTTGTTTTTGCTTGTTCCAACTCAACGTCAGCGGCAGTAAAGGTGTTGACGGCTTGGTCGTAGTAATCGGTACTGACTAACTTTTTCGAATACAACTCAGAAGCTTGCTTGTATTGGCTGTTCGCCAAGTCAAATTTAGCTTGAGCTGCATCAACGGCAATACGGTAATCCGTCGCGTCTAATACGGCTAGCACCTGACCTTTCTTAACTTCTTGTCCCATACGAACATCGAAAGCTTCGATATCGCCACCCACTTGAAATGAAAGCGCAGCACGGTCGGTTGCATCCACTTTTGCGATAAAACTATCAAGCTCGATATCTGCCTGCAGAGGAATCTCAAATAACTTTACAGGCTTGATTACCTGCTCATTTTCCTCTGACTGAACTTTGTTACATCCAGTTAGAGAGCCTGCGAGCAATAGTGCGGCAATAACCGCGCCCGTACGCTTGGTCGGTATCGCTTTGATAGACAAATTGGATTGCATGATGCTTCTCCATTTAATTATTATGATTTATTACACAGGTGGGCAGTATATTTATTATTAAAGAATTCTCAAGCTTTACTTTCCACCTGTGCAGTATTTTTTATTTCAAGGAAAACAGTGTAGAATGTGGTAATCAGGTAAATGTAGAAATGAAGATGACTGAAAAGAAACAAGGCAGAAGAAGCGCGAAAGACGCTGAAGAGACGAGATTTTTGATCATGGGTGTAGCTGCGGATATGTTCTGTGAGCATGGTTATGACAGGGTTTCTCTTCGTAACATCAGTGAGAAAGCAGGCGTATCTCATAGCCTTATTCGCCACCATTTTGGTAGCAAAGAGAAAATCTGGCATGCTATAAGTGATTGTTTACATGATTATTTTCAGTCATACATTGCTAAAATCGTAGAAGAGTTACCAAAAGGCGTCGCGCCAAATATTACTATCTATTTATTCAGTATGCGCCTCTTTAGCAACATGATTCACTCACGCAAACCGATGCAACTTATCACCGACTCTGTTCGCCAAAAAGACAACTTGGTCGATTACTTTATCGACAATGTTGGTGATATCGAAAAACAAATTAATATGTTGGCAGATGAATATAATGATGCGAATCCAGATAATTTGATCAACATTTATGAAATTAAATGGCAAATGATCATGTATGCGCACGGAGCGGTATGCCTTACTCCTTTCATGGAAAGCACATGGAATGAAGGCGACATGCAATCGACACCTGAAGAAGCATTGTTAAATCATTGGCAATTGTTCAACAAGCAAATGATCAGCACCTTCAATATCACTGATGAATGGGTATTGAATACAAGTTCGATTGAAGAACTTATTTATGAAGTCCCTTGTGTGTGGAAATGTGAACACTAGCAAAACAAACACTAAAATCGCGGCTTCAAGTTTCACGCTTAATGCTTAATGCTTAAAACGAAAACGAAAACGAAAACGAAAATGCCCCGCTACTGAATATATCAGTAGCGGGGCATTTTTATGTCTGAGTGAGTCTGCCTATGTTTTAAACGATTCAACCAGTAGCAGGTTTAGCGACGCGCTTTACCGCGATTTTGATGAATCTTAAGTTTCGCTTTCATCTTACGTTTTTCTGATGAACGACTTTTACTGCGACCACCTCGATCGGGGGCTATATCTTTTTCTAGGCTTGGTTCAAAACCCTCTAGCCACTCTTGAGGCAAGCGAGTATCAAGTAAGCGTTCAATGTCACCCAGAAGATAAGCTTCATCTTGGCTCATCAAAGAGATCGCTAAACCACTGTTGCCAGCACGGCCAGTACGACCAATACGGTGAACGTAGTCTTCCGCTTTGAATGGCATATCGTAATTCACAACTTGTTCTAGCTGCTGGATATCAATACCTCGAGCTGCCACGTCGGTTGCAATTAGCGCGCGTACTTTGCCTGATTTGAAATCATCCAGTGCTTTTTGGCGCGCACCTTGGCTCTTATCACCATTGATTGATGCCGCTTTAATGCCATCTAGCTTAAGCTCTTTAACTAGAGCATCGGTACCCTGCTTAGTCTTAGTGAACACCAACACTTGTTGCCAGTTCTTTGAGCCAATCAAATAAGCCAATAATTCACTCTTGCGCGATTTATCAACGGGATAAACCATCTGGGTAACGGTGTCAGCGGTGCTGTTTTTTGGCGTCACTTGAATTTCGCTTGGCGACTGCATCATTCGATGTGCCAGAGCTTTAATTTTGTTATCAAACGTCGCAGAGAAGAACAGAGTCTGTCGCACCTCATTCATACGAGAAAGAATGCGTTTGATATCAGGCATGAAACCCATGTCTAGCATGCGGTCTGCTTCATCCAGTACCAACACTTCAGAGTGGCTCAACATGATGTTCTTAGTGAACATATGGTCGATAAGACGGCCCGGAGTCGCGACAAGAATATCAGCTCCCCCGCGTAGGTTTTCAGTTTGAACCTTCATACTAACGCCGCCGTAAGCCACCACGACTTTGATGTCGGTGCCCTTTGCGTAGCTGGTTACGTTATCGAAAACCTGTTGCGCTAGTTCACGTGTTGGTACCAACACAAGCGCACGAACTAGCTTCGGGTTTGGAATAACGTTGTCTTTTGTCTCGATTAATCTTTGGATAATGGGCAAACCAAATGCGGCCGTTTTACCTGTACCCGTTTGAGCACCAGCCAATACATCTTTGCCTTCTAATACCAATGGAATCGCTTGTTCTTGAACACTGGTAGGAGCCGTAAAGTTAAGCTCTGATAGCGTAGCAAGAAGATGCTCAGATAATCCTAGTTGGTTAAAAGATTTTGTAGATTCAGACATAGTATGATGCTCAAAGATTAAATAGGCGCGGATTGTAGCAAACCTGCATTACGCTGTTTACCTTTCCTTTTGATTTTTCTTCATTTGAAGCGAATTAAACTGCTTCGCTTCTTCTAAAACACTAGGATAAAGCTCATTAAAGTGACACTGCAACGTGTTGTAGTGCTGTTCTAGGTCGTGATAGCAAGACTTAAGCATCCCAAGCTTTGGCCGTCTCAAAGCCATGCGTTGCAATACCACCTCAATGGAAGACATGTCTTGATAACTTAGCAACCAACGTTGTTCTGCCATTTTCTGGTGAACAGTAATGAAGTGCTCAGGCCAATGAGGCTCTTGGTGTTCAAAGATCTGTTGATGGCTGTCTACGCAAAAGCGCTCAAGTGATTGCGTTGAGAACTGAGCCCAATGATTGGCTAAGCAGTGATCCCAAAATACATCGAGTGCGATAGGTGCAAAGCGTCGTGTTTGGTGTGAGAAAAGCGATTTTGCAGAACGAGACACATCATGATGATCAGTATAGCTATCAACGAATCGATGAAGTCTTATTCCGTCTGAAAGTGAGTTTGAATAATATTTACTAGGATCGCCTTTAACGAAGTCACCTAACAGATTACCCGCTAAGTTACTTTTACAATGCTTGGCGATGTGGAGGTGTGCGAGAAAGTTCATTGAACCTCATTAAAGTATCGAGAACTAAGTAACATGGTAAACGTACTCGTTTATCTTCGCGAACTTTAATGAGGATAGTTTTGTTATGACGCGTGAGCGAATGAGATTTGCTCAGTTTAAAAATTGTTTAATTTGAGAACGTTGAACTACAGAAACCTTTAGTTCAGTAAAACCTAATTAAAGATCTTAAAAACTTAGTTCGAAGACTTGAAAAGCTCTTCTGCTAATTGTTTAACCGTCTGTTCATAGTCAGATAAATCGATACCAATTTCCATAGCATCTAACAACTCTAGACTTTCGTCATTATAAGATTGGTCACTCATAGTGCCCCCTCTATTCCTTGGTGTGGACATGTTGTCCGATTAACTAGTGCACCATCTTGGACTTAAATTATGTCACTTTGATGAACGCACTCTACTCTACCCATTCCATATTTATAGCTTGAAGCTACTCGCGATCATTAGCGCTTGTTTACGCTAAAGGGGCATACGCGAACGACATATGTACTGCCACCTTACACCAATTACAACAAATTACCCTATAAATTTTGAAGCAAATCACACTCAAACGTTTGCTTAAGCATTTTTAATTCCTTATGCACCAATCACTGTACGAATTTATATACAGTGGATATTTTTAATTACATTAAACATTGCATTTGGAATTAAACTCAATCAAGATACTTAAAAATCGAGATATTCTTTGGGTTTATTCTCTTAGACCAGAAGAAATACAACGAAAACCCACCCTAACGTAAAGAATTATATACAATGAATAAATCAAAGGTTTTTGGTAGTACTTTGATCATTGCAGGCACAACCATTGGTGCCGGCATGCTCGCTCTTCCACTCGCATCTGCAGGAATTGGCTTTTCAACCTCACTATTTCTAATGCTTGGCTTATGGGCTCTAATGGCCTTCACCGCATTATTAATGGTAGAGCTTCATCAATTCGCTGAATCGGACGCAACTCTACACACGTTAGCTCACACGATTTTGGGAACGAAAGGAAAGTGGATCGCAAGCTTCGCCGTGATGTTTCTTTTCTACGCTTTGTGTGCCGCATACATTGCAGGTGGCGGTGCGCAGTTTAACCAACGTATCTCGGATATCGCAGGGATTGAACTCAATGGTCAAGTCACCACACTCCTATTTACACTCTTAGTTGCGGGAGTTGTGACGATTGGTACACACAGTGTTGATAAAGTTAACCGCGTTTTATTCGGGCTTAAACTGATTGCGATGGTACTGGTACTCAGTTTCCTTGCACCAAACATCACCTCTCAATACCTAATGAGCATGCCTTTGCAGCAAGGCCTGATTGTTGCTGCGATACCGGTTGTGTTTACCTCTTTTGGTTTCCACGGCAGCATCCCTTCAATTGTTCGATACCTGGATGGTGACGTTCGCTCATTACGTAAGGTGATGATTATTGGCTCTGCACTGCCTTTGGTCATCTATGTTTTCTGGCAGAGTGTTACGTTGGGTGTGATTAGCCAAGAGCAATTATTGTCTGATACTAGCTTGGGTGCGCTTCTAGTCTCACTATCGAAAACTGTTCATCAATCAAACTTAAGCTTGATCGTGGGTGTCTTTGCTGACCTTGCACTTCTTACTTCTTTTATTGGCGTGAGCTTGGGGTTATTTGAATTCATGGGGGACTCTCTAAGCAAGAAACTAGGCAATGCTAAACGCGTTAAGACGGCCGCTATCACTTTTTTACCACCATTAGGTTTTGCCTTGTTCTACCCACAAGGTTTTATCATGGCTTTGGGTTACGCTGCCATTGCACTTTCAGTGCTCGCAATTCTGCTGCCGACAGTAATGGTATACAAAGTTCGTTACACAGATTTATTAGTAAAACCTCACGCTACAGAATCAACTTACCAAGTGTTAGGTGGAAGCAAAGCGCTGTTTTTAGCGGGTAGCGTTGGCGTGTTTATCATTGCAATTCAAATCCTTATTTCAGTAGGGTTATTACCATCATTAAGCTAATAAACCCATCGAGAGCAAAAATACTTGATTGATGTCTCATTAACGATATATTGCTGTCATGAATTTTCATAATTAATCGATCGGAATCACATTTTTATTAAGGTCGGTTATTTAGAGTCCACGGTAAAGGATTTACCGTGGAGTTTTTATGAAAGAAGTACAATTTAGAACGATAGACAAACTGTTTATTAAAATGTCTATTAACGACAAGTTTTGGGTCATTTTCTTGATCTTTTTCGCCGCTGTAGCAAGCCTCGCTGGCTTCAACTATGTCAACAAGCTAGAACAAATTGACGCAAGTGCAAAACAGCAGGTTGAGTTTCAATTGCAAGGCATTTTATCAGCGTCAGATTCCCCAGCTTCGGTTCGTTCTGTTAGCCAACAAACACGCCTTCAAGAAACCACTATTTCAAACACGGGTTCGGTGACTGCTACGGCACTGGCACAAGATGGCAACTACTACTCTCTTACCGTTTCAACTACTGATACACAGAACCAAAAGCAGCAAGCTCTGTACACATTATTACTCAGTCTTTTATGGTGTTTGCCTTTTGGTCTTTTCTGTTACTGGGTTGCAACCTTCCTAGGAGGCGCACTTTGGGTTCTTTACTCAACCACTCAAAAGATTGGTGATGGTGATTTAACATCTCGCCTTGGCTTCCATCCAGGCCGAGATGAGTTTGGTACGATTGGTTGCGCCCTTGACCGTTCAATGGATACGCTAAGTGAACTAGTCAATAACGTAAACCAAAACGCAGCGACACTGAGTGAAACGTCAGCTTCTTTCGAAAAAGAGATGAAGCGTAGTGAAACACAGATTATGAGCCAGAATTCATCTCTAGACTCTGTTGCAACGGCAATGGATCAGATGACGGCATCAGCGAATGAAGTATCTAATATCTCTGCGCGCTCTACAGAGCAAGCGGAGCAAGATGCTCAACAAATCAATGATAGCCATGCTATGGTTCAGCAAGCAATCTCAGAGATAACCACCCTTTCTTCTTTGATTGAGCAAACCTCGTCTTCTGTTACGAGCTTGAATGTAAATACAAGCCAAATCAACGAAGTCATCACCACGATCAACGCAATTTCTGAGCAAACCAACTTACTTGCGCTAAATGCCGCGATTGAAGCAGCTCGTGCGGGTGAACAAGGTCGTGGTTTCGCCGTTGTTGCTGATGAAGTAAGAACGCTTGCTAGCAGAACTCAATCCGCTACAGTTGAGATCCAAACGATGATTGAACGCTTACAGCAAGAGAGTCAAAATATTGCTAAGATCACGGTGCAAACGGTTGATCAAGCGCAAACCAGTAGCCAACTCATTTCACATATCGGTGATGACGTAAACTCGATTGCAGATTCCGCACAAGCGCTAATGGACATGAGTCTACAAATAGCAACGTCAGCTGATGAACAAAGCAACGTAGCGAATACCATCGCTGCTGAGCTTAATGATATACGAGGCCAATCAGACGTAATCAAAGATGTCGCTCAAAACTCTTCAAAGGGCGTATCTAAGCTGACTGAAGCATCGGTTTCTCTGTCTCAAACTTTGGCAAGATACCGCACTTAGCACTTAGCTATCAGCTATTTGCACTTAATGTTTAATGCTTAATGCTTAATGCTTAATGCTTAATGCTCAGAATTAAGAACAAACCTAAGAAGGACTCATATAGAGTCCTTCTTTTATTGGTGTTGATTAATAATCATGGCAAATCCATACTCCTCAGTTATTAACATGAAGTAAGTCGCAAAGGAGGGATTAAGAGGAGCCAAAACTGTCTAATAATCGAGCTTAGGGGTAATCTATTTGAACGGGTCTTATTTTCGCTTACCCTTTTGCTGCAGGTGACACATAATGAATAAAACAGATGCACCATACACCGACGACATCACATGCCCTTTATGCCAACATGACGAATATCTACTTTCAGAAAGTGGAGAGAAGTTCACTTGTGCTGCATGTGGTTTCCACACAACACAATTAAGCAAAGTAGTCAGCCTTCAATTAGGCTCTACCCCACCAAAGCTCCAGAGTGCGGTATACCACCACTTGAGCAGCGCTTGCCATTAATCCAAATCGATATTTCTTCCAAACTGTAAATATCCTGAGCCGCTAGCTCTGCTATGTCGGCTTCGGTATTATCACTCAATGAACCTTCAAACGTTGGTCGCAATCTAAAAGATTGAATACCCGCACGAACCCCTGCTTCAATGCCTTTCACCGTGTCATCAACATAAATACATTCGTTTGGTAAAAAGCCCATATTCATTGCGGTATACATGATCAGGTCGGGCTCAGGTTTCCAGCTATTGGCATCAAAAGCTGAAAATACTTTGCCTTTGAAGTCGTCGAGCATTCCTGTCATTGCCAATGAAGATTCAACTCGAGATTTAGGCGCATTGGAAGCGATACAAAACTCAATGTCTCGTTGCTTGAGGAATTCAATAAGCTCAATAGCACCATCCATCGGCTTTAAATGGCGTTGGAACAAGGCTTCTAATTCAGTGCGATAAAGCGGCTCGAGTGTATCGATGGAGATAGATAGCCCTAAACGTGCTTGCGTATCCATTAAGATGTCAGCTAGCTTCCCACCTTGAAAGTGCACATAGCAGTCATTAACGCTTAACTTAGCCCCAAAGCCAGAAAACACATTCACTAAGGCTTGGCAACACAGCTTCTCGCTATCGATGAGTGTTCCATCACAATCGAAAATTACACATTTAGTTTGTTCTAACCGCATAGCTCTCTCACTCGCATTGAATTCAAGTTTTATCCTATAGTGTTCTTTCAATACGCGTGATGATTAAGGTAACACTTTACCTATCGGCCCTTATTTCTCTACGCGAAATATGCAGTGGATCACTTTATGCCTAACCATAAGCAACAGTACTCATTAAATTAATATACTTTGAGCGTCACCAATCACGACTTTATTTGCCAATAAACCGTTAATTCACGGTCAATTCTTCAATAACAATAGGTTTATCCGTTAATTCAATGCGACATTCAGCGGTGATGGTATCTGGATACGAATCACGAATAGCAACAAACTCGGGTAAGTAGCTCAATAATAACTGAGTAAGCTCAGGGTCAAACTGACAGCCGCATTCTCTCTCGAACAAATCGACAACCATCTCTAATGGCCACGGCTCTTTGTAACAACGAGCACTGAGTAGTGCATCAAACACATCCGCGACGGCCGTAATACGGGCAAACAAGTGAATTTCGTCACCCACTTTGCCATTAGGATATCCAGCCCCATCCCAACGTTCATGATGCTCGTTGGCAATGATAGCAGCCAGATTGGTAATATCACCGGCTCCACTCTTCAATAAGTTATAGCCTGCCGTTGTGTGAAGCTTCATCACTTCCCACTCTTGCTCGGTCAATTTACCTGGTTTATCCAAGATTGATTCTGGGACTGAAATTTTACCCACATCATGCATCGGACTAATGATCTCTATCATCTCGACCTCGCGATGGCTCAAGCCACGATACTTAGCAAGCAACGCAGACAACTTGGCGACACGCTTAACGTGATTACCGGTTTCGCCAGAGCGAGTTTCAATCGCCTCTCCGAGAACATGAATCATATCTTTTTGAATATTCAGTGTTTGCTTCTGAAGTTTTAAGATTCGTTTGCTCTTTTTAGCCAGTTCTTTCTTTTGGCGTAGAGTGACAAATTGCATCAAAATAATCAGGCTCAAACCTGCAATGACCATCGACAAACCCAATAGCAACTGAAAGTTTTTACGAATAAAGGATGAAGGCTCATTAATGAATACAGCCTCATCAGGTAGCGCACTCTCACGGATACCGAACTTTTTCATCGCTGGATAATTGAAAACAAAACGTTTGTTATCACCTGGAGTTAAAGGTTCGCTGAAACCAAGAGGTAGGTACTTATCGAGCGCCTTAACCGTCTCTTCACCCATGCTTTGAGAGTGATTCACATAGCCACCAAGTACATCTCCCGAAATATAGAACTGCCACAAAGCAAACACTGGAGCAGCACTTGCTTTAGACAAAGTATCCGAAACCTCTTGATAAGTATGATACACGCCTCGATTTAATTCGGTATTGTAATGACTGAGCAAAACCGCGTCATCAGCGGAGATACCTTCCAAAAACTGACGGGTACGCACTAACGATAGATCGCGTATTTCAACCAATGTGATATGAGGGAACTCAGTCATCACGCGATTCATCTCTTTGCGAATCAACTCAGAAGTGACACTGTAATCATTGATGAAATACAATGTTTTTAGGTTAGGTCTTAATTTCGTAATTAGATCAATATTGACGTCTATCTGATCGTTCTCATAAAGCACGGTTGCTCTATCAGACACCGAATACATGTCGGTACTGAAATCGTTAATACCGGCAGCAACGACAGGTGTGGAGCGATCAATCAAATTAGGCAGAGATTCAAGGAAGTTAGCCGCGTTGTCGTCAGTCGCGATTACACCATCAAACTTATAATCTGCATATTTGGTACGTAAGTAGTTCGCGATAGAATCGTAGTACTCAGGGCTATGGACGCGCTTTGAATCCAAATACTCGATTGAGAGTTTAACTTCGGCTTGAGATTGGCTGAACGCACTGTCTATCCCTTTTTGGAAGTCAGCGGTCCACTGATAAGAAGGTTCGTATGAGTGTAAAACTAGGATGCGTTTGATATCCCAGTCATTAGCAAAACTGAGTGAAGAATAAGCGCTAACACACAATACAGCGATTGAGAACAATAGCTTGTACATACAATACCCTTTAAATAAGACGGGGTATTTTACTTAGATTAACGCTTTCTCAAACAACCTTTAGTTCTCGACCCACACTTTATCGCGAGAAGCATGATCTTGTGCCCAAAAATCAAGGATCTGCTTAGCAAAAGCGTTGATACTTTGACCACTTCCAACCACAACGTCTGAGATTAGCAGAGAATCCTCCGCTTCTGTAACGATAGCGCTCGCTGCTACATCACCATTTTGAGTCCCTATGTATAAGACATGTTCGTCAGATAACATAATCTGACTCAAAAACTCTAACATGTACGCCCTTTCGGTTTCATCTTGGTAAGCGCTGGCTTGGTTAAGTGAAAAAAGTACGGTCAGTTTATGGAAGTCGACTTTATGCAGTTCATCAATTTGGGAAGGTGTTTGATCTTGGGTGAGGAGTTGGTATGTCTTGGACGGGAGTTTGCTTTGATAAAGTTCTCGGCCTAGCAGGCTCTCTTTTGCGGGGTAGGCAATATCGAGTTGACTAAACAGCCATTGGTTTTTCTTCTGTACAATTTCAGGTATTTCGTTATTCATTCTTTTAGTACCTACGGTTAGTATCCCCAAATGTCACAGCTATTTGGAAGACATATATTCGACTGAGGTGCCGAGCTACAAGCACAGAGCATACAGAGCATGACCAAGGCCAACAAGTACTTTAAATGCTTCATATTTTCCATTATCCAACAACATCCTTTAAGAACTTAACGAAAAGCTCTACACTCGTATTCAAGCTTTCAATATCCTTATAGTAAACAGAACTCTATAAATAAAAAGGACTTCTTATGAAAAAAGCCTTAATAGCAGCGGGTATCATCACAATGTTGGCTGGCTGTTCGGACAACGAGGTTGGCGACGTCTCTCTTGGATTCTTCACAATGAAGGATATCAAAATGTCTTCTTTAGATGATGATAAAATCGCAGGTGTGACTTGTCATATCGCTTCAATCGAAGCAAACCTTAGCCTTTCCGATCCAAGCGATAGCTCTATCTCTTGTCGTCAAACCGGTGAAATTACATCAGAAATGATTGCTAAAATAGACAAAAGCAAATCTGGTGAAGTGGTATTCAAACAATCAAAAAGTATCTTCTTTAAAACAATGAAGGTTCGTCGTATCTACGATGCAGAGAATCAATCACTGCTTTACTTATCATACACCACCAAAGAAACAGAAGGCAGTTTCAAGCATAGCCTTTCAACCGTTCCCCTATGGGGTACTGAGGCTTACGTTGATCCAGCAACACTCGTCCCAGCGGAATAGGCTCACGTAAATGCCCTCAAGCGAAAAGTAAAACGAGTCACCTGTACAGACATCGTACAGGTGATTCTAAATGTAATAAAAATGAAAGAATCAGAAACAAAATGTGATATCATGCGGCAAAATTTTTTCACTGTATTTTTCATATGAAGTTTCCTGGACAGCGTAAATCTAAACACTACTTTCCAACTCACGCACGTGATCCGTTGGTCAACCAAATGCAACAAACGCCTAAGCTTCACCGCGCAACAATTGTCGGTGTTGGTCAAACGATTGTTGATATCGAAGCCCGTGTTGATAACGCGTTCCTTGAAAAATATGAGCTGAGTAAAGGTCACTCACTGGTATTGGAAGAGAGTAAAGCAGATGCGCTGTACGAAGAGTTAGTTGAGCGCGGTTTGATCACGCATCAATACCCTGGCGATACTATCGGCAACACACTGCACAACTATTCCGTACTTGCAGACAGTAAATCTGTATTGCTCGGCGTTATGTCTAAGAAGATTGAAGTTGGCTCATTTGGTTATCGTTACCTTTGCCGCACTTCTTCTCGTATGAATCTAAATCACCTTCAAACGGTTGATGGTCCTATTGGTCGTTGTTACACGCTTATTTCTGAAGATGGTGAACGTACGTTTGCAATCAACGAAGGCCACATGAACCAACTGCTTCCTGAAAGCGTTCCTGAAAAAGTATTCGAGAAAGCATCAGCATTGGTTGTGTCGTCATACCTAATGCGCGGCAAACCTGAAGATCCTATGCCAAAAGCGGTACAAAAAGCGATTGAATACGCGAAAGCGCACAATGTGCCAGTTGTACTAACACTTGGTACAAAGTACGTGATCGAAGGTAATGCGGAATGGTGGCAAGAATATCTGAAAGAAAACGTAACCATCGTCGCGATGAACGAAGACGAAGGTGAAGCGTTAACGGGTGAAAAAGATCCGCTTCTAGCTGCTAACAAAGCACTTGAGTGGGTTGACCTAGTTCTCTGTACTGCAGGCCCTATCGGTTTATACATGGCTGGCTACACTGACGAGCCTGCGAAACGCGAAACCACTCTGCCATTGTTACCGGGTAACATCCCTGAGTTCAATAAATTCGAGTTCAGCCGTGCTATGCGTAAGCAAGACTGTCAAGATCCGGTAAAAGTATACTCTCACATTGGCCCTTATCTTGGTGGCCCGCGTGAGATTAAAAACACCAATGGTGCTGGTGATGGTGCACTTTCTGCACTTTTACACGACATGGCAGCAAACAGCTACCACCACGTAAATGTTCCAAACTCAGAAAAGCACGAGCACTCGTGTCTAACGTATTCTTCTCTGTCTCAAATTTGTAAGTACGCAAACCGTGTAAGCTATGAAGTGTTGACTCAGCACTCTCCTCGCCTTTCTCGTGCACTACCGGAACGCGAAGATAGCTTAGAAGAAACATACTGGGATCGTTAATCGACCACATTAAGTAGTTAACTCTTAGAGGTTAACGCCAAGCTAGATTACCCATTCCTTGAAGGGCTGCTATATGCAGCCCTTTTTGTATTCAACACCAATATAGCCGCAACTGAAGGTAATCAGATCGAATATTTTGCTCGTTTAAGATTTAATCTCGCGCAATGACTCTTTAGATCTGTTATCTTCCAGCACATAATTGATGTGGTTTGCCTTTACTTGGCAAATTTATACAGTACTATCGCCACGCAAACGTTTACGTACCACCTTTCGGTTCTGATATAAGGATCAAATATGCTGTCTGATATTGATATTTGTCGCTCTACTCCCCTTAAAAACATCAGTGAGGTTGCCAAGCAAGCTGGCCTGCACCACAACGAACATCAGCCATTAGGGCAATACAAATCTAAAGTGTCTCTCACATCACTTGAACGCCTCGCTAGCCAACAAGATGGTAAATTAGTCGTGGTTACGGCCATCACACCGACGCCTCTTGGTGAGGGCAAAACCGTCACCACTATCGGATTAGCGCAAGGCCTAGCAAAGATTAACCAATCCGCTATAGCCTGCATTCGCCAACCTTCAATGGGCCCGGTATTTGGTGTAAAAGGTGGTGCAGCTGGCGGTGGCTATTCACAAGTTGCCCCAATGGAGCAATTGAACCTTCACCTGACTGGCGACATTCATGCCGTAACAGTCGCTCATAACCTCGCCTCTGCCGCTATTGACGCTCGTTTGTATCATGAGCAACGTGAAGGGTTAGAAGCCTTTGAGGCTCGCTCAGGCTTAAAAGCTCTGGATATCGACCCACGCAGAATAGTATGGCGACGTGTACTTGACCACAATGACCGCGCACTGCGTATGATCACGGTTGGCAAGAACGAAGCAGGCAAAACAATTAATGGCTTTGAGCGCGAGGACGGCTTTGACATCTCAGCCGCTTCAGAGCTGATGGCTATTCTTGCTCTAACTGATGACCTTCAAGATTTAAGAAAGCGCATCGGGCGAGTGGTACTCGCATACAACAACCAAGGCTTGCCATTAACCGCAGATGACTTCAACGTAGCAGGTGCTATGACCGTCACAATGAAAGACTCCATAGAGCCAACATTGATGCAAACCCTTGAAGGGATTCCTACCCTAATTCACGCAGGGCCTTTCGCTAACATCGCACACGGTAACTCTTCTATTATTGCCGATAAGATTGCGTTAAAGCTGAGTGATTTTGTTGTGACTGAAGGCGGTTTCGGCTCAGATATGGGCTTTGAGAAAGCGTGCAACATCAAAGTGAAAGCATCGAACAAAAAGCCAGATTGTGCTGTTATTGTCGCAACATTACGAGGTCTAAAAGCCAACTCAGGTTTATACGATTTGAGACCGGGAACTCCGCTACCAGATTCAATCTTTAATGATGACCAAGACGCGCTCATTGCAGGGCTTGAGAACCTTAAATGGCACATCAACAACGTTAAGCAATACCAAGTGCCTACAGTTGTTGCGATCAATCGATTTCCACAAGACTCAGCTCAAGAGCTCGATGCTTTGAAACAGATGATCACCGACTTCGACCCAAGCGTTAGTGTTGAAGTAAGCGAAGCATTTGGTCAGGGTGGCGAAGGGGCGACTAAATTGGCTCACGCCGTAGTAAAAGCTTGCCAAAAACAGAGTGAATTTAAGCCTTTGTATCACTCAAAGCAAAGCCTAGAAGAAAAACTGATGGCCGTCGCTGAAGTTGGCTATGGCGCAGCAAGTATCTCGCTATCTCCACTGGCTAAAAAACAACTGGCCGAATTCAAACTGCATGGCTACAACGACCTATCGGTTTGTTTAGCAAAAACACCATTATCGATCTCGACAGAAGCACACGTAAAAGGTGCACCATCTCAGTTTGACGTACCCGTTAGGGAGCTAAAACTGTGTGCTGGTGCTGGCTTTATTTACGCGCTGTGCGGCAATGTAATGACCATGCCAGGCCTACCTGATAAGCCGGCTTTTATGTCGTTGGACATTGATAGCAAAGGAAACATCGTTGGCTTAAGTTAATTACGACAAGACATAGGCTAAAAATTAGCTTTATCTAAAATAGCCTGTCCGTACTATGCTCCCCATAATATTTACGGACAGGTCTCCTTCCTGATACCTAATTGCTCAATTAACACCCCAAATGCAATAAATTTCATTGAAACCAAAATAATATGCACATCTGATTATAAGTTTTGGGTCAAGATCACATTAATAGACCTACAAAATATATAGTATTGCGCTGATTTTCGAGGACAGTGATGAATACGAGTATAAAAAAACTAATCAGCCAATTTCTATGTACCCTGTTTGTCCTAGGATTAGTCCCTGCTCTCTATATAAACTCTGAATTTGAACGGGTTGAAGCCCAGTATGCGCTAAACATCAAACAATCTAATCAAAACCAAATCGAATACAGCTTCCATCAACTCGCTATTATTGTTGAGCAAATATCAAACGCGGTTCCCTCTATTGCCGACTCACAGACCCTACTTCGTTCCATTTCCGAGCCTTCAGTTACTAACAAACAAGCACTGCAGGATCTGTGGGTTGTATTGGCACACGGGCAACAATACTACTCTCAACTGCGTTTCCTAGATCTAGACGCTAATGAAGTATTCCGCGTCAACTATAAAGATGGCCACGCAACTGTCACTCCAGACCACGAGTTACAAAACAAATCCTCTCGTGATTACTACAAAAAGCTACAAGAATTAGAGATTGGAGAAGTTAAAGCTACAGGCATTGATCTAGAAGTTGAAAATGGAGAGTTAGTTCGCCCCTTTTCGCCGACACTTCGCATTATGACGCCTGTCACTGTAGGGGAGCACATTATTGGCTATTTCATTGCTAACCTAAATATGCGCGAGATCTATGATCGCTTACATTACCAGATAGGTACATCAGCGACAGTTCCGGTCATCCTTAATAATACTGGTCATGTCATCATGGGGCCCGACCCTGAGGATTCATTTGGGCATGTGATTGAATCACGTTCAGACAAGACGTATGCAAAACTCTCCCCAGGCCTGTGGCAGAATATTCAAAGCGGCACCTCATCCAGCTATTTTGATGGTAAAAACTGGTATTTTCACTCTGACATCAGCCCTAAGATTAAGCAGTTTGAAGGACCCATCTATATGGTTCTTCATATTGAAGAACATCAATTTAACACTCAGTTTCAACAAGAAAATCACGCCATAGTCGTTCAGATAATCATACTCTCGATATTGATTTCAATGATTTCTGCAGGTTTCGTACTGTGGAACAAAAATCATAAGAAGAACAGTATCGAAAGCCAACTCGCCAAAGCAGCAATGAACGGTATGTCTGCCCTATTAATCACAGACAAAAATAACCGAATCATACAAGTAAACCAAGAGTTCACCCGTGTCAGTGGCTACGAGTTAGAAGATGTAAAAGGTAAACAGCCTTCATTGTTTAACGCTGGCCGCTATAATGAAGAGTTCTACATTAAAATGTGGAGCGTCATTAAAGAGACAGGGATGTGGGAAGGCGAAGTGGTGAACCGACGAAAGGATGGCACCTTCATCACGGAAATTCTTCGAATACAAACCATCAAAGACTCAAAAGATGTGATTCAATTTTATGTTGCATCATTTGTTGATATCAGCAAACGCAAAGAGCTCGAGAATAAATTGAGAAACCTTAGCGAAAAAGATGCACTATCTGGCTGTTGGAATAGACGAAAGTTCGACCTGGAGCTTCGTGACGAGTGTTCTCGCGTTAGTCGCTACCCTAATCGCGAGCAATCTTGCTTAGCCATATTGGATATTGACCATTTCAAACGCATTAACGATAGGTTTGGACATGATTATGGCGATAAAGCCATACAAACAGTAGCACAGGTACTGCAACGTGAGTGTCGAGATACCGATTTCGTGGCTCGTATTGGTGGAGAAGAGTTTGGGGTTATCTTGCCTCACACGACACCACAAGAAGCCGACTATGTGCTTAATAGGCTGAGAATCGCGATCAGTATCGAGTTCGACAACGTCGTTACAATAAGTGGCGGAATAACCAACCTAACAGGTGAACCTGCACTCAATTATAAGTGCGCCGATTTAGCACTGTACGAAGCAAAAGCAGTAGGTAGAAACAGTGTATGTTTGTTCCTTGATAGCGAAATGAGCGAAATTGCATAGCAGAAGCCTGAGTCGCACCACCGCCCCGCTAACTTATTCATTTCACTCTAGAGTCGTTCACTCAACAATCAACTTGGTGCGGGGTAGAACTCCAGCGTATTCCCATCGACTACCAGAATGCAATCCATATTCGCAGCATGGGCTGCCTGCTTACCAAGGTGAGTATCTTCAAACACAACACACTGCTTTGGCTGTAAACCCATACCAAAACAAGCAGCTAAGAAAGTATCAGGGTTTGGTTTATGATTCTTCACATCTGTCGCTGTCACTAAGATATCCAACTTACTCAAGATATCCGTTTTATCTAACAGTTGTTCTGCGCTCTTGCGTTGACTGCCCGTTCCAACCGCAATCTTCTTGTCACCGAGATGGTCTATCAAAAGAGAATACGTACAAGGGATAATATCTCCTTTGTCTTCAATAGCTGCAAACGAAGCCATTTTAAACGTAGACACCGCTTGTGGGTCGAGCGATAAACCGTACTTACTATTTACCTCACCCGCGATCTTATAACTCGGCATTCCACCTAAGCTATGCAGCCAAGACGCTTCGAAATAAAAGCCGAACTCTTCCGCCGTGTGTTGCCATGCTTTCACATGTGCTGGCATTGTATCGATCAACGTACCGTCCATATCAAAGATTAATCCTTCATACGCCGTTAAATCAATTTTCATCACTACTACCACTCTTTAAGAAAGTTACTGATACCATACCCAATATTCAGTATCATGACCCCATATTACTGTTCAAAATGGATGTTTATGTTACAAATATCTAACTCTGTTTCAATTCAAGACTGGGAACTCCAGCTAACCGCGATCAGAGCTCAAGGAGCCGGAGGTCAAAACGTCAATAAAGTATCGAGTGCGATACATTTACGTTTTGACATAAAGCACTCAACCCTACCCGATTTCTATAAAGAAAAACTCCTGGCACATAAAGATGGTCGTATCACTAAAGATGGTGTGATTATCATTAAAGCTCAACAGTACAGAACTCAGGAGCAAAACCGAGACGATGCTTTGGTACGTTTGAAAGAGCTGATCTTAGAAGCAACAAAAGTTCAAAAAGTGAGACGAGCAACCAAGCCAACACGCGGCTCTCAAAAAAGACGTTTAGAAAGTAAAAAGCAAAGAAGCACCACCAAACAACTTCGCGGAAGAGTAGACTAATGGTTTCATGTCCGTAGTGAGCACCTCACCATGAAACAATCATTTTAGCTCTAACTAGCTGGACAAAAGACGATACCTGACATTATTTATTCGTAGACAATTTATTCGAAGACTGGTTGTTTGAGGCTACGTATTTAAAACACTATTGATTAGAAAATATCTATTGGAACAAAACGCTACTTCTGTTTTTTGACCGACAAAATCAGTTTAATCAATAGCATTCGCTCTTCACTGGTTAACAAACGACTAGCAGCAGCTACATCTTCCGCTGCTGCTTCAGACGCTCCTACAACGTCGAGTACGACATCCAAGTCCGTCACTTTCAAAGTTCTCGTGATCGAACGATACTGAGACATTTTGATATCAGCCTCTCCGCGCTCAATTCGTTGATAGGTTTTCAAGCTCATTCCTGCGCTAGCCGCTAATTTTTCTTGAGACCAATTGCCTAGCTTCCTACGCTCAATCAGCGCAATTACTATAGGTTCTTGTGACATAAGCACCTCCAGAATAGACAGTTATGACCTAATTTCAGCAAGAAGCAGACCATATTGACTTAGAACAGTTTACATAAGCGATTAAAGGCATATTATTCGGCCGATAAAAACGTTACGTTTCATGGACTTTCACACTTACAACGGCGTTAACGCGCGGGTAGATAAGTTTGAATTATCAGAGCTAGGAAATAAGAAAAATTGCAAATTGCGAATAATGATAGCGTGAAATTGGAAATTGCGAATCTCTATAAATTGGCATTTCCTTGCATACAACAGGCTTTAGAATCAGAAGATACCCGTAATGAAATTATTGCGGTACAGCAGAGATTACTGACTTACAAAGAAGTGCTGTTACACGGAAATATGCTAGAAGATAAAGAATTAAAACAGGCTTTTTCTGCATTGAACCAAAGCGAGAAAGGTGTTGTACAAGGTGGTATTCAAAATATCAACGATGCAATAAAGCAAATGGATGAAATTATCGAAAGGTATAGCAGGAAGGCGAAAATCAATAAGCAGGCTTATCAGCAAGTTTGAATCGATAGTACACCGAAATAACTAAGTCGACGCTGTCGCTTGTTAAAGCGTCGACTTACTCAAAAACAGGGTGTTTAACGTAAAGCTATTTTCTAAAGCGATTAAACGCTCTAAAGCCAGAAAACAACATCAACATACCTAGCAAGCCAAATGATACACTCCCACCACTGCTACCAGAGCTTGTAACGGGCTTCTTCTTCAAGCCGGAGTACGCAGATCTCTTAGCGTGTGTTGAAACAAATTTAGCAGTTTCTGTACCCGCGATCACGCTATCGATCCAATCTTTATAATCGTAGATTTCAGTAAATACGGACGTTACGATAGAACTACCACCACAGGTTGCAGGACCAAAGCTAGTAATACCGACTTGTCGATAATCAGAACCATCTTTCCAGTAAACTGGACCACCAGAGTCTCCTTGGCAGGTACTGCCATATAAACTAGTGAAAATGTTGAAATCACCTGTGAAACAAATTTGTTTACCAGTTAGAGGAGGATTTGGGTTGTCCTTACCTGTAAATGCGTTCTTGCACGTTGTGTTATCTACGTAAGCCAGAGTTACTTTCTGTAATAAGGTGGTTCCGTCAAAGCCTGTACGTGTATTACCATGACCAACGGCCACAAAATCACTCGCCGCATTACGATAAGTTTCATTTGATGGACGCTTCACAACATCGTTGATCGAATCAACATTGAGTGCACTTTCTAGCTTGAGAATAGCAACATCATTGCGCAAAAAGTCGCTGATTTCATCCGAGTAATCACTAGGGTAATAGACCTCAGAAACGCGCGCTTTCTGGATATTACCCTTAGGGAATTGAGAGGTATCTTCTATCTGAGGAACAACGACAGTAAACAACTGTCCTTCCTCATCACCATAAATACAGTGCGCAGCAGTCAAAACATGGCTTGGGTCAAGAATCGTTGCACCACAATATGAGCCCGTTGAGTAAACCCCATCGTAATCAATACGATCGATAAACAAGCTCGCCATTGATGGGAAATTGGTGACTGAAGCGTTGCTACCGTTAACGATATAAGGTGAAACACCGACATTAGGATCACTTTCGACCGAGTTTTCCGTCGCCATAACACTTGATGTGTAAATCAATGGAGCTAACAGCCCTAAAACGGCTTTACGAACCGGACTCATTGTATGGTTAACATTCATAGATAACTCCTTGTAACCCTTACTACTTATTTACAAAAATGATGAATCGTCACCATAACACGTTACGACTAATATTATAGTAAGCAATTTTAATGATATAGCCATATGTCTCGTTTTAAAAAAACGAACTTTCAGGTCGCCGCGCTTGTAGCGATATAGAAAGTTATACGCTCTTAAAATTAGATACGTTCATAAAAAGGGAGATGGGCTTAAAACCAAAAAGCCTACCGTTGAACTTCTCTACACAGAGAAGCAAACAGTAGGCTTTGTTTAGCTCAATAGTTTCTCTTAAAATAGATTAGCCACGGTAGTAACGTTGAGGTACGAATGGCATTTTTTCTACTGTCATAGGTAATTTCTTACCACGAACTTCAGCGAATACTTCAGTGCCAATTACCGCTAAGTCAGTACGAACATAAGCCATAGAAACAGGCTTGCCTGCGTTAGGGCCAGCAGTACCGCTTGTTACAACGCCAATCTTGTTGTCTTCAGCATCGAACAATTCAGCACCTTCACGTACTGGTGCTTTAGTTTGACCAACAAGACCAACACGCTTACGTTGAACATCTTTCGTTGCGATTTGCTCAAGAATGATATCAGCGCCAGGGAAGCCGCCTGCACGTTCACCGTCTGTACGACGTACTTTTTGAATACCCCATAGAAGGCTAGCTTCTACTGGCGTTGTCGTTGTGTCTAGATCATGACCATATAGACATAGACCACACTCAAGACGAAGTGAGTCACGAGCACCAAGGCCAATCCACTCAACTTCCGCTTCTGAAGTTAGCTTGCGTGCCAATGCTTCAGCGTGATCGTTAGGAACAGAGATCTCGTAGCCATCTTCCCCCGTGTAACCACTGCGGCTCACGATGCATTCAACGCCATCGATATCGACTTTTTGAACGTCCATGAACAACATGTCTGCAACGCTAGGTTGGAAACGAGCAAGAACTTCAGACGCTTTAGGGCCTTGAAGGGCTAATAGAGCGCGGTCATCAATCACTTCCATTTCGACGTCAGCTGGAAGGTGCGCCGTTAGATGGTCGATATCTTGTGTCTTACAAGCTGCATTCACAACAACGAATAGGTGGTCGCCTAAATTAGCAACCATCAGGTCATCCATAATGCCGCCCTGCTCGTTAGTAAAGAACGCATAGCGCTGCTTACCAGAAGGAAGGTCAATAATATCTACAGGAACCAAAGATTCTAAGACAGCAGCTGCGTTTGCACCATGTAGACGAAGTTGCCCCATGTGAGAAACATCAAAAAGACCAGCTGCATCACGAGTATGTAAATGCTCTTTCTTTACACCAAGTGGGTACTGGACTGGCATATCGTAGCCAGCGAAAGGAACCATCTTTGCACCCTCTTCAACGTGAAGCGCATGCAGTGGTGTTGTTAGTAGGTCTTGATTAGCGTGTTCTTGAGTCATTTTATTCTCCATGAAGCGTTGCAGGCTGTCCAAAATCGAGTCTGCCGCTTATATCTCTATTTAGAGTCGCCTCTAACGATACTGGTTAACGTTAGAAACAGTAGATAGTAAAAAGTGATGTCCTTTATATAGGCTTATATCGTTGGCTCTATAAATTATGAATAACTGTACAAAACCCATACAACTCACTTTCTAAGAATTCACTTCAGTAAACTTCAATCAGCATGAGTAAACCATGTTCACTATAATAAACAAGCCTGCGTCAGTTTTACACCCTTAACAATAGTCAAACAGCTCAAAATGTGACATTTAACAATTTAAAAACAATTGTTCGGTACATACAAAAACGCGATATTGATGATTTTCGCATCAATATCGCGTCTATTAGCTAACGTTCAAAACAAAAGCAAACGTTTGCATCCACTATAAGAAATTCAAAACTTGTTAGCTTATTTTGCAGTGACCTACAGTTATTTTGCAGTCACCCACAGAATGAGCGCATCTTCAGCACTAGTTGAAATCAGCATATGACCCATATTCGCATCGTAATACATGCTATCGCCTTCACTCATTGGCACGGGTTCGTAGAATTCTGAGTAGAACATCACATCACCCGAGATGATCATTAAGAACTCTTCACCATCGTGGCGCACCCAATCGTTATACTCTTCAAAAGTACGAGCTCTCACCCGACTCTTAAACGGCATCATCTTCTTATTAGAGAGCTCTGTGGCAAGCAATTCGTGTTCATAAGTGGGTGTTGGGTGTGGTTTACCTTGGCCTACTTTGGTTAAATCACGACGTCCTGTAGCGACTTTTTTTCTTGGTGGCTCAAAGAGTTGCGGCATATCTATCTGCAACCCCATAGCCAATTTCTGCATCGCTTGAAAGGTCGGAGAGATCTGTTCGTTCTCTATTTTACTGAGCGTAGAACGCGCCAAGCCTGTTCTTTGGCTTGCCTCTTCTAGCGTGATCCCTAGCTTACCGCGAATGTCTTTAATGCGCTGGCCGAGCCTAAGTGGTTCAATATTCTGGTCTAACGTTTCCTTCGCCAACGTTAGAGATGGGTACTCATCATAAATGTCTTCTGACATAGGTCCCTCACTAATTTTTTACTTCCTGTCTATTAATTTCATTGTTGCATAAAGCGCTTTGTTGATTAAAGAGCACACAGAGAAATAAAGCGTGCTCCCCGTAGCAAAACAAGAAAATCTGTTTCCTATTGGAAATTTTTGTTGAAAATTGATTTTAACGGAGCTATGTTATCGACTTGTTAGATGAAGAGATGCTACTTCGGCTTGCCGCAAATGATAGATTTAACATTTGTGAGAGCTGTTTTTTTACCCGATTTTTTGGGAACCAATTCGTGCTGCATTGACCCTACAACGATCGCTTAGATGCTGTAAGAGTATATTTAATACGCAATCAACGTATGTCTGTACCTATATAGCGCAAACGATACCGATGCAGAAATCAACGTAAGACCTAATGGACTATAAAAACAATCACCATTAGCTTAATGAAAGGTCTCGACAATGAACGCTTACCAAAACCACAGCTTAGACAGTTTTTTCTCTACGAACCTATCAGGTACTGACGACGCCGTATTTGCTGGAATCCAAGCAGAGAACACTCGTCAAAACGAACAAATCGAACTTATTGCTTCTGAGAACATCGTTTCTAAAGCAGTAATGCAAGCTCAAGGCACTTGCCTAACCAACAAATACGCAGAAGGCTACCCAGGCCGTCGCTACTACGGTGGTTGTGAGCACGTAGATACCGTTGAAGCTATCGCAATTGAACGTGCTAAACAGCTGTTCAAATGTGAATACGTAAACGTGCAGCCTCACTCTGGCGCTCAAGCAAACGGTGCAGTAAAACTTGCCCTACTTCAACCTGGCGACACAATCCTTGGTATGTCTTTAGATGCTGGTGGTCACCTCACACACGGTGCACGTCCTGCAATGTCTGGTAAGTGGTTCAACGCAGTTCAATATGGCGTAGACCGCGACACACTTGAAATCGATTACGAAGCAGTTCGCGCATTAGCTGTCGAAAGCCAACCTAAAATGATTATTGCAGGTGGTAGTGCTATCCCACGCGTTATTGATTTCGCTAAGTTCCGCGAAATTGCTGACGAAGTTGGCGCTATCCTAATGGTCGATATGGCACACATCGCGGGTCTTATCGCGACAGGTGCTCACCCTAGCCCACTACCACACGCACACGTTGTTACCACAACAACGCACAAAACACTTCGTGGCCCACGCGGCGGCATGATTCTTACGAACCACGAAGACATCAACAAAAAGATCAACTCTGCAGTGTTCCCTGGCCTTCAAGGCGGCCCACTAATGCACGTTATCGCGGCTAAAGCAGTGGCGTTTGGCGAAGCACTTGGCCCTGAATTTAATACTTATATTGATTCAGTGATCGACAACGCAAAAGTTCTTGCTGAAGTGTTGCAAACTCGCGGTTGTGACATTGTGACTGGCGGTACAGACACACATCTAATGTTGGTTGACCTTCGCCCTAAAGGCTTGAAAGGTAACGTAACTGAAGAAGCATTAGAGCGTGCAGGGATCACATGTAACAAAAATGGCATACCATTCGATACAGAGAAGCCTATGATTACTTCTGGTATCCGTTTAGGCACGCCAGCTGGAACCAGTCGTGGTTTTGGCACTGAAGAATTCAAACTTATCGGTGAATGGATCGGCGATGTACTTGATGGCTTAGTTGAAAGCCCTGAAGGCAATGCTGAAGTTGAGCAACGTGTTCGCAAGCAAGTTAAAGAGCTTTGCAAGCGCTTCCCTCTTTACCGTTAAACCAATTTTAAGATTTAAATTAAAACCTCATAAATTTTTGGAGAATAAGCAATGGACAATACACTAAAGTTTGCAGACAGCCACGAGTGGGTAAAAGACAACGGTGACGGTACTGTAACTATTGGTATTTCTGAGCACGCTCAAGAGCTACTAGGTGACGTTGTGTTTGTTGACCTGCCAGACACTGAAGACGAAATTGAAGCTGGCGAAAGCTTCTCTCTGGTTGAATCAGTAAAAGCAGCTTCTGATATCTACGCACCAATCTCTGGCGAAATTGTAGAAATCAACGAAGAATTAGAAGATAGCCCAGAGCTAATCAACGAAGAACCTTATGAAGGTGGTTGGATTGTTAAAGTGAAGATGTCTGATGCGTCTGAACTAAACAACCTTAAAGGTGCGGAAGAATACCTAAGCTCTGTAGAAGAAGACTAATAGGTAACCTCATTACGATAAAGCTGCTCTTTGGAGCAGCTTAATTTTAGGGGCTAGCTCACGGCTCCAGAGAGAAAGTAGAACATATCATGACTGAATTACTTCAAAGCCAATTACTGAAAGACTTGGGTACGCAAAACGAGTTTGTTGCTCGTCATAACGGCCCTAACAAAGCAGACCAGCAAAAAATGCTTGAAGCGATCAACGCGACTAGCCTAGACGCACTGATCGACGAAACGGTTCCTGCACAAATCCGTCTTGAAAAACCAATGACACTTGCTGCGCCACTGAGCGAAATGGACATGCTGACCTCTCTTAAAGAGATCGCTAACCTAAACCAAGTGAAACGTACTTTCATTGGCCAAGGCTACTACAACACATTCACTCCAAACGTTATTCTACGTAACGTTTTAGAGAATCCAGGCTGGTACACAGCTTACACCCCATACCAACCAGAGATTTCTCAAGGTCGTCTTGAAGCTCTACTGAATTACCAACAAATGGTAATGGACTTAACTGGTATGGAAATCGCGAACGCGTCTCTTCTTGATGAAGCGACAGCGGCTGGCGAAGCCATGACACTGTGTAAGCGTGCTGGTAAAAGCAAGAGCAAAGTATTCTTCGTTGCCGACGATGTTCATCCTCAAACACTAGAAGTTGTTAAAACTCGTGCTGAGTACATCGGTTTTGAAGTAATGGTTGGTGCTCTTGAAACACTTCCAGAGCAAGACGTATTTGGTGCGCTTCTCCAATACCCTGGTACAACAGGCGAAGTTCGCGACCTAACTGACATCATTGCGAAAGCTCAAGCTAACAAGACTCTTGTAACCGTTGCAACTGACCTACTTGCTTCTGCACTACTTAAGCCTGTTGGCGAAATGGGCGCAGACGTAGCAATTGGTTCAGCGCAACGTTTCGGCGTTCCTATGGGATACGGCGGTCCACACGCTGCATTCATGGCAACACGTGAAAAGCATAAGCGTACCATGCCAGGTCGTGTAATTGGTGTATCTATCGATACGCACGGTAACCAAGCACTACGTATGGCAATGCAAACTCGTGAGCAACACATCCGCCGCGAGAAAGCGACATCAAATATTTGTACAGCTCAAGCACTTCTAGCAAACATGGCGTCTTTCTACGCAGTTTACCACGGTGCAGAAGGCCTACGTACAATTGCTCGTCGTACACACCACATGACAGCTATCCTAGCAGCAGGCCTGACTAAAGCGGGTTACGAGCTAACAAACAACAGCTTCTTCGATACCATAACGCTGAACACAGAAGACAAGACAGATGCACTGTACGCGAAAGCGCAAGCAGCAGACATCAACCTTCGTCGACTTGTTGGTAAGATTGGTATCAGCCTAGATGAAACAACAACAATCGACGACGTGAACTCACTGTTTGCAATCTTCGACGTGAAAGAAGACGTTCAAGTACTGTCTTCTGACATTGCATCAAACGAGTTTGCAGCAATTCCAGAAAACTGCCGTCGTGAATCAGAGTTCCTAACTCACCCTGTATTCAATACGCACCACAGCGAAACGCAAATGATGCGTTACCTAAAACAGCTTGAGAACAAAGACTTCTCACTAACGCACGGCATGATCCCACTGGGCAGCTGTACGATGAAGCTGAACGCTGCTGCAGAGATGATCCCAGTAACATGGCCTGAGTTTGGTTCTATTCACCCATTCGCACCTCTAGAGCAAGCGGCGGGTTACACAGCGCTAGCGAAAGATCTTAAAGAGAAGCTTTGTGAAATTACCGGTTACGACGATTTCTCACTACAGCCTAACTCTGGTGCATCTGGCGAATACGCGGGTTTAATCGCGATTCAACGCTACCACGCAAGCCGCGGTGAAGCTCACCGTAATGTTTGTCTGATTCCAAGCTCTGCGCACGGTACTAACCCTGCAACAGCATCAATGGTGTCAATGAAGGTAGTAGTTGTTAAGTGTGATGAAGATGGCAACATCGACATGGCAGACCTAGCAGCGAAAATCGAGAAGCACAAAGACAACCTATCAAGCATCATGATCACTTACCCTTCTACGCACGGCGTATACGAAGAGCAAGTGAAAGAAGTGTGTGAACAAGTACACGCAGCGGGCGGTCAGGTTTACCTAGACGGCGCGAACATGAACGCTCAAGTAGGTCTAACTTCACCTGGCTTCATCGGTTCAGACGTATCTCACTTGAACCTACACAAAACATTCTGTATCCCACACGGTGGTGGCGGTCCGGGTATGGGTCCTATCGGCGTTAAATCGCACCTAGCACCTTTCCTACCAGGTCACATCGAAAACGGTGTACAAGGTTCTGACTACGCGGTATCAGCGGCAGATTTAGGTAGTGCTTCAATCTTACCTATCTCTTGGGCTTACATCGCAATGATGGGCGAACCTGGCCTAACAGACGCAACGAAAGTAGCGATTCTGAACGCGAACTACGTGATGGAAAAACTACGTCCTCACTACCCTGTTCTTTACCGTGGCACTAACGGCCGCGTAGCGCACGAATGTATTATCGATATTCGTCCACTTAAAGAAGACACAGGCATCAGCGAAGAAGATATCGCTAAGCGTCTAATGGACTTCGGTTTCCACGCGCCTACTATGTCTTTCCCAGTAGCAGGCACGCTAATGGTTGAGCCAACTGAATCTGAAGATTTAGAAGAGCTAGACCGTTTCTGTGAAGCGATGATCGCAATCCGTCACGAAATGGCAGCAGTGAAAGCGGGTGAATGGCCACTAGACAATAACCCTCTAGTAAACGCACCGCACACACAAGTTGACCTTTCAGGCGCAGAATGGGATCGCCCTTACTCTCGCGAACTTGCTTGCTTCCCATCGAAAGCAACCAAGAACTCGAAGTACTGGCCGACTGTTAACCGTGTAGACAACGTATACGGCGACCGTAACCTAATCTGTTCTTGCCCAAGCATCGACAACTACGAAGACTAATTTTTGTAGATTTTAGATAAACAAAAGCGAACCACTTGGTTCGCTTTTTTGTTTTTCAGATTATATGACTAAGAAAGCATTGACCTTACCGTAAGGGAAAGGTTTATGGTTGAGTGAAACCAACGATGAATTAGGAACTGATTATGGGATGTTGCAATAAAGCGCCAAAAGGTGGAGCCCCTCTTGGCTTGCTTCTAAAAGTAACGCTTGGGATTGGTCTTTTTGTTTTTCTACTGGCTTTGTGGCAATAAATTTGAGCTGAGCCCTTAAGGGACGCTTTCGACAGTGCCTTAGAGACAATCAAAAACAGAACTAGTATGTAATATTTGTGTGCCCCATCTTTAACCGGGTCTGCAAAATATAATCATGTTTCATTCTTCAACTCCAATTAAACAATGCTCTCCATGTTGAGGAAGAGCGTGAATTCCACCAATTCGCTTTAAATCGCACGCGGATAATGAGGGTTCAACCTGCGAATAACAGCACTGCATACACAGAATTTCAGGCTGCGCACAGATAGAAGAAATGATGACCTGATCACTTGTCGTGCATGGTGAAAAAGGTTTTTGTTCCCATGCAAAAGAACCAGTGCAAAAAAAAGCAACCTGTGCCGGTTTGCCGCATTTCTCGCAAAACCCACGTAATTTTCGAAAGGTCTCTTTCAGAGCAATTAAATCTTCTTTTCTTTCCCCTTGTTTATTATCGTGAAGGGCAAACTCTTCAAATTCACGCAATGGAGTTGGAAGGTATTGATAGAGACCTTTTCTTTTGTATTCAAAGTCGGGGGAGAAGACAACCAATCGTGCTTGTGACGTAGTAAATGACTTGCGATATTCCGATAATAAATGTTCTCGACATAAGGTCTGTCTTTGATATCCATACCATGAAAACCAAAGAAATTTTTTAGGCACTTTGACACAAAAATCAGTAACACTTTTTTCTTGGCACTTAAGACAAGTCATCGACACATCCTCCAACAATTTCCGTAGGGTCGCTTTTATACAATCAAACAGAATAGGAAAACTATGCTGTTTAAGTAGAGACCTAAGTAGCATAAAAAACCACGGTGTTTAGCGCATCACTTCAAGCTTCAGGATTACATTATCTATATGTGATACCTTAACCCTTTTCTTATAGGCCCGCCATGCGACTTAGTATTATTAAAACCAGGGGAGATACTAAAGTCTGAATAACTAAATTTAACACCCTCAACAGTAAAACTTTCCTGTTGATGCCCTCCATAAGGCATCGGGTTAAAGTTCTCAACACTTCCTTCAACAACATCATATTCACCCTGACCGTAATCAGATAAAAGGGAATATAATTGAACTATTAAGCCACCCCCACTTAAAGCAGCCCAAAGCACTGAAAAATAAGGAGTATTTTGAAAACCATACCTATACTTTGTTCAGTCGCTGGCTTACCAACAACTTGCACATCCCAGCTGGATAATTTCTTTCTATTTTTATAACCTTCAGCCGAAATATATATAAATAACAAACCGGGAAGAGCGAAACAAAGTGACCACAACCCTTCAAACTTTATATTATAAACAACTTCGTACATTACTACCTCAATTGAATGCTAACACCTTGGCTAATCCATTTGCCATAAACTCAAAATCGGCTTGAATTGAAAGTGCCAAACATTGTGAATCAAACTTAACCTTCTTGTTATACAAGTGGTTAATTGTGCTCTGCAGTTTCTTTAAAGAGCAGGTTCAGAGGTTTAACCAAAGAGTAAATCCACAAGCCAAATGCTACAAAGCACCACATAAATAATGTTAGAAACAAACTAAATATTGGCCACATTGCCAAGGCGAGCAGCAGGCCTGATATGCCCGTTACTGGTGTTTCATCCCACTTTACAGTCTCCGCACCAAATATAGATGCGATACCACATACTAAAAAGAAGACAAAGAAGCTCAGGCTAAAGCCGATAAAGAGCATTTTGAAAAGAGACCTTTTCGATATTTTCTTAACTGTAATTTCCATTTTCATCCCTGTATTTGTATAACAGCTGTGCTACAGAAAATTCTGCCTAGTTCATTAGTCACCAATTGTACTAGCCTTTGTCTTTCCATAACAATCACTCACACCACAACCTTAGTGATTAGCGTGGCAAATATATAAATTATCCATCTAGCATGATTCCCACGAAATCATGAACTTACGCGCGTTAAACCCGTGTTGTAACCATCAGAACCTATCCGTACCTCGGAGCAAGTGAAACTCTATAAATCCAAAGCTTGACCCTATACGGTAAGGTGTTTATATTGTCGCCCGCCCAACGGGGCACATCCTAAAATGCACACCGGCCATCCTGCCATCATTCGTGTATTTATATTGGTGTTGTGAACTTCCATGCTAACGAAATTTCGTCCTTTTACTCGTGAATCGGGTGCGCTTATGCATCTTTCGGTTCCAATCATTTTGACTCAAATAGCTACCCAAGCGATGGGATTTGTCGATACGACAATGGCTGGCCAAGTAAGCCCTGCCGACCTCGCCGCTATTGCACTCGGCACAAGCCTTTGGATTCCTGTATTGCTGCTACTACGTGGTGTGATTATGGCCTTAACACCCGTTGTTGCTTACCACCGCGGTGCACGCGACTTTCAAAGTATCTCTGTTGAATTCTTCCAGATGGTTTGGTTGGCATTAATTGCTAGCGTATTACTTATCGCTTATTTAGTGAGTGCGAAACCGATCTTAGAATGGATTGGTGTTGCCGCTGAGATCATTCCAATTGGCAGTGATTATGCGTTCGCCCTCGCCTTTGGTGTGCCGGGTATTGCCCTGTTCTACACCTTGAATGGCTTCTGTGAGGGTATGAACAACACCAAAGTGCCGATGATCATTTCTGTGGTTGGTTTGTTGGTGAATATTCCGGTCAACTACGTGCTTATTTACGGTAAGTTTGGCTTCCCTGAAATGGGTGCTGTGGGTTGTGGCTGGGCGACAAGCTTGGTTTATTGGTTAATGTCAGGAATGCTGTATTCCTACATTAAAGGTCATCACCACTACAAAACCATTATTAGTTTTGCAGACGCTAAACCAAAAGCAAAAGAGATGCTTCACCTTCTAAGATTAGGTTTACCTATCGGGATGAACATCGCGGTGTGTGGCAGTATCTTTGCGGTAATCGCACTGATGATTGGTCGTATTGGTGCAGAGAACGTGGCAGCGGCACAAATTGCACTTAACATCTCAAGCCTAACTTACGTGGTTCCTATGAGTATCTCATTTGGCATTACGATTCGTGTTGGACATGCATTAGGCGAGAAAGACGAACTCGGAGCGATTGAGCGCAGCAAAGTCGGTATCTTGGTTGCAGCGTTAATTTCATTGCTTTCGGTTGCGATGTTCCTGCTGTTCCCTGAGTGGATCATTAGACTTTACACGACCGACCCTGCAATAAGCGCTACGGCAGCGGTATTGTTGACCTTTACGGCGATGTACCAATTCAGCGATGCATTGCAAACGTCTGCTAACGGCGCACTACGTGGCTATAAAGACACTAAGATCCCGATGATCTTAGCTATCGCTTCATACTGGGGCTTAGCACTACCACTGGGCATGGTGTTGGGCTTAACAGACCACATTGTTCCTGCAATGGGTGAAGAAGGCTTTTGGATTGGTATCCTAACGGGCTTGAGCGTTTCAGCGACGCTGATGTTAATTCGCTTGCGATACGTGATTAAGAAGCGTGACTTGCCACCAGCAAGTGCTCCATTGGTAAACTAAGATAGAACATTAAACTAAGACAAAATAGCGCATTATTGCTACATCTACTACAAATATAGTCTCATCTACGATGAATCGTTTAAACCAATGGTGGATTTCGGCGTCGGCATATCACAAAAAAATAGCGCTCATGTATGACATAAGCGCTATTAAATTACTGGAGGCTCAACACATCTCTTAATGAGATATGTTGGGAGTTCTAGATTTTAAATGAACCGACATAACGATCGAGAACTTGTGATAACTCTGCCAACTGCTGGCTTGATTGCTCTAACTTCTCACTGGCGCTCAAACCATTTTTGACTGAGCTATTAACCGTATCCATGTTCATATTAATTTCATTCGCTACCGCTGACTGCTGCTCCGTTGCCGTTGCGACTTGCGTATTAATATCGAGAATAGCCAAAACTTGCGTTGAAATCTTTTCCAAAGCTTGGCGAGCCATTTCAGTTTCAGTCGTACCCTCTTCAATTAGGTTCTTACTATTACTCATCGAGCTAACAGCGTTCTTAGCTTCGGTTTGAAGTTGGTTGATCATAGTGTCAATTTCATCGGTCGACTGTGCTGTTTTTGTCGCAAGGTTACGAACTTCATCAGCAACAACCGCAAAGCCTCGACCAGCTTCACCAGCACGTGCAGCTTCAATCGCAGCGTTGAGTGCAAGCAAGTTTGTTTGCTCAGAGATACCTCGAATAACGTCAAGAATAGTACCGATCGACTGAGTATTATCAGCAAGGCTCACGATGATGTTAGAAGCACTATTCATTTCGGCTTCAAGGTTTGCAATCGAATTTGTGGTCTTCTCGATCGTCTTATGACCTTCTTGAGTTTCACTTGCCGCCATGTTTGCCGCGCTTGCAGCACCAGCCGCGCTAGACGCAATTTCATTAACCGTGGCGATCATTTCATTCATAGATGTCACGACCAACATGGTTTGTTCGTTCTGCTCTTGTCCTCTTTGCAATGCTTGCTGCGACTGTTCACGAAGCCCAATAGCGGTGCTATTTAATTCAACACCCGTATTCACTGTTTGAGTAATAATCTCGTGCACCTTGCCAACGAACACATTGAAAGCCGATGAGATTTGAGCAACTTCGTCATTCCCTTTGATAGGCAAACGTACCGATAGGTCACCATCACCTTCAGAAATATCGTGTAATGTGTTTTTCAATACTAAGAGAGGCTGCATCAGTTTGCTAAGAAGAAGCGATAGAACAACGAGACAAACAACAAAAATGAAAACCATTGAAGCTAGCTGGTAGCTAATAATACCGTTCGTTGCTTGGCTAACCTCTGTGATAGGAATGCCGATATCAAAGGTGCCGTACAGCTCACCGTTGACGTAGATAGGTGCCATGATGTCAAACACCCATACTTTTTGAACATCAGCGTACCATTTTGAATACTGTTGTACGCCTTGGGTTGCACCTTTAACGGTATAGCTATCTTCGTAAACCTTATTAAGTTTATTTTTATCGCTGTGAGCAATAGCACTTACGTTACTATCAATAACAATGGCATAAGTGACATCAGATCGCTGTTTCAGCTCACCCACCAGCTTTTGTAAATCTTGAACTGGGTTGTCTGAATTCTCTAAGATATACCCAGCATTTCCAGCCAAGAATTCGGCTTGAACTTGAGATTTGTTCAATATTATCTCATCGATTTTTTCACTTGAAATGAAATAGGTTGACGCCATACTCGCAGCGACTGCAATGCCAAACATAATAAAAACGGCAAATAGGATTGTTTTCTTCATTTAGGTTGTCTCGACGCAAGTTTGTTAAAAATTCTCTGAAGGTTTCAATAACTGAAACCAAAGCTCGCACGTTCTGTCTCGTGTTAGAGCTCCCACTAATCCTTTATCTGTCAAAATCTCGATAACTTTAGCTAAATTATATGAAAAGCATATGTTAGTCACACTTGCATAACATATGGCGTATCTAACGCGGAATCTACACTGGGAAATCTGATTAACAACTAATAAAGTCGTTTAGAAAAACATGCGCGAATACACAGCAATAGGCCAGAGACACTGCTATCGAACAAATAAAAAAGCGCGTTACTGCCAGTGGCAATAACGCGCTTCATGAATCGATATTTTGCGATATCGTTTTAAGCTATTCCGTTTAAGCTATATCGTTTTAATTAATCACTTTCACATAAGGAAGCACTCGGAATCCATCACGTACTTTTTGGCTCGGAATGTAATGGCGGAAAGCCAAGTTAAACACACCAGAGTCGTTCGCTGTTTTGATGTTGTTCACCGCATCATCGCCACAACCAAAGCTAACAGTGTAAGTACCGTCTGCATTTTTCTCAGCCGTGTTTGAGCTTACGTTCGCCACTTCACCAAACATAAAACCTTGTTTGTTGTAGACAGTTACCGACCAAAACGCTTGGTTTTTAGGGTCATCAAAGGTTGCCTGATGACAAGTGTCTGCTGGGAAGTTGCCAGAGACTTCGTAGATATTGTCATCTAACTGCGCGCCACCCCAACCGATAGCCGCACCCACCGCGTACTTCTCTTTGGTAAACATCTCTTTTGAAGCATCTTCAGGGCTGGTAAACATACCAAACGTCGCCTGAGCACCATCGCGTTTCAGTAGTTTTGGCATTTCCATCTTAAGGTTTTTCTCGACCTTCTCGAATGATTTCTCATCCACTTGCATTGCCATGAATTCGCCGTCTGCTTTTGCATCAATGCTCATCTGATCTTGGATTTTGTGAACTTCATCTTTGGTGAACGTCGCATCGGTACGAACGATGGCATACACGTGGTCACCACTGTGAGTAGAAAGATCAAACGTACCAGAACCGTATTGCATTGGCTGAATGCGGTGGTCTTCTGTAATCACTTCCATCGACATGTATTTGCCTTCAGGAATCTCAGGCAACGTAATCGTCGCGCCCTGTGAAACGTTAATCACAGCCATTGAGTAGTATGTGTCTCGGTTCATTCGAACCACAGGCTGTTTATCAGTTGGCGTTAGCTCGCGTTTGTGTAGGAATTTATTAACGCCAACAAGCTCTTGGTTTTTCAAATATTGGCGTGACGTTTCGTACACCGCGTAATTGTCGACGGTAGTCACTTCACCATCGGCATTGAAGAACTCTGTCAGAGTTGAAACTTCTTCAGCTGCGTAAGAAGAAAGAGAAACTGCGCTTAAACCTAAAACTACTAATGCTAATTTTTTCATTGTTGACCTCTAATAAAATCGATAACGCTAAATCAATACATAGTCCATTTGTTTTTGTTCGAACAGTTAGTTCGTTAACCGCTCAACTTGTGAACAATGTTATCAAGGCAGCATAAATTCACAAATGACATCGCCGCATAAGAGATATGCAGCGAAGTAATGTTACTTATCAACCTTTATTCTTGATTAAAATACAAACAATACAGTAGCCTATTTATAGACCATGCAATTCAGTATTTCCAAGGTGAGTCGTTAACAAAGATATGTTGATCGCGTATGTCGAAATTATTTTCGACTACCCTTAGCAAAGGTGATTTAAATAATTGCTTTAACTAACAATATTTATCTTTTCGCCATCTGGTGACCTGAATCTCACTTGATTAATTAGTCAATAGGTAAGCAAATGAACCCAACTTTAGACTCTATAAACCAACTAAAGCAGCAGATGGAATCCTCGGTAATTGGCCAACAACATATGGTTGACACATTACTGGTTGCACTACTTACAAATGGTAATGTTCTGCTTGAAGGATTACCCGGAACAGCAAAGACTCGTTCTATCAAATCATTGGCTTCTGCCCTACAAGTTGACCTTGGTCGTGTTCAATTTACGCCGGATCTGTTGCCTTCGGACGTAACAGGCACAGAGGTGTATCAAGATGTAGACGGCAAACCGACGCTTACCTTCCAACCGGGCCCCGTTTTCAACAATCTATTACTGGCCGATGAAATCAACCGCTCCCCAGCAAAGGTACAAGCTGCATTGTTGGAAGCAATGGAAGAGCGACAAATCACTGTAGCTGGCAAGACTTACAAACTGCCTGATCTATTCATGGTTTTAGCAACACAAAACCCGGTTGAACAAGAAGGGACTTACCCGTTGCCAGAAGCGCAAATGGACAGATTTATCATGAAAATAAATCTCGATTATCCAGATGCGGATGCCGAAGAGCAGATCATTAAGATGGTTCGCAGTGAGGAAAAACCAAGCACTGAGAAGCCCGCCCCCATTGATCCGCAGTGTATTTTTGATGCTCGTGATCAGCTACGCGACATTCATTGTAGCGACGCGGTTCTTAAATACATTGTCGCGATTGTGGTGGCAACAAGACAACCAGAGTTGTACCCAGAGTCACCCCTTTCACAATGGATTGGTGTTGGTTCAAGCCCGCGTGCAACCATCGCGTTAGACAAGTGTTCACGAGCGATGGCATGGCTAAACGGTAAGGACTTTGTCGACCCTGATGATGTTCGTAACGTGGTTCATGGGGTTCTGCGCCACCGCCTTATTCTATCGTACGATGCACTGGCTGAAGGCGTCAGTTCAGACAGAGTCATCGATGAGATTTTGTCTCAAGTTGCAGTAGCGTAACGCGAGAGGTCACCATGGAGACGAAACCAACACTTGATCCCGATATCTATACCAATCTAAAGGCATTGCGATTGTTGAAATACAAGGCGCATGGCTTTGACTTTCTACCTAATCAGCCAATCAACAGTGCGTTAACGGGTCGTCATGTATCTAAACTACGTGGACGTGGATTGAACTTTGAAGAGATGCGTCACTATCAGATTGGTGACGATATTCGCACCATGGATTGGAAAGTAACGAATAGAACGGGCAAGCCACACGTCAAAATATTCTCTGAAGAACGCGAGCGTAACGTTTATGTCATGGTCGATCAGCGCACCAGCATGTTCTTTGGCAGCACAGGTCGAATGAAATCTGTAGTTGCTGCAGAAATCGCAGCTTTGATTGCTTGGAAAGTCATAGACAGTACCGATCGTGTGGGCGCCATTATCTATAACGACAGTACTGCTCTGCCTATTTCACCACAACGCAGCGCAAATCATGTACTCAAAATACTCAATGAGATTGCGAGTAAGAATCAGCAGCTCAAAGCGGGAAAGGCTCAAGGCACACAATCCAATTCATTCGCTAAATTGTTCCATCAGGCGCAAAGGTTGGTTAAGCATGATGGGTTAGTGATCTTGATTACCGATGGTTACGGCTATAACGAGCGTAGCGAAGAACAAATCAAGGCTTTGTGTCAGCACAACGATGTAGTGTTGTGTCATGTTACCGACCCACTAGAGCATGATTTAGCCACGCTTAATAAGATGGTACTCAGCGACGGGCAATTGCAATTATCCGTATCAGGCCAAGAAGCACAGTTACGCGATGCATTTGCCAAAGACGTGGTTCAAGCCATAGATAATTTCACGGCAGTGGCGAAGAAATATCGAATCCCTGTATTGCCATTCAACACCGTCGATCCAACCGATGTTCAGCTTAGAAAAGCACTCGCGCGAGCTAAATAACTGAGAATGCAGACTATGACGACTAACACTGGGCTTGAACCTTTACAGCCAGACAACGTGAATCCATTAATGGCCTCTTTGTCTGAGCCTTCTTTGCCAGAAAGTATCTCGTGGCTACCGAATGCCCCAGGCTGGTACTGGTTACTCTTGTTGCTGTTTTGCTTCGCTTTATATCGTGTCTATTTAGTTATTCAAAAGTACTTAGCAAACACATACCGACGCGCTGCCTTGGTAGAACTCGAGCAACTCTCTTTGGAGGCTCAGTCTGGTGACATTTCATCATTTCAAAAGCTACCACAACTGCTACGAAGAACCGCATTGTACGCCTTTCCTCGTGCAAAGGTCGCCCCTTTAACCGGCACAGATTGGGAAAAATGGTTAGATGAGCATTGCACCAATCGCCAATTTTCATCCGAGTTCTCTACATCAGAACTCTCAGGTGTACTTGCTCAACTCGCCTACTCTTCAGCAGCGACATTAACGGAAGAAAAACGGAACGCCATCATGGATAACGTTGCACTTTGGATAAAGCATCACGAGGTGTCACATGATTGAATTTGAATACCCGATAGCGTTTGCATTGCTTTGTTTACCCTTTGCCGTGTATTGGTTATTACCTGTTTACAAAGAGTCAAAAAGCGCGATTCAAGTGCCCTTTTTTGATCGCCTGATAGCCGTCTCTTCACAAGAGCCCTCTGAAACCGCGGTCAAGATGAACCGTCGTAAAGTGCAATGGCTATTGGTCATTATCAGCTATCTCGCTTTAGTCGTCGCGATTGCTAAACCGATGTGGGTGGGCGAACCAATAGGACAAAAGAAATCCGCTCGTGAAATTATGGTCGCACTTGATCTGTCAGGTTCGATGTCAGAAGAGGATTTTGCCGATAAACAAGGTAACAAACACGACCGTTTAACGATTGCAAAGCAGGTATTGCGCGAGTTCGCGGCCCAGCGAGAACATGACCGCTTAGGACTAATCTTGTTTGCCGACTCAGCTTATGTTCAAGCGCCATTTACTGAAGATATTAACGTGTGGCAATCGCTGCTCGAAGACGTTGAACTTGGCTACGCCGGATTTCAAACCGCTTTTGGCGATGCGATTGGCTTATCAATTGCTGTATTCGAACAAGAACAGAGCCGTCAGCGAGTGATGATTTTGCTAACCGATGGTGATGACACCAGCTCGAAAATGCCTCCTGTCAAAGCCGCGGAAATCGCCGCCAAATATGGCGTGAAGATTTACACCATTGCAATTGGTGACCCGAGTACCAAAGGTCGCTACAAGATGGATCTTCCCACTTTAGAAAAGGTATCAGCTGTAACTGGCGGCCAGATGTTTCATGCCATGGACCGAAAGCAACTCGATCAAGCTTATGCAACGATAGATCAACTAGAACAGCAAGAGTTCGAGCTTTTATCTCACCGTCCTAAACACAGCTTGCACCACTATGCATTTGGCGTGTGTTTGGTGAGCAACTTACTCGCCGCCTTAATCGTGTTCGGTGCAAACCTGCGTCGTCAAAGACTTCATCAAAAAGAAATAAAGCGTGTTATTCGCCGCAGAGAGGAGCTAACCAATGACTGATTTCAATACATTGTTTGGTGGCGATATCACCCAGTTTCATTTCATGCGCCCATTATGGTTGTTAGCACTGGTCCCGTTCGTGTTGTTTTATCGTGCACTCGTTCAACAAGACGATTTAGTCGCACAGTGGCAGCCTGTGATGTCTAAAAACATGGTGGAACATCTGTCTCTCAACCAAAATCGAGCGCGTATGGTTTCTCCTAATCGATTGTTTTTGGTGTTTGCGGTTCTAGCCACACTCATTATGGCGGGCCCAACGTGGCAGCAACAACCTTCACCATTTTTTGAAGACAATTCCGAGCTGGTGATCGCCTTGGATGTCTCTGACTCAATGAATAAAACTGACATTCAGCCGTCACGATTAGAGCGCGCTAAACAGAAGATCAATCAGCTTGTTGAACTGCGCGGTGATGCGAAGACCGGATTAGTGATATACGGCGGCAGTGCGCATGTCGCTATGCCTGTCACCAAAGACAAAGAGTTAACGCGATACTTCCTCGATGTATTGGATGGAAGCTTGTTGCCAGATAACGAGAGCAAACCGGCTTCAGTGTTAAAGCCAACACTCGAGCTAATCTCACAAGCAAAAGCACCATCAACGGTTTTGATACTGACTGACAAGACCAATGACCAAGCGATAGAAGAATTCACTAAAGCGTTTGAACAACAGCAACACCAAGTGATCGTTTGGGCGATGGGCGAAAACCCACAAAGTGGCGGAAATGGCACGGCAGGTTTAACAGAAACTCAACTCGCTTCACTGTCACAACTGGCGCAAGCAGGTCATGGAAACATGGTTTCATTCACTCACGACGCTAGCGATGTAGAAGCGGTTTATCAAGGCATTCAAAACAACCTGTTTGCGGTCAGCGATAACGCCCTACCTTGGTTAGACGCGGGCTATTGGTTGCTGTTCTTGTTGCTGCCAATTCAATTGATGTGGTTTAGAAAAGGGTGGACGCTACAGTGGTAAATAATAAACAGGTAGTGAATCATAAGTTCGGTAATCTAACGAAGCCAACCTCTTCGACTCCGAACCAATCCAGTCGTTTAGCTTGGTTATCCAAACTTAAGCCAATGCACTTGTTGCTTGTGCTTATTGCAGGAAATCTGATTTGGGGAATAGCCGATAAGCACTCATTTTTTGATTTTTGGCTATCCAACGATCAACACGCTTATGTCGAGTTCAAACAAGGCAACTACGCACAAAGTGCCGCTCTGTTCGATGATCCAACATGGAAAGCCTACAGTCGTTATTTATCTGGTGATTTCCTTGGCGCGATTGACCAATTAAGCACACAAGTAAGTAAACAAGGTGGCAAATCGGCAGCGCTGACTGATTTCGCTAAATTTATCGTCGCGAACAGCTACGCTCATACAGCCCAATTTGATAAAGCCACGGCGCTTTACAACAAACTATTGAACAACGAAAAGTATTTAGAACAAGCGACCAACAACCTAGCCGTTGTGGAAGCGGCGATAGAGAAGATCAAGAACACACCACCGACAAAACAAGATTCAGAAAAAGTCATTGATGATAGGAAATTGGTCGACGACGAACCAAAAGAAGGGAGTCAGAAGGAGCTGGTGATCTCTGACCAAGTCTGGCTAAAACAGGTCAGACAAAATCCATCTAAGTTTCTAAGACAAAAATTTCAGCAGGAATACAGCAATGAACAAAACTAAATCGACAATCCGAGCATTCGACCCTCTGAAACATTGGTTTGCTGTCTTATCCGCGATGATGCTTTTAATTTCAATGCCTGCCAATGCTATTAACCTAGACCAGCTTGTCAGTGACGGTGAATTGAAGCTAAACGTTGAACTTAAAACTCAAGATGTCGCTGTGAAACAACAAGTCGCACTCGACGTTGAAGTATTGAGTACGCGCCCCTTTCAAGAAGAATTGGTATTACCTTACTTGGATATACCCAACACAGTCGTAAAGAAAGATGAGCAGAAAGTCGCTCGTTCAGCACGCACAATTGAAGGCATTAAGTGGTTTACACAAAAAGCACGTTACTACTTATATCCAATGCAAGCTGGCGAGTTTACCGTCCCTGAATTGAAGATTCCCGTTAGTGTAGAGCTTACCAGCGAAACAGTTGTTGAGGGCGTGATTCAATCGCAACCCATTAACTTTACATCCAAAATGCCCGTAAGCAACATTGATGCAGACGCGTTGATTGTTAGCCCAAATGCTGAACTTTCAATATCAACTGATCGTCCGTTAACCGACGAGTTCGAAGTTGGCCACGCTGTCACTGCAACATATACATTGAGCGTGGCAAATTCACACATGATGTTGCTGCCTGAGATCAACATACCAGACATATCTGGCGTTGAGTTGTATCGCAAACCAGCAGTCAAAGAAAACGTATTTAATCGCCTGAATAAGAGCAATACCGCGACACTCAAACAACAGGTAACGTTAATTCTTCAAGAACAAGGGAAAGTCGTCTTACCAAAACAGACCATGACATGGTGGAACACAAAGACCAATCAGCTGGAATCGTTGACTGTTGAGCAGCAAACGCTTCAAGTCGGTGACGCAAAGTTATTAGGCTCACTAAGCAACACTTTAGGATCGAGCGACGGGGCTCAAACCTTATCTAATTGGCTAAGCCAATATTGGTATTACTTGGTCATTGCGATAATATTCCTTGCTGCGATTGCTCGCCTAATCGGAAAACATTTTATTGATTTAAAGCGTTATTTTGTCGCACGCCAGCAATTGAATACCCAAAAGTTGAGTATTCAATTTTGTCGACACGTTGAAGAAAAGCAGTACAACAAAGCGGTGCAAACTATCTATGAGATTACGGGGCGAAAAGCTTTGTCGAAAGGCACGCTTCAACTGCCTCTAGATTCCAAATCAAACGACATTTGGAAGAAGTTATTGAAACTTGGCTACGCAAAAAATACTGAAGGCTCAGTTTCAGCTACCCTCTCAGTTTCACTAGCAGAAGCCAAAGCACTGTTAAAAGCCATCAATGACTCGCCCAAAACCCGAAGAGCAGCGTTTAAGTTTAATTGGAATCTGAACTAAGCGGTGACTTAACTTAGGATGTGCTGCTAACAAAGGTGTTGGCTCAACTTTCACAAACAACGTCTTCAATCACTGACACGACTAAGTTCTTAAACCATTGGTGTGCTGGGCTGGTAACGGTTCTCTTATGCTCAATCAAAAACAGTTCGAACATTAATTCGGGAACATTATCTAGAGAGAATATCGGCACTATTTTGTCGCCTATTCCCTCTAGTTCAGTCAATTTGTGAGTCGCAACCAAAATTGTATTAGAACTCTGCATCACTTCCACCAAAGTAAGAAGCTGCCCGCTTTTAAAGGCAATATCTCTCTGCATTCCATTCTTAACTAAGTAAGTGTCTACAGGGTGTTGCAGCCCATAATTCGAGCGAATATCGAGCGTGAGGTCGACAAAACGAGATTCGAGGCACTGCTCAAGCGTGACATTTTTCGCTTTCGCTAAAGGGTGATGTTCAGAAACATAAAATACCGGATAGATCTGTCCAAGACTCACGTATGGGAATTCGATTGGATTGCTCGGGGCTTCGATGTGAATAGTAAAATCTACATCTCGTGACAGCAGCTGACTGGTGGGCGTTTTCGCAATGGGATATTCGATAAGACTGGCGTTTGGAGCATCGTGCATGAAGCGTTCAGCAAGGGGAACAGAAAGCATCCGACTCATTAATGGCGGTACAGAGACAACAAAGGTTTGAACACATTCAGCAGAATCAAACGCAGATTTCGTTACTAGGCTTCGCATCGCCAATAGCAACTCTTCTAAAGGTGCTTGCAGTTCTAGCGCTTTTTGCGTGGGCACTAAGCCATTAGACTCTCGATAAAACAGTGGGTCATCAAACAACTCTCGCAAGCGACTTAAGGTACGACTCATCGCAGGCTGAGACAGATACAAGGTATTGGCTGCGCGCGTTACGTTCCTCTCTTTGATTAAAACACTTAACGACACCAATAAGTTTAGATCCAACCGAGAAAGCTGTTGTTCGATAGTCATCATAAGACATGCATCCGAGTAATATCACTCGTTAAATAATTGCACCATTGTGACTAACAAACAAGTCTCTGTTTAAACGATGCCACTTATATCCAACTAAAAAGGCGAACCCATCGGTTCGCCTTCCTGTTTAAAGAATCGTATTTATCGATTTATCGATTTATCGCCAAATATGAGCCAGCCGCAATCATTATTCCACCAGCACTTTGGTTTAACCTTTTATGTGCGCGTGGCGTTTTTAGCAAACCTGCCATTCTACCCGCGCCTACAGCGATAAGCATTAAACCAGACATTAGAGCGACAGACGCTAACGCGGAAACCAATACGATATCTTGTGAGCGTAAAATAGTCAGATCAATGAAAGTCGGCAAGAACGAAATATAAAACAGAATCACTTTAGGGTTTGAAGCTGAAATCAAAAAGCCTTGCGCGAAACTCGCGAGTTCGGATTTCTGGCTCTGTTTGGCCGCAAGTTCCGCAGAGCCTTGCACTTCAGGTAGGCTCTTAAACATCTTGTAGCCCAAGTAAATCAAATAAGCCGCACCAACGTAGCGAATCACCTCAAACGCAATCGACCAATTCTCGGCAATCGTTGCTAGACCAAAACAGGCAAGCGCAAGGTAAATAAGATCACTGCATATCATCCCTAACGATAGAGTGATGCACTTTCGCCAACCATTAACCATGCCTCGAGCTAAAATGGCAAATACGCCAGGTCCCGGAGTAATACCAAATACAAACATAGCAATAAAGAATGTAATCGCACCTTCTAATGACATTGGACTGTCCTTATCTATAACCCAACATAATTGATCATGAACGTATCATGGAGCTTCGATTCGCGTAAAGAACGTTTTTGACTAAGCACGTTTAACACAACTCATGTTTTGAATAAGTGTGACACGTAATTTCCCCACCACACTTAAACCTAGGCCCAGCCCCAAACATAAACTTGAACTTAAACCAGTCACCAAAGTGTTTTTCGTTAAGACACAAAAAAGGCGAACCTAGAGGCTCGCCTTCGAAAACAATGATCGAAAATCAACGTAACAAGATTAGTTAGCGATTGGAGACAGTAACTCAGGGTTTACGACTATATTTCTCACACCGTGGGCGTGATCTTCGTTAAAGTCATTGCCTTCACACCAGCTACCTACTGTCGCGATATTTACTTTCGCGACTTGTGGTCTAACGCTCCATGTTACTTGGAAAGGTGAACCTTGCTCATTGTAACCAGGACCCGTTGTAGAGCCTGCGTATTGAATCGCTGAACCCGTATTTTGAGGAATATTTGGTGCTTGGTTTAAACCGTTGACTTTAGAGTGTTTCGCTAATGCTTCAAAGTCGAGAGCTTTGTCGTCATTAACTAATACATAGACTTGAGTTTCAACACGCAGTTGCGGGTTGGTAATCGCGTCGTTAAAACAAGCGCCCAGTGTTTCGCCCGGTTCAACTTGCGCCGTTGAATAAACATAGTGAACTTCAATGGTGTCCCCCGAATGCAAAGAACCATGATCGCTCGGACAAACCTTGCCCTCAAATGGTTTCAGCTCAGCTGAACTCAACTTACCTGTGTATTTAAAACCACTCTGGAAGCCCTTCCCATCACCATTGCCAGCGTATTGAGTAAACTCGCCGCCTTTGTGCTCAGCGTTCTTATGGAAGTGAATATTACATAAGTTCATTGCGGTTGAATCAGGGGCATCCGAAAACAGTCTGGTATTTGTTCCTTTCAATGAACCCAAACCTCGTGGGGCTTGCGGGCCAAAACCTTGCCCTTGGGTGTTTTCAGAAAGCTTCGCTCTTTGTTCTGCGATAACACCATCTGATACCGACTCATGGTTCGCGTCAGATGCATTTGCATGAGCAGATAACATCACCACCGCGACGCTTAAACACACACTCTTGTTGTTCATATTTCTTCCCTAGAATATTGATAACTAAACCTAAACCTAAACCTAAACCGAACCTAACAGCAAACATATTACTATGCTCACACACGAATATAAGAGTTGTCTTTGTAAGATTAGATTTCATTGCTTACTTTAGGATGAGTATTAGAACCCCTGATGCATATAACAAGTCAAACAGGTTAAATTCGGCGAGTCCCTTCCAGAACGAATAATTTCCGACTTTGTTGACTGTTGTCTGACTCAAACGCTCAGATAAGTGAACTCGATTATTAAGCACAGTGATGGCCAGATTTAGGATCAAAAAAGGCGAACCACTGGGCTCGCCTTCATCGTTTCATTCTATCTATTAGGTTGGCGTTCTTGGTTAACGGTTTAACCATTACCGGTGGCAAATATCCCAAACGTCATGACATTTAATGCATCTGTCACGCCCTCTAGTGATTTAATCACGGTCTTAGTCGGTTGGTTATGACGAATAAAATAGCTTCCGATGCCTTTTTCACCGCTACTGTTAGCATCGCTTTCAGTTGTTTCTGTCGCTGCTACTTGAGAAGGTTCCACTGATTCTGGCTCTACATTGGCGCAAGTTATCGTGTCTTTATTTGAATCAAGGGTTGAGTTTGATTCATGATCAGTTATTGGTTGATGATTAACGAACGATTCATGGGAAGATTCAACGTTGGTCTCAGCACTTGTATCAATTGCAACATCGATATTGCTCTCTTCTTCCAAGCTTTTCGACATTGCGTCTTCGTTGCTCAATGTATTGTCGTCTAGCTGATTATTACTCGTTGAAGAACAAGCTGTTAAGAAAAATAGGCTAACGATGAATATGAGTAAGTTTCTCATCATAGTGATAAAGCACGAATTAATAAAACATCGTTCGATTGTAATTTATTCGATTGACTACATCCAGCACCAAGCAGCGTAAAAGTGAAATGTCATGTACTTGAAGAGTAAAGAAAAGCGTACGATTGTAGGTCTATAACTAATAATTCGAGACTTCAATCAGATTGCCATCAGGATCTCGAATATAAACGGAAACAATTTTTCCCGTCGCACCGGTTCGCTGTACTGGTCCCTCTTCTATCACGACGCCTTGCGCTTGGATATGTTCGACGACTTCAGCAATTGACGTATTGGTAATAAAGCAGAGATCTGCACTACCGACCTGCACACGCCTCGCCTTTGGCTCGAACTCGCTACCACTGAGGTGTAAATTGATCTTCTGCGTCCCAAATGACAACGCCAACCTGCCCTCGCCAAATTCGATAGGCTTCATTCCAAGTACCCGTTGGTAAAAATCGACCGTAACTTGTAAATCTTTCACGGTTAATACCAAATGATCTAAATGACTGATTTCCATCATTACTTGCCTGTAATTGAGAGTGATAAGGGCTTATTGGCGGTGACTAGGCACAGTTAGGTGAACAATGTCATTCGACAACCCACATAACTCATAACAGAAATGTAGGTTGGAATTACTTAACTTAGCCTTCGCGCTTACTGAGCGTGTAGGAAACTACACTATCATCACCAATCTTGAACACCCAAACATTCTCGCCATCCACAAACTGAAATTGATTGGCTGATTCAGTCGGTTTTAACTTCCCAATAAATTCAGACAATGCTGACTCGTTGATGATGAAGCTTCCTTCTGAAGTATTCGCATCCAGATCGTTATTCACTTCAATCTTCACTGTAGATTTAGGCAGAATGTCGGGTAACCAACCTCTGTCGAACAATCGCTCTTGTTTGGCTTGCGCATAGGTCGAATACTCATCGCTAACTACATCTGAACAGCCAGACATTAAGACCAAAACTGGAAGTAGCAAAGGGAGTAAAACGTTAGTTTTCATTTAATTACCATAACTTGAAAGTTGGAATTTGAGATCATACTTTGCCATACAACCTCATTTCCATCCACAAAATCCATTTTATAAATCAACCGTAATCATCATTCAAATTAATTGACTTTATTTACATACAGCCAGTGCTAGATAATATTCAGACCAAAGACGCCTTTTACATCGAACAGTACCTTTTGCGTTCTTTCCCTAGAGACTTCGCTACCATTTCGCAAAATAGCGATGAGCTGCGCTTTGTCATCCAACAGCTCAGCTCTTCTTTCACGAATAGGACGAAGCATCTCTTGTAAGCACTCTTCCAACACTTTCTTAGTTTGTCCATCGCCTAGCCCACCTCTTTGGTAATGCTCTTTTAGTTGACTGACATAGTTAGCGTCTGTGTGAAAAGCATCAAGATAAGTGAACACGATATTGCCTTCTACCTTGCCTGGCTCTTCAATTCGTAGATGATTTGGATCGGTATACATGGATTTGACTGCAGCTCTGATCTCTTTCTCTGTTGCACCCAAATTAATGGCGTTGCCCATCGATTTAGACATCTTACTTTTACCATCAGTACTAGGCAGACGAGATGCATTACTGAGAAGCGGTCTGCATTCATTCAAGATTGGTTTGCCAGCGAGCGAGTTAACCTTTCTTACAATCTCATTGGTTTGTTCTAACATCGGCAGTTGATCATCACCGACAGGCACTAAAGTCGCGTTGAAAGCGGTGATGTCTGCCGCCTGAGAGATGGGATAAGTGAGGAAGCCTGCTGGAATTGAACGGCCAAACTCTTTGTTCTGAATCTCACTTTTAACGGTTGGGTTACGTTCCAAACGAGCGATAGACACAAGGTTGCTATAGAACATGGTGAGCTCAGCCAACACAGGTAACTGTGATTGTAGGCAAATCGTGGTCTTGGTCGGGTCAATACCCACCGCAAGATAATCAGCGACCACATTAAGGATGTTGGACGAAACCTTTGAAGGGTTATGGGCGTTGTCGGTAAGCCCTTGCATGTCAGCGACCAATATCGTTTGGTCGTGAATATGCTGCAAAGAGACTCTTTGTTTAAGTGAACCGACGTAATGACCCAAATGCAAAGGCCCAGTAGCTCTATCGCCAGTCAGAATGATTTCAGGCTTGTTGGTATTGTTCTTACTGCCAATATTATTACTGTCGGTATGGCTGTTTGAGTTGGTATTCATGGTGTATCTCCAAGTTAGAAAGGCTACTGGAGATAAAAAGAGGCGACATTTTTGATGACATTCTTAGCTACCGTCCAGCAGCTAAAGAATGTGAGTATTCCGTGCTGCTCTATTGAGAGCACCACCAAAAGAAAATTGAAGTTGAAGTTGAAGTTGAAGCAGAATTAAATTTCATGGTTAAAACCTATCAACAATACAGACGAGCGACAACTGTTATTTACGCGCACCAAGAAAATAGGTCTTAAGATTAACAGGTTATAGGCTTAATCTTTACTGGAACACAGTTCAGTGATTCGGTCACACATGGCTTGATTGACTGAAAAGTGCGTATTCAAAAACGCCAATTGCGCGAGTGCCGATTCCGCCGTTCTGTCATAGCCTTGTGTGAACGTTGGTAACAATTGAGCAAATTGAGGGAAACGCGCCTCTAGCCTTCTGTCCGACATAAATTCATCAACGAATTCTGGCTCAGACGTTTCAGTTTGATCGACAAGATCGATTAGACGATCAAGCGCGTAAGATTGAACAAAGCGAGAGCCAGAAAGCTTCTCACCGCGATTATATCGGCTCATGCCCACATAAAGATTGGTTAACGCCTCGCCGATGATCCACTCTTGAGAATTCGCTTCAGCGACACCTTTTTCAAGTGGCGCACAGCACTGAGTATCAAAGTCGGCTTCCTGCCAAACAATGCGACCTTCAGCAAATGGAATATGCGCTAATTCGTGTGGTTCGAATACCGCAAACTCACAGAATATTCCATCGGCATAAAGTACTTTGTAGCCATCGATGGTGTTCCTTACGGCATAGTCGATTGGAAGAATGTCAGATAACCAATGCAAGCTGTCTAAGAAGTATTGCTTTTGTCCCGTATGCACTATCGCGAAGAAATCAACGTCTGAATACTGATCCAATCGCTCCGTTTCAATGCCAACAGAACCTAGCCCTAATAAAGCATGCGCCTTACCAGAAGCTTTCAAAGATTCCCCAATCGCATCTAAACGCTGTAAGAGTTTTTCTGGTGTATTTGGCTGTTGTGCTTGCATCGCTCTATCCCTATCAAATTGAATGCCACTCAACCTAACTGATAGTTAGAACATCTAAGAAGCTTAATTTATAAAATGTGTGTTTTGGATAACGATCTGCGCAAATTATTGTTTGAATTACGGTGGGATTTAGAGGTGAGAAAGAGTGTGTTCAAGCTATAAACAACACTCTTCTATCATGACTTATCTTTTTAGCAGCTTATATTTGCAACAACTGATATTTACAAACAATTAAACGATAAAAGATTCAGGGTTAAGCCGATGACTTCGCTAAGTAGGCTGCCATTTCTTGTGGTGGCACCATGCCTCCGCCTGTCGCCCACACAAGGTGTGTTGCATTCGCTAGCGTCGACTCATCAATTTCTAGACGAGTAAGGTATTCTCTATTCTGTTCAACATGAATCACACCCGGCATACCCGCGAGTGCTGAAGGCTCAAGTTGAATGCCCTCTGCTTGATTCAGCTCACCTAGCAATTGGTACATGCGTTCATCGGTTAATGTGTAATAGCCATCAAGTAAACGCTCCATCGCGCGACCCACGAAACCTGAAGCCTGACCCACCGCCAAACCGTCTGCGGCGGTGAGGTTATCGATACCAAGATCTTGCACCGCTATCTCATCATGCAAACCGGTATGAACACCAAGCAACATGCAAGGTGAATGGGTCGGTTCAGCAAAAATACAATGGACATGGTCGCCAAAGGCCATCTTCAAGCCAAATGCGACACCACCGGGGCCACCGCCTACTCCACATGGCAAGTAAACAAATAATGGGTGTTCTTTGTCTACTGAAATGTGTTGTTGCTCAAATTGCTGTTTGAGCCTTTGTCCTGCCACCGAGTAACCAAGAAATAGAGTTTGAGAGTTTTCATCATCAATGAAAAAGCATCGTGAATCTTGTTCTGCTTCTTTGCGCCCTTGCTCTACCGCAACACCATAATCTTGTTCATACTCAACGACGTTGACACCATGCTCACGCAGTTTGTTTTTCTTCCACGCTCTCGCATCAGCAGACATGTGAACCGACACTGTAAAGCCTAACTTGGCACTCATGATGCCAATCGACATGCCTAGGTTACCCGTTGAGCCTACGGCAATGCTGTATTGTTGGAAAAAGTCACGGAATTCAGGTTCGAGCAACTTACTGTAGTCATCGCTCTCACACAGTAACCCAGCTTCAATGGCAAGCTTCTCGGCATGCGTTAGTACTTCATAAATACCACCACGGGCTTTGATTGAACCTGAAATCGGCAAGTGACTGTCTTTTTTCATCATCAAACGCCCTTTGATAGGCTGCTGATAATGCGCTTGCAATACTGATTTCATAGATGGAATGTCAACAAGCTCAGACTCGATGATGCCATTGGTCGCTTGTGTTTCAGGGAATGCCTTCGCCAGATAAGGGGCAAACCTTTGTAATCGGACGCTTGCATCTTGAATGTCCTCTTCGCTTAACCCCACATAAGGTAAACCCTGTTCTAACGTCGTGATGTTTGGGTTAAACCAACTCACTTCTTCTAACGCTATAAGTTGTTTTAACAACGGGAAATCGTTGGTGAGCTTCTCTATATTTAATTCACTTTTTGGGTTCAAATCAGTCATGGGTGACCTTCTCTGGTATAGCGCCATCATCTCTGGTACACAGCAATCTGCGCTCTTACAAACATTTGGTTTTGAGCTTATTAAAACGGTATTTATTTAATTATTCAATGACCTGTAATTAACTAGGCTTACTTTGCTCGATACGTCTTACGACTTAATTGCTGACCACTGTCTTGATGTACTCACTAGGCGATAAACCAAATTTTCCTTTAAAGCGCTGACTAAAACGTCCTTCCGATTGGTAACCGCAAGACTGGGCCAATATCGCCACATTCTGCTGTCCGTTTTGTATCAGATAAAGTGCGTGACTCAACCGAACTTCAGCCAACACCTCACGATATTGCATACCTTCCAGTTTGAGCTTTCGGATAAGCGTGGCGCGACTCATCGCAAAGCGCTCTGCTACCGACTCTAACGGATGTTTCTCGTCCGGTGAATGCGAAAGGTAGTGGCTAAGTTTCTGGCTAAACGAAACGTTTGAGCTAATAAACAATCGATGCAACACGCCCTTCTCGGCTAATTGCTGATACAAACCCTGCAACCAAAATTGTTGGGTTTGTTCACTCATGCTCTGACGATCAAACGAAAACAACGCATTGAGAGAATCTTGCAAACCTCGATCTGCCTCCACGGTGGGTAAATCCAGTTCAATTGCTCGATCCTCGCTGAGATCGAGCATTGCTTGCGTCGGTTGGAAATGAAAACTGAATACACGCGAAAGGAAACGTCCTTTGTGGGGCATGTTCTCAAAACTCAATGACGCTGATGCCTCACACAACAGCAGCTCAGAATGTGAGAGTTCTGCCGCTGAGTCTTTCCAAAACAGGCGCTTACTGCCTGTAATGATCTGAATAATACTAGGGGATAGTATCCTCACATTACGCAGTTTTTGTAACTGCTCTGCACGAAAGATCGTCACTTGATATTGATGATTCATCTCATCCCCTTATTTGCTTATTTGCTTATTTGCTTATTATGTAGGTGTATAAGCTTTTAACGTGTATAAGTTGCCGTCAGTTTCGCTTTGTCTAAAGCCATGCTGTTCAACGTGAATCCAACCACTGCCGACGGCGTGTTTTCGTCTAGGTTAAGTTTGTCCGTTGGTAATGCCCAAACCGTGAATTGATAACGGTGCATACCATCTTTTTCTGGAGGACAAGCGCCACCGAAACCTACCGTTCCATAATCGATTCGGCCTTCTTTGCCACCCACTTTAGAGATATCGACACCGCGAGGTAGGTCGCTCACTGTTGCTGGAATATCAAACGCGACCCAGTGCCAGAAACCACTTTCAGTCGGAGCGTCTGGATCATAAGCCGTGACTGCAAAGCTTTTGGTTCCTGCTGGAGCATCTTTCCACATCAATTGTGGTGATAGGTTACCGCCGTCACAACCCCAACTTGAGTATTCAAAGGTCTTCGCCATTGGGTGACCTTCTTGAATATCGTTGCTGATTAATTCGAACGCTTGAGCAGAGCCTGCCGCCAAAATACTAATTGCTAATACTGATTTGATGATGAGTTTCATGATAGTTCCTCTTATTAGGTATGAGTCCAGTATAGTTCCCTCCACACGCCCAGTGATGACAATAAGTACACAATTATCTAATTTAACCCAAACAAATGATACTTACTGTATTTTTACTTTATTATTTAAAAGCATGACCCACTCGACAATTTGTTGTTAAAAGAACACTTGTTGACATTCAGGTTACAAATCGCATCCAAAACTCTTTAGACTCTCCCCACGACTTTTAACGAGAATGATTGGATGCACAGGTTTACCTTAGCCCTTGGCTTGATCTTTTGGCTCCCAACTCTAGCCAATGCCCAAAGTTTGCAAGACAAGTGGCAAACTCTGTATCAATTGAGCTGGCAATCGTCTCCTATCTCAGTTTCTCAGAAAGAGTTAACCCAGTACCCGAAAGCACTTCTTCAGGAAAGCAGCCGCTACCCGGATTTCAACCAATTCAGTTGGGAAGACATCGCCGCACTCGCCTCGATACAAGATCACTGCCGAGCGATTGAAAATGCCAACCCTTCTTTGAACGATGCCATCGAATTCGAACTCGCTGTGTGTCAAGAACAACCCTTGGATTCAATCTGGTTCGCGGCACACTCAAAACGACACCCTGCTGGTGGTAGCTTCGCTGATCGTTACGTAGCTCGTTACCCAGAAAACAGTGAGCAAATTCATCCGTTTTTGAGTATCAGTAATCCTTTGCATCCGTTATTTTCCAAGCTAGAAAACTTAACCACGCAAGGCAGAGAAGCACTGCTCAATGGATACCGCGCTTGGCAACAAGGTGATGAGCTTTGGTTGAGTGGCGAACAAGGTTGGAAAGCGATTCCATCGGAAGTTTGGAAGCCTATCGCCGAGCAACAAGAAGTGATCTTGTCAGGCGAAAGCTGTTCTTTTCGTTACAGTAACCTGTGCCTGAGCGAGTCGAGCAACGACAACCTGATCATGAAAACGTTGATCTTTACATTGCTGTTTACATTGTTATCCGGGCTCGGCAGAGTCTTGTACCTAAGAACAAAACAACGAAAAGAGAGGCAGTTCGTTTTACAGCTTCTTACTCATGAACTGCGCACGCCAATTACTAGCCTAGGTCTAACCGTCGAGATGTTCAGAAATCGTTACGACGATTTTCCCGATGAGACCCAAGGGGCAGTTTGGCGTTTAATCTCGGACTATCAAAGGCTTTCTCAGCTCACCGAAAACAGCAAAGTGTATCTAAGTTCGGATCAGTCGGAGCCTTTGTTAAAGCAAAACGCATCATTGGAAGAGTGGCTCGACCATGTCTGCGAAAAGCACAATATTGCTTATCAATGTGAAGCAAGAGATGTTGAACTTAACTTGCCTTATTACTGGCTGACCATCTGTCTTGATAACTTAATCAAGAATGCTAAGCAGCATGGACAAGGTAAGGTTTTAGTTAAGATCTCCCTTGCAGATAAACTGAGAATAGAAGTACAAGATGAGGGTCACTTCCCCTCTTTGATACAACGACTTATTTCAAGAACAACACCGTACGCCAATCACAAACAAGATAATATGGGCATTGGCCTGACTATTGTCGAACACTTGATGAAACAAGCGAATGGCCGTCTCATCATTCTCCGCAACCCAACCCGATGTATTTTGGAAATCGCTTATGAACACCCTACTGCTGATTGAAGACGACCCACTGCTTGGCCAAGGCCTCGTCAGCTTCTTTGAGTCCAATGGTTATCAATGCCTTTGGGTGCAAGATGCTCAGAGTGCCAGTAAGCTGTGGTTACGTGCCGATCTCGTGGTGCTTGATCGACAACTTGAAGACGGCGACAGCTTACGACACTTACCTAATTGGTTACTGCTCAAAGCGCTACCTGTGATTCTGTTGACCGCCAAAGTTGAAGTTCAACAACGTGTTGAAGGTTTAATGGCAGGTGCCAAAGATTACGTGACTAAGCCTTTTTCGAACGATGAATTGCTTGCTAGAGTCATTACGCAACTTCGTCCGTTAGGTGTTAGCCACTTAAACTACGCAAATATCCAAATCAACTTGTCGGAACGGATCGCTTATCTGGATGAAAGCCCAGTCACGTTGAAACCTAAAGAGTTTCAGCTACTGGTACTGTTTATTCAGAACCAAAGTCGTGTGTTTCACCGAGATGAGTTGCTCAATAAAATTTGGGGTTATCAAGCCTTCCCAAGCACAAGAACCGTTGATAACCACATACTGCGTTTACGTCAAAAGCTACCAACGCTAAATCTAGAGACGCATCGTGGAGTTGGTTATCGTTTGGCTGGGGAATCACAATGAAAGTAAACTCTCTAACAGCACTGTTCTGCACATTACCCTTTACAATGCCCTTTGCGTGTAATGCGGCTTGGTTTACAGACACGCCATTGCAACATACGTATCAATCTCTGCTTGATGAGCAACCTCAAGTCGCGTGGCAAGAGCTTCAAATCGCACTCAATCAACAAACACTTGATAGTGAGCTTTGGTTGCCAGTTAAACAAGAGATACTGAGCCAAACTCAATGCGGAACTTCACTAAGACAAGACACTGAGACGAAACATCACATTCAAGTTAGCTTTATCAAGCGCCACGGTCTTTCATCACAAGGCTATCAGATCAAAGTGTCTGCGGAGCAACTCAACGAAGTGTTAGAAGATCAAACACAACGTATTTCTCTGGTCTCGCCTGATGGGAAAGTGGTTATCGACGGACAACTCTATACTGATGTCGAATATCAAGAAATTGAAACCAGTGAGATGTTCATCAAACCGGAATCGGGTGTTTATCAGTTAACGATAGGTTCGAACAACTACCCTATTATTGTTGCTTTAGACGACAACAAGCGATGGCTTACACTCGAAAGCAAACTCAACGACCCTCACATTGTGGTAACACCGCCTGAGATAATCGACAGCTGCCCAGACGCCAATGTCAGTTGGCAGTGGTTTGACGAAAACTACGATATGTTAGGTTTCAAGGTGCCAATCAAAACAACGCAAGCATCTCTTCCTACAGAAAGCCCAACCGGATCTGAAGCTAAACACTTGAGTGCATCGGTTGAAATGTTTGAATACCAAGGTGCGATTGAAATCCAATATGTACAGCGTGTCGCGATGCCTTTCTAAGTTAAGCTCGCTATACAATGGCATTAAACACCTAAGGGAAAAAATAGAGACATATAGGTGACAAAACACCAACGCGATTTGGGTGTAATGACCGTACTTACCCTTTACGGAATCTAGATATGGTCAACGTTCGTCATCAACTTAATTTTACGTCTTTTGCTATTGCAGCTCTATTCACGACTTGTGCGCTCTCGGCAAACGCACAAGATAATCAAGTCACTCTTACCAACAAAAGCCACGTCAGTAACAGTAACGCTAGTCACATAGTGTCGATTTCAACAAAAACATTAGCGATAGATTGGAATGGCTTAAGTGTTAATAGCACTGCTTTGACCGTTGATCGTCAACCTCAAAAAGTTACTCACCTAGTCATAGACTCAAAAACCAAGGCATCTTGGACACTCATGCCGAGCGGAATCAATGTTGAAGCTGAGTTGAAGGAAGATAATCTTCTTGTCCAATTCACCTTACCTGAAAACACACAAGTAAAACGAAACCAACCCATTGAACTCGTTTGGTTTGACCTAGCAGAACAACAAACTCAGACTCTATTTCTGCCCTTTAGTGAGGGTATGCGCGTTCCTACCAACAATAAGCAGTGGGCCAATTACCTAGTCGACAACCATTCTGGAAGCAACACCACTCAAGACTTAAAAATGCCTTTTTGGACTGTACAGCAGAACGATCAATTCATCAGTTATCAGATGATTACCCCAACCAACAACCAATTGTTCTTTTCTGATGTATCGTCGGATACGTCCTCTGATGAGAAGACCAAGATTGATATGAGCGCTTCACATCAATTTACAACGCTGAATCAATCACGGCCTTTTACGGTTCGGATAACACTTGGAGACTCTTGGTTAGATGGTGCTAAACAATACCGTGATTGGCGTATTGATAATGGTCTCTCTGAATCGTTTGTCGAAAAGCAAAAGCGTAACCCAGATGTAAATAAGCTAATCGGCGCAAGCCACGTCTACTTGTTTGGTAAAGATGCTTTAAGTATCCAAGATGTGAGAGACTGGTGGGGATTAAAAGCCTGGTATCTCGAAGACTCTCAATTAAACATTTCAAGTGAAGCGAAGCGTGAGTTATCCCCTCTGTCTAAAGGCAAAGATTGGTTTAGCCAGTATCACAAACAACTGTTGTTGGACTCTATTAACCAGTCATTACAAAGCTTGTATCCTGTTGCAACGCCAACACTGCCTGATAACACCATAAAAGCTCAACACACCGCTGCTCAGAGCAAGAAAAGCTGGTTGATTAAGCATGCCTCTTCTTATCTCAATGCACCGGATACTTGGGGACAAGCCTTGTCATCAGGCATGGTCAACAATCTAAACAAAGCGGGCTTGAATAAGCTTTGGTTAGGTTTTGATAACTGGATGCCAGCATTCTATCAACCGAATGCAGTAGAACTGGCTAAGCAATCTGGTTATCTAGTTGGAACCTATGACTCCTACAACACAGCCATCCCTGCGAAGCTCAATGACAACTGGCTAACCGCCCAATTACCAAAACCGATGCGTGAAAGTTGTGCGATTGAAATGGCGGATGGCAGCCTAAAAAAAGGGTTTCGAGGAAACGGTTTTTACTTGAACCCGAATTGCCATTTGGATTATGTAAAACAGCGCGCCGTAGACATCATGCGTTTTGGTCACTTCAATAGCCTGTTCCTAGATGTTGATGCGACTGCGATGGCGCGTGAGGACTACAGCGATAATAGCAGTGAGACGGATATGCTTTCTGCCTTCAATAACCGAATGCAGTGGTTAAGCGATCAACCCGATTTGGTGCTTGGTTCTGAAGATGGTAATAGCCTGACGACAAAAGGCATCGCTTTTGCACACGGCTTAGAAACGGTCGGCTTTGGTTGGTCAGACAAAGAGATGAAAGAAGACCTACAATCACCTTATTACTTGGGTCGTTGGTATCCAGACCATAAACCTGACTTTTTCTTCAAGTCAGCTAAGGTCAAAGAACCCTACAAGTCATTGCTGTTTTCGCCTCAATATCGAATTCCGCTTTACCAAGCCGTTTTCCATGATGAAGTAATCAATACGCACCATTGGCACTCAGACAGCCTTAAGTTCACTAATGTACAAGCAGAAAAAGACTTAACCGCCATGTTGTACAACACACCACCGATGGTTCACTTGACCAGAGATGAAGCTTTATCAAGTTCAAGTCCAAGGATCAAAGCACTCAAACACTATCAAGATGGCTTTGAACCGATGCACGAACAGTTATGGGATAAACAGTTAGTCGATTTCGACTGGTTAGACAAAAGCGGCGAAGTTCAACAAACCGAGTTCAGTGACGGGAGTAAGATCATTGCCAACTTCTCTAACAAGGCATTTCGTTACAACGGTATCGATATTGCTGCCCTATCGGTCAAAGCTATATTGGCGAATGGGCAAGTCGTCGACTGGCAGCCCAATCATAGTTAGCTTCGATACGGTTTAGACAAAAACGAATAATAGGAAGCTTAAGCACTTATTTAACCGCTAATGTTCAGCCCGTTACTTGTGCTTCCTATTTTGAAAAGCAGTCAGTAGATAGTCGATAAAGACCTTCTTACGTTTCGGCATCAACTGTCTGTCTGCATACACTAGGCTTACTGAAACTTCTGGCATCTCATATTCAGGTAACAAGCGAATCAGCTTACCTGTCTTGAAGTGTTCCCGACAAATGAATTCAGGAAGCACCGCCAAGCCGAGCCCATCCACACACGCTGTTAGACATGCCGTGATGGTATTCACCCGCAACTGACACGGTAGATCGATCAAAATCGACTCACCGCCTTCTAATTGCAAATGCCACTTAGGTAGACGTGCCGCCTTGTTCACGACCTCAATCATCCTAAATGGAGGCTTAAGGTCATCGGGTGAAGAGATTTCACCGAACTGTTCTAAATACTCAGGGCTGGCTACCAATACACGCTTCGATGTTGTGAGGTAACGAGAAACCAAGCTCGAGTCCACTAGCTCACCAATTTGTGCGTAAAGATCGATCCCCTCCGCAATGATGTCGACTTCTCGATTCGACAGTTCTAAGTTCAAAATCACGTTTGGGTGCTCTTTTAGGAAACTGTGGATGTATGTGGCTAATACTTGATGCCCCAATTCGACAGGCAACACAACATTCAACTGCCCTCGGATCAAATCCTGATTGGCAGAAACCTCTAACTCAGCTTGGTTCATGATCTCTTGCATCTGCATGCTCGACTGATAAAAGCGCTCACCCTCTGGCGTTAAAACTAAACTTCGTGTCGAACGAGTGATCAACCTCACACCTAGGTGCTGTTCCAGCTCGTCTAGCTTTCGGCTGACGGTCGACTTGGTCATGTTCAATGCTTCAGCTGCGTGCGTGAAACTCCCACAATCAACAACTTGTGTAAAAACAGTCACAGCATTTAAGTCCATCGTACTTCTCCCAAAGCCCTATTAGTAAGATTCATGCAACAGTGTTTCCCTTTTTTCCTATCTTATCAATCAATCGAATTCATTTACAATTCGTTACATCTAAATAAAAACAAAATGAGAAATAAAAAATGACAGAGAACAACAACGCTTCGCAATCAGTAAGCACAAAAAAACGTAAAAAAGCCCCGCTTATTGCTACTGCGATCATGCTGTCATTAGGCTTAGCTGGCGCTGGATATTGGTATGGCTATGGCCAGTACTTCGAGTCAACCGACAATGCCTACCTACAAGGCGACATCACTAATATAAGCCCGAAGGTGTCGGGTTATATTGTTAAGTCTTACGTGAGTGATAACCAATCGGTTAAACAAGGTGACTTGTTGGTTCAAATTGATGATCGTGATTACCAATCTGCACTTGCTCAGGCGAATGCGCATTTAAGCGTCGTTCAATCAAGCGTACACAACCTTATCGCTCAACAAACGTTACAACGTAGCCAAATAAATCAAGCTGAGAGCCGTGTTGATTCCGCACAAGCTGAATACGAGCGTGCAATCCAACAAGTCGTGCGTTCTCGTAGCTTATTAAAGCGTAACTATGCTTCGCAAGATGAAGTCGACAGCATGGTCGCACAACAAAAAGTCACCCAAGCAGAACTTGAAGAAGCAAAAGCAAACCTTGTCGCAAGTAATGATCAACTAATCGTGATTGCGAGTGAAATCGAACAAGCAAACGCATCCGTGACTGAAGCTCAAGCACAAAGAGATCAAGCACAACTTAACCTTGATTACACCAAGGTCTACGCGCCAGCGGATGGCGTGATTGGTAAACGTAGCGTCCGTGAAGGCTTGCTGATTCAAGCAGGCGCGCCATTGATGAGTTTGGTACCAAACAACCAAGTGTGGATTGAAGCTAACTTCAAATAAACTCAATTAAGCGGTATTCATAAAGGCCAAACCGTAGAAGTCGAACTGGATGCCTTTCCGGGTCAACCACTTGAAGGCGTGGTAGACAGCTTCTCCCCTGCGACTGGCGCTAAGTTTGCGCTCCTACCACCAGAAAACGCGACCGGTAACTTCACTAAAATCGTTCAGCGTGTACCGGTGAAAATTACGATTCCAGATCAGCAAGAGTTGAAAGGTCGACTGCTCCCTGGTTTGTCTGTGGTAGCGACCATCGATAAACGAGGCTAGACCATGAGTAACACTGGTGTTGTCACCCAAACAAATGATGATGACGAGGTTTCGAGACGCCATTGGATCGCCCTTTTTGGCGGCTTAATCGGCGCGTTTATGGCGATCTTGGATATTCAGATCACCAACTCGTCTCTCAAAGACATTCAAGGTGCGCTGTCTGCCACCTTGGATGAAAGCTCGTGGATCTCTACGTCTTACCTAGTCGCAGAGATGATCGCTATCCCACTCAGTGGTTGGCTTTCTAAAGCGCTCGGTAAACGCCGTTATATCACGTGGACGACGGCCATCTTCACCATTTCATCTTTGTTGTGTTCGTTTTCTTGGAACATGACCTCGATGATTGTATTCCGCGCGATGCAAGGCTTCAGTGGTGGTGCTTTAATCCCGCTTGCTTTCTCGTTAGTGATTCAGTTATTACCTGTTAACAAACGTGCTGTGGGTATGGCACTGTTTGGCGTAACCGCGACCTTTGCTCCATCGATCGGCCCAACATTTGGTGGTTGGCTGACGGAGAACTTCTCGTGGCACTATATTTTCTATATCAATATTCCGCCTGCTTTGCTTGTGATCACCATGATCCGATATGGCTTGGATGATGAAAAGCTCGACCTTGGCACACTGAAAAAAGCCGACTGGTTTGGTATCGCGACCATGGCGTTAGGGCTAGACAATAAGTCTTTCGCTTCGATGATCATAGAGCCATTTTCAAGCATTTGGGTATGCAATGGTTCGCCCGGAACCGGCACATCATTGACCGGTACAACGGTTAGGTCTAAATGCGTTGCAACTTCATCAGTACCATCAAACACCTTGTAGTCGATGTCGATTTCACCATTGAAGTTTTCATTCGGCATGAAGGTAAACGTACCATCGCCGTTGTCGACCAAGTCACCGTTATCACCACCGTAAGTGATGTCAGAAATAGACAGCGTATCGCCTTCCACATCTGTGGTGTTCGCTAGCAAGTCATCTGCACTGAACGTGATACCTTGATCTTCATCTGTCGATAGAACAATCGGGCCAGAAACGATTGGCGCATCATTTACTGATTCGAAGTTGATGTTGATGATATTGCTGTCTGTCAGCTCACCATCGGTAACTTGGTAACCAAGTTCGATTTCACCATGGAAGTTTTCATCCGGTGTTACCGTCCAAGTGCCATCACCATTATCGGTGAGTGTTGCATGCTCTGAGTTTTCACCCACTAGCTCTAGATTTTCAATATCAAGGTCGTCGCCATCAATATCAGATGCTTGCGCCAGTAGTTGCTCTTCGGTAATCACAACCGAAGCAAACTGGGCAGAACCATCGGTATCGACAGTAATATTCGGAAGATCAGCCGTTAGTTCGATTTCGTTGTCACCCGCATGGATATTCAACTCAACCGTTTCAGTAATCTCTGAGCCATCTACACCAATCGATGTAAACACAGCTTCATCATGACAAGTTTGTGACACTGTCATGTTTTGAACGACGTAAGTACCATTACCTTGCACGGTACCAAGCTCAAAGTAAGACACCGGTTGATCAACCGTTAGCGTGTAATCTGTCTCGAAAGTACCACGGTCTTCTTTGTGGTAAGTCATCGAGTCAATTAGGTCGCCATCCTCATTGAACGCTTTGATTTCGACTTCTGTAAAATGACGAGACTCTTCCATGAACCAACCACCCAAACCATCTAGGTGGAAACTGATTTCATTGATGTCTTGACCTTCAACCGAAACAGTCAGTTTCTCATCACCACTCAGGCCTTGACGGTCTGTATCACCAAGTCCGTGACCAATGTGGGTGTTACCATTCCAGGCACCAAGAGGGTCATCGTTACTTTGAACGGTTACCGTTAAGTCACCATCTGAGAACTCACGCGTATAAGGGTCAACTTCTGTACCCCAATCATCCACACTCGCGTTATCGTCAAACGTACCGATTTGTGTGGTGTGTGTACCTTCAGCAAGAGCATCTTCACTTGGAACAAAGCGGACTTCGGTATCTGCAGGAACTTCTTGTCCTACTTCCAGTACCACCCATTCGTCATTCACATTCGCTTCAATGATGCCGTTTTCTGGCGCTTGGTCTAAACGTAGTGCTGGTTCTTCACGAAGTGTCACACCAACTGTTTGGTCTTCTTGTGCTTGGATGAAGATTTCATCGCCCGCTTCCGGCGCATCGTTGACAGGGTTAACCGTCAAGTCGAGTGTCGTCAGAACTTCATTTTCACCATCACTGATGCTGTATGTGAAGTCCAACTCGCCATTGAAGTTTTCTGTGTGCGTAATGGTGAATGAACCATCGTCATTCGCAACAATCGTCGCGTCAGGATCGTTGGTTTGTAGGTTAGTTGCCGTTAGCTCATCACCCTCAACATCGGTCGCATTCGCAAGTAACTGCTCTTGAGTAATGGTGATTGAATTATCTTCGTCGACTTCAGCCTGAATACCAGATGTTTCAGGGCCGTCATTCACAGCATTAACATCGATGCCAGCGGTTGTAGTTGCGGTTGCACCGTCTTCGTCAACGACAACAACGTCTAGTGAAATATCACCATCGAAGTTTTCATTTGGCGTAAAGGTGTAAGTACCATTGCCATTATCAACAAAAGAGCCGTCATCACCGGAGTACGATACTCCAGACAGTGATACATCGCCTTCAACATCGGATGAGTTTGCCAATAGTTGCTCATCACTGATCGTGATTTGGCCATCTTCTTGAACTGTGTACGATGTTGAGCCCGCAACTGGTGGATCATTCTCAGGCGTAACGCTGACATCGATAACCGCAGCCGTTGAACCTGTACCATCAGAGACATCGAATGAGAATTGAACATCACCATTGAAGTTCTCGTTTGGTGCAAAGCTATATGTGCCGTCGCCATTATCGCTAAGAACACCATCTGCACCTGTGTAGAGTACATTTTCAATCGATAGCTCATCACCATCAATATCCAATGCTCCAGCAAGTAGGTCTTCATCGGTGAAGAGTAACGTACCGTCTTCTTCAATCGTGAACTGTTGATCTTCCGCTTGTGGCAGGTCATTAACCGGATTCACAGTAACGTCTAGGCCAACTTGAACTGAACCACCATCGTTATCGATGATATCGAAGTTCAGATCTAGGTCACCGTTGTAGTCTGCGTTAGGTGTAATGGTGTAGCTGCCATCATCATTGTGTTGGATGATTGCGTTTTCATCAGTAGATAGATTGATAGCTTCTAAGTTGTCGCTATCGATATCACCTGCTCTTGCTAGCAATTGCTCTTGGCTTAGCGTGATGGAGCTATCTTCATTGATGGTGTAAGCCAAATCGCCCGATACTGGCGCATCATTGATTGGCAATACATCAACGTTAATGTGTGTTTCAACCGTTGCGCCATCTTCATCTTGAATGGTCACACCCAGTTGTACTTGACCATTGAAGTTTTCGTTAGGTGCAAAGCTGCATGTACCATCACCATTTACAGTGAAGATACCGTCCGAGCCATCGTAGTTAATGCCAACAAGCTCTACATCGCCTTCGACATCCGAAGCATTCACAAGAATCTGAGATTCACTGAACGTCAGTACCGAATCTTCATCAATGGTGTATGACGTTGGACCCGCAACCGGTGGATCATTCACTTCTAGTACGGTAATGCTCGCAGTGGTTTCATCAATCGAACCGTCTTCATCGGCAACAATAACGTCAAGGCTGATATCGCCACTGAAGTTTTCATTAGGAAGGAAGGTGTAACTGCCGTCACCATTATCTTGGAACACACCATCTGTGCCGCTGTAAGTTACGCTGTCAATCGACACTGCACCTTCAACGTCAGAAGAGTTTGCTAGCAACTGCTCATCAGAAATTGTGATGGCATTGTCTTCGTTGACCATGTACGAGGTTGAACCCGCAACTGGCGGATCGTTCTCAGGAGTCACACTCACATCAATGTTAGCGCTGACTGTTTCTGTGCCATCAGACACATCGAAACTGAAGTTCACATCACCATTGAAGTTTTCATTTGGCGCAAAGGTATAAGTACCATCACCGTGGTCGGTCAGTACGCCATCACCACCTGTATAGCTAATACCTTCAACGGTTAAGTCGTCGCCATCAATATCGGTGGCACCGGTGAGTAGGTCTGCATCTGTAAATTGAAGCGTACCGTCTTCTGCAATACTGAATTGTTGGTCTTGAGGAACCGGCAAGTCATTAACTGGGTTAACAGTAAGATCGGCGGTTGCTTGAACCGTGTCAGTACCATCAGTGATGTTGAATTGAATATCAATGTCACCATTGAAGTTCGCATCTGGTGTGATGGTGAAACTGCCGTCATCGTTAGCTACAACCGTCGCATCACCACCAACCGTTAAGTCGCTCGCGGTTAGGTCTTCGCCTTCAACATCGGACGCTTGAGACAACAGCTGTTCTTGGCTCAATGTGATTGAACCATCTTCGTTAACGTTGTAAGCCAAATCACCGGATACTGGCGCATCATTGATTGGCAGTACGTCAACATTGATGACGGTTTCAACCTCTGCACCATCTTCATCACGAATGGTGACATCAAGCTGAACTTGGCCATTAAAGTTCTCATTCGGAGCGAAGCTACAAGTGCCATCACCATTTACTGAGAAGATACCTTCAGGGCCATCGTAACTAATACCAACAAGCTCAACATCCCCTTCTACATCTGAGGCATTAAGCAACACTTGAGACTCGCTGAAGGTCAGTACTGAGTCTTCATCAATGGTGTAAGACGTTGGTCCTGCAACCGGCGGATCGTTCTCAGGAGTCACGCTAACATCAATGTTTGCAGACACGGTATCTGTACCGTCTGACACATCGAAGCTAAAGCTTACATCACCATTGAAGTTTTCGTTTGGAGCAAAGCTGTATGAGCCCCCACCCAGGTCAGTCAGTACGCCATCAGTACCTTCATAAGTGATACCTTCAACCGTCAGGTTATCACCTTCAACGTCTGTCGCACCTGTAAGCAGATCCGCGTCTGTGAACAGTAAAGTACCGTCTTCTGCAATACTGAACTGTTGATCTTGAGGCACTGGCAGATCATTAACTGGGTTAACAGTTAGGTCTGCGGAAGCTTGAACGGTATTGGTGCCATCAGAGATATCAAAACTGATATCGATGTCGCCATTGAAGTTCTCATCTGGCGTGATGGTAAAGCTGCCGTCATCGTTTTGAGTAACTGTTGCATCACTATCAACCGTTAGGTCGCTCGCAGTAAGGTCATCGCCTTCCACGTCAGATGCTTGAGAAAGCAGCTGCTCTTGGCTTAGACGAATCGAACCGTCTTCGTCCACTGAGTATGCTAGGTCACCAGACACAGGCGCATCATCAACCGCTGTAACACTCACGTCGATATTGGCAGACACCGTATCGGTGCCGTCAGACACGTCGAAGCCGAAGTTTACGTCGCCATTGAAGTTTTCATTCGGCGCAAAGGTGTAAGTTCCGTTACCGTTATCAGTAAGGATACCGTCACCGCCGTCGTAGGTCACACCTTCAACCGTTAGGTTGTCACCTTCGATGTCAGTCGCACCTGTTAACAGGTCGGCATCGGTGAAGATGAGCGTGCCATCTTCTTCTATTTCAAACGTTTTATCTTCTGGTACAGGTGCGTCATTAATAGGACGAACCGTTAAATCAATTGCGCTACTTATGGTTTCTTGGCCGTCACTGATATCAAAAGTAAGGTCTAGCTCGCCATTAAAGTCAGCGGAAGGTACAACTGTGAATGTACCGTCACCATTATCTTGAACCGTTGCATCTGCGCCGACTTGAACGTTTGAAGCAACAAGCTCATCACCATCAACATCACTTGCGTATTCGAGTAATTGTTCTTGAGTAAATGTTATGGAGCCATCTTCATCCATGATGTAAGCCAGATCTTGTTCAGCCTCCGGAGCATCATTTTCACTTTCCACTTTGATTTTGAACGTTTCACTTGTTGTCTCAGAATCAAAGTCATCTTCTACTTCACTGATTGTCTCTTCGTCAGAAGCTTGAACATCAACGGCGAATGTCTCTTCTACTGTCTGTGAATCGAGATCATCATCGACTTGTTGGCCATCCGATTCAGAAGATGTAGGACTCGGAGCTGCAGATGTACGTGCTGCTTGGCCTTGTTCTTCATTACCCTCAGCGTCGGCTCCACCTGTCGCAGCCTCTGCGTTATCGCCACCTACGGCTTGAGCGCCAGCACCTGCTCCGCCACCACTGCCAGCAGCATTATCCGAGCCAGCTTCCGAAGCCGCACCACCGACTACATTAGATTGAGCTGCATCTGAATCTCCATCGCTTTCTGGCGTCTCTTCTTGAACAGCAGCACCAGAAGCCGCTGCTTCTTCTGAATTACCAGCACCACTTGGATTGTCTTCCAACGCTTGGTTCACTTCGTCTGCCGCGTCGGTATTTTCAGCACCCGTCGCTACCGTCGACGCAATCGTGTTCTGTTGATTTTGTTGATTCTGCTGTTGGGAGGGTGTACCCGCGTCGTTCGTGTCCGTCTGTTCTACCGCGTCATTGAGATCTTCATTTTGGTTGTTTTGGTTATTTTCGCCTGCCATTACAGCCTCCGTTGCTACTAGCTAACTGATCGTATTTAGAGGCATTAAAGGACACCATTTTAAAAAACCAAGTTTTTATACAACTTTTTTCATATTTTCTTTTTTTATGCATAAAGATGTGAAAAGAAGCAAAAAAAAATTGAAAACTGCCTTTAAAGATCCTTAGTTATTGTGATTAAAGCAATTAAGGCAGTGGAATGATGATAGACATGACGAATTTGTTGCGTTCAATCGACAACAACCACAAAGGGCTGCAATTGCTATTAGGCGACTTTTATAAGGACTTTTCAGACGCAGCAATCAACATAGAAACGCTTCATAAGAGTAATCGCTTTGACGAACTCAACAACTACTCAAAAAAATTGAAGACCATCTTAACCTTGCTGTGTGACCAAGACCTACCGCCCAAAATGGCCAAATTGGAACATTTGAGTAAACACGAATTCCCTGCGCCGGAAGCGCTTTTAGAGGATGTAAAAACTGAACTACAAAACGTCAATAGACAAATCCATCACTTGTTGGATATTAAGGAAGTTGTAGATGACGAGTCATCGAGGTAGGTCATGAGCAATAACCAAATAGAGCATCACCTAAGAAAAGCGCTTGTTTCTAACAACGAGGCTTCCAAGGTCACAGCAGATGACACCATCGTGCTTGCAAGTGCGATGACTAGCGTTCACAAGACGTTACTCATCATTTTTCTACTTGCTTTGGTGGCTATCGCCGTAGCGTCACAGGCACGCATCGATATTGTCGTTTCTGTGCGTGGCGAGCTGTTACTAGAGTCTGATGTTGAGAAAGTTCAACACCTAGAAGGCGGTATTTTAGAAGAGCTGTTAGTGAGAAAAGGAGAAGTTGTGTATGAAGGCCAGCCGATTGCTCGAATCCGCTCACTCGACCGTAACACCCAACTCGATACAGTGAACACCGAAATCATACAGCTGGAACTCGATAAAATTCGTTATGAAAGCTTGCGTGACATGGTCGAACCAAACTTTGCTTCTTACATCGGAAAGTACCCAGAACAAGTTCAAGTCAACATGAATACGTGGCAGCAAGAGTTCTCGAAAAACCGTTCCAACGAAGAGCTGATCACTCACGATATTAAACACAAAAACTCTCTGATTGGATCAATGTTAAAGCGTCGCAAAAGCTCAGAAAACCAACTCTCGCTCATTCGCAAACAACTCAACATCAAAAACACGCTTTATAAAGAAGAGATGGCGTCCTATGTCGACGTTCTAAATATGAAAGTACAAGAATCCAATATGGTTCGTGAGATTGAAAACCTTGATGAGTCCGTCATGAACGAACGTTTCCAGCTCGACAAACTCGAAAAACAACATCGAGATTTAGTTGAGAACCGCAACTCTGAGTACCAAGCACAGATCATCCAGGCCAATAAAGACCTCAAACTAAAACGGATCTTGCAACCACAACATTCCGATAAGGTAGACCGCTTAATCGTCTACTCACCAGTGGATGGTGTGGTCGACAAATTACACTTCAACTTCCGTTCTGCGGTAATACCACCCGGCGAGAGTATCGCTGATATTGCACCAATCAATAACTCCCTACACGGTGAAGCGAAAATTCCGCGTAAAGACATGGGGTTTGTCGAAATTGGCCAAGCGGTAAAAGTAAAAATGGATACTTATAACTTCGCAAAATATGGATTTGTTGAGGGAACCATCGCCTCAATTAGCCGTTCATCATACGAAGAAGAAGATGCCGAATTCTATTTGGCAGAGATTGAGATTGATCGAAACTTTCTTGAACGAGGAGGCACTCAATACAAATTATCACCTTATATGGAATTTACCGCCGACGTAAAAACAGGCTCGCGTCGCGTGATCGAATACGCTGCAAAACCTGTGATGTCAGCCATCGAAGATGCATTCGATGAGAGGTAATCAATGAGCGGAAAACCTTCTTATAACATTTCCGTACCCGCTCTACGTCTGAGCATATTATTCAGCGTAGTACTGGCGGCGCTCGCTTTCTATTTATACTTTTCTTGGTCAAAAGTAGATTCGGTTGCTCAAGTGCAAAGTGCCCCACTGCTCATACAAGCTCAGAAGCTTAATCAGACCATCGAACAAGATATTCAAACTCTACAGCAGTGCTTAAGTACCGACACTTGTGTTACTAACGAATTCAATCTAGTTAACTTGAAGCGTGAAATAGATGAATTTAGATCGCTAGCCTCTTTGAACAAAACTGAATTTAGCTTGGTTGGCGCGACTGAATACACCCAACTTGAATTAGCTATCAATCGCTTTTCCGACAGCACTAAAACACGCAACGACGTACTCGACTTATACCTGTCACTGACGAACAACTACCTACAAATGGACGACAACTACCGCACCATGTTCAACAACCATGCGAGCGACTTGATGTCAGAGAAAAACGAGTTCTTTATCTGGTTGTTTATGGTGGTTGTGATACTGGCAGTAATCACGGTTCTATCGAATTCAGTTGCTATGTTGAAGCTGAAGAAATCCAGCTCTAATGAACGAGAAATCGACTATGAGTTCGATGCTCTCTATCAAGAGCTGAAACAACTCGACTTGCAAAGACTTGAAGAGCTTCTGAATGAAGTGAGCATCAATCCGAAGCAACGCCAGATCTACTCTCACCTCAAACTGATCTTCAGTAAATTGGAAGACCAAAAGCGTAATAACGACCTCTACAAACAACTGTATGCGCTAATCGGCTATGAGATTCGCGGAATCACCAACACCATCAATGGTGGTGTCCAATATCTGGTGCAAGAAACCGATGAAAACGGCGTATTGATGGCGAAGGATATTACCTCAGCATGTAGCACCTTATCTGAGTTAGCAGAAAACTATAACCGTTTGATTTCACAGGGTACGGAAAGTAAGTCGAAGGAATTCTCGCTACTGAGCGTGTTGTCTGAATTGATGATCCATATCAGCGCCAAAGTTCAGAGGAACGAAGGTCAACTCGACTGCTTTATCTCTGATAATTTGCCGAACCGTGTTGAAGGCCAATCCACCAGCTTGTTCTGGATCTTGTTCCTACAGCTTTCTAACGCCATCCAACTTAAATCAAACAAGAAGTTGTTCGTGACAATAGAGTCTGGCGCCGCTTCGGATATGGAAAATACACGTGTCACCATCAACCTTAATTTCCTTTCAACGTTAGATGTCTCTGTCGCCAAGCTCAATAAGCTCCATTGGAGCGATCATAAGCACCATACCACTAACACAGACGACTTAGCGAAAAGCGTATTAAAAGATTACGGGTATTACGAAAGTCACTGGTTCCAATCGGGTACACAGGAACGTTTTCAGATCGAGCTTGATCTCAAGGCGAAGAATTTCCATACAGAGAAAACTCGCTTCGACGGCAAGCGTTTACTGCTATGCGCCAATACACAAGTTCGTATCGATGTAATGAAGAAAATGCTCAGTAACTTGGGGCTTGATATCACTGAAATCCGCACTGCAAATGAGTTGTTTTCAGCGGCGAAGACCTTTGGTGAGTACGATGCCATCATGCTGACCGATACCTTTGAACCTAACAAGCTGCCATCACTGAGCAAAACGGTGAAATCTCAACTTAAGAATCATCCAAATACCAAGCTGTTGCTGTCAGTAACCAATACTCAGCATGCACAAGAGTGTCACAGCTTCGTCGATAAGATCATCAACTCCCCTGCGATTCCTTATGAGTTTATTCCGAACTTACTCACCATTATGGAAGCAGAAGCATCAGAAGAGCAGATGGAAAACAGTTCATTCCTTATCGTAGAGGATGACCGAGTTCAACAGATCTTACTTAAACGAATTTTAACCAAACAAGAGTATGAACCAGACACGGTTGGCGATGGTGCCGACGCAGTAGAGCACTTCATGAATAAACGTTCTGACATCATTTTCATGGACTGCATCATGCCAGGTATGGGCGGCATTGAAGCGACCAAACGCATTCGCCAGTTTGAACAAGAGAACGAGAAAAACCCTTGTACCATCATAGGGGCAACCGCATTGACCAGCAGTAACGAACACCAGGCTTGTATTGAAGCCGGAATGGATTACGTGATCAGCAAACCTTACAAAAGCGACCAAATCATCAAGGTGATCAACAAGTATGTGGCGGTACAGAAACTTAACTAGCAGCATTATGGCTGCGCTTGCATTCAGCACAACACCTTCAGTATCGGCGACGACCCTGCTTGAGGCGGTAGAACTCGGCCTGCAAAACAGCCTGTCTCTTCGTGCCAGTGATAAAGGTGTGGAAGAGAACGAATACAACATTGGGATCAGCCGATCTAAGTTTCTTCCTTCACTCAATGGTGCAGCCGATACCACATGGAATGAAAACGAAACCTTGTTATCAAGCGTGCCCGACGAAACCTCTAGCTATAACTCAAACAGCTACAGCCTTTCCCTTTCCCAATCGATATTCAATCTGGGTGATATTTTTAAATATGGCACGGCAAAACTCGACTTTAATATCGAAGAGATTAAACACGAGAACAAAATCCAGAGCACCATTTCTGAAATCGGCTCTCAATACTTCGAGTATTTGAAAAACAATGCGCAAATAAAAGCGACCAAAGTCGAACTTAAGTCGTCTGAGACTCGTGAACATCAGATGCGACGTAACGTAGAATTGGGGAACACAGCCGCCAGCGAGCTGTACGAAGTTATCGCTCAAAAAGAAGGCGTGTCGAATCGATTAAGAACCTTGCAGAAAGACCGCCGCGTCATTCTCAACGGGCTATCCATTCAGATTCAGTACCCTATCACTCCGTCACAAGACATATACGAAAGTGTGCCTTTAAAAGAGATAAACGAAACCGAACAACGCTCAATCATGGATCAAGCATTAAAGCTCAACAACGACTTGTTAGTGGCGAAGAAAAACGTCGAGAGAAGCCGACGAAGCTTAAAAGAGAGCGGTTCGAACTTCTTACCTACCGTGTCACTTTCAGCCAGTTATCGTCATGATGACGCCAATAACTACGACAAAACCGACATCACAGCGACAGGTGAAAGTAACTCAACCAGCGTTGGCTTAAATCTAGCCGTGCCTATCTTGTCTGGTGGCTCTGATTACTACGGATATCAAAAATCCTCGACGGCGATTGAACGTACTGAACTGCTTTATCAAGACTCGCTTTACACCACCCGTAACAACGTTAGCACCTCTGTGCTCAACATTAACGATTTTTCACAATCTATAAGTAGTTACGAAAACATCATTCGCGCCAACTATGCGTCTTATAAAGGGATCCAAAGGGCTTACCAGTTAGGCACCCGTACCATCACCGATTTACTTGCCGCAGAAAGTAAGCTCTTCAGCGCCTTAAGAGATTATGAAAGCGCACGATACGACTACATCATCGAAACCATCAAGCTCGAACAAACAAAAGGCGTACTCTCGATTCAATCTATCGAAAGCATCATGCAATTGATGAGTGATATCGAAGGACGAAACAATCAAGAATTAGTGCCTAAACACCTTCTCTCAACTGAGTCGTTGAAAACGGGAGGTCGCAATGCAAACTGAGCAGTTTTCTCAAAAGATCAATATGGCAGATAAGTGTTATCTGACTTTCTCTACGATAATTTCCACTCTATTTGGCTTGGTACTGCCCTTCTCTATTCTGATCATTTTCGACCGAGTATTGCCCAACCAAGCACAAGATACGTTGTTCTTGCTGTTCGCGATTATCTTGATTTCTATCTTCCTCGACTACCACCTGAAAAATCAGGAAGAGAAGATATCTTCCGTCATCATGAGGCAGTTTGAGACCAACTTAACCAACAAGGTGTTCCAGTCAATCTGTTTGGCTGAGATCTCCAAATTCCGCCGTTTAGAACCGGGGGAATACCTCGAACGAATCTCAACCATTCCAGAGCTTAAAACCTTCTTTGGTGGCGAATCAGTTCGAGCGCTGATTAACCTAGCCGTCAGTGTGATTACCATCCTCATCATAGGCCTAATTAACATATGGGCTGGCGTGACGCTTCTTATTGCCTCTCTGATCTTAGCCATTTTCGCTTGGAGCCTTTCTAAACAAAAGATTGGCAGCTTACAGAACAAGTCCGATATAGAGGGCTTAACCACATCCAAAATCATTGAAATCATCTCGAGCCCACTGGATATCAAGGCTCGAAACATGGAATACCGCGTTGAAAGCCTAATGACCCAAATGGTTGAAGAGCGCGAAGTTGAAAACATCAAATACGAACAGATTGAATCGAATTTTGGCTTGATCTTAGCGCTCATCCAACAACTCTCGATTGCTTGTGTTGTTGTGGTATTGGCAACAGCCGTGATCAATATGGAGTCAAGCCAAGGCATCATGGCCGCGATAATCATGTTGACCAACCGTTACTTTGCGCCCTACCAACAAGTGATGCGTACCGCGAGCCGCTGGGAACTAAACAAGCTCCATATACAGCGTATCGCCGAACTTCTTGAACTGGCCGCGTCGGTTGAACATCAACATGAGACGACCGAAGTAGAACGTATTTCTGTTAAATATTCTGAAAAGCAGCGTATCGAATTCGAACTCGGACAAACCTATTTGCTTACAGGGAAAAGTGGCTCCGGTAAGACCCACCTTGCCAACTGTATTACACGTCAGAACAATGATAACAAACTGGACATCATGATTAATAACACGCCTCTGAGTGACGTAAACTACAACGTTTGGCGTAACAGCGTGCTGATGGTTGATAAAACAAGTTCATTCGTGGAAGGGACCATTATTGATAACCTCACCTGTTTCCGTCCAAGCTTGAATAACACTGCTTTCGCCTTATGTGAAACCATGAACATCAAGGCGCAAATTGACGGACTTCCTGCTGGTTTTTATACGGAACTCAAAGGGCATATGCGCAATCCATTCTCTCGCCAAGTGGGATATGCTCTGTTATTAGTCAGAGCCCTGCTCGCCAGTAAACGTGTATTAATATTCGACGATATAGATTGTGTCTTTGATGAGGAATTTGCGCGCGTCGTGCTGACCAGTACCGCCTATCGTGCCAATGACAAAATCTTAATCATCGCCAGCAATAAGATGGATAAACTTAACCACCGCCTCAAACGCGTAAAACTTACCGGAGGTGACCAATGAGTATCCTAGTAGACTTCAATAATGTGCCGCAACGTGTTTTGGATTTTGAATCTAGTGGATACGACGAACGTTACAGTCAATCGCCACTTATTCGTGGTTTGGCCTACACCTTGATAGCGCTCGAATGGGAAGGCACGCCCGCTATACTCAGCGATGCTTTTATTCCAAAACCCAAAGACGGCGATAGCTTTACAGCAACCATAGAGCGCCTTGGATACCGCTGTGATGTGACCAAACTAAAGACACTCGAGAATATCGATAAATATCCTCACCCGTGCTTTATTGAGATAGAAAACCTCAGTGCCATCTTCTTAGGGACAAAAGATGGGAAGTTGCTGCTGTTTGATTACACGAACAACAACACCATTGAATACCCAATGTGTAAAAAGCCCTGCTTGCTGATTTCTATTAGCGAGTACTCTCGTCTGTTCCGCGAACCACCTCCGGAATCGCAAGACAGAAGCAATTGGATAAAATACGCTTTCTATCGTTACAACAATGAACTTAAAAGCCTGATCATTCTGAGCTTCGTCATCAGTATTCTCGGTGCATTGCAGCCATTCTTCATCATGAGTGTCTATAACTTCGCACTGACTTCGAGTTCTGAGGCGACACTGTATTGGTTAACCTTATTCGCCATTATTGTTGGCTTCTCGGAGTATTTCTTTAAAAAGATGCGGGTAAATATCATTGCCACGTCCGGTAAAGACCTCGCCGTGCACATCTCGCAAGCCGTTATATCTAAGCTGCTGTGGCTACCTTATGCGATGACATCCACTGCTGGGGTCTCTTCTCAGTTAGCTCGCTTGAAAGATATCGACACGTTCCGACGCTTAGTGACTGCAGAATCAACGCTTAGCTATTTTGATATGCCGTTTGTTATTGTATTCATCATTGCGATTGCTCTGATGTCTGGTACAGCGGCATTGGTGGTGATGGGTGGCTTAATATTAATGTTGGTGTTCTGTGTTTACTCTCGTTACATCTACTCACAAGCTACATCTAAAAGCTCTCGCGCTAACGCCATGGTCTCTTATCAATGGAATGAAATCCTTCGTGGTATCAAGACCATTCAAGGTTTGCCTTTACTGCGCGTGGTTCAATCTCGTTTTAGTGCCTCCCATATGCAAAGCACTAGTGATGCGGAGAATGTAGCTGTAACCAACAGTAAAATTCAGGCTGCTGGCGGTAGTTTGATTCAGGTGATTGGTACTGCAAGTATCGTGACCGCAGTAATCGGAGTCATGGAAGGCACTTCTGATGCGGGTGCCATGCTCGCAACCGTTATTCTCGTTTGGAAAGCACTAGGCCCGATAATGGGCATCTATAACTCAATTTCTAAGTTTCAATCCATCAAGGCTTCGTCGGCACAGATCAACAACTTGATGTCGATGAATGACGACAAGTTAACGCTAGAAAAAAGCCCGCCTATTCGGCTGTTCCAAGGAAATATTGTAGGCAGTGGTGTCAGCCACCGTTACACAGGGGCAGCAACAGGGTTAACCAACTTGGGGTTCAAAATACCACCCAGTGCAAAAGTGGTCATTTGTGGCCCTACGGGCTGCGGAAAAACCACCTTAATTTCAATCATTGCTGGGCTAGAAGACCGCTATCAAGGCGCAGTTTCTGTCGATGGTTACAACATTAAACAGTTCAATAGCTACCGTTATCGCACCTCAATTAACTACATCCCTTTTAACCTGCATATTTTTGAAGGCTCACTAGAAACCAACTTCATTCTGCATAACGGACTCATTCCGACAGAGAAAATGCAGGAGATGGTGAGCTTCTTCGAGCTAGACGAATGGCTGCCAGAAGGCTTGGCGACTCAATTGAGTGTCGATAAGTGCAAAGGTCTTCCGAATGGAATTCAACAAAAGCTGCGTTTGGCACTTGGTTTAGGCAACTGTGAGCAATCTCTGATAATCATTGATGAACCGTTCAACGGGGCTGAAAATGAAAACGCCCAGTATTTTAACCGCCTGTTCAGCGATAAGTTGCTGAATAAGACCGTCATTTTTTCGACCAATGATCCCGGTTTGATCGCTACTTCCAATATGAGTTTGGTTCTAGAACCTGATGGCAACTTGAAATATTTTGGCTTAACAGACAAATACTTAAACAGCTTGAGTTAAACACGACGATGCTTATTCACAAATTACTCGTTAGATAAATGGATGTAATTGACAAAAACATAAGTGAGAGAGATGATTCGCTCTAAAATCACCGATACAAAGGAAGCAAATGTACACATTCGTTGCAGACAAGCTTGATGTCGCTTACTTATCCGCAATTCCTGAAAACCATCAACTTCAGGGCTGCGATGTGCCTGAAGAGGAAATCGAACTTCGAGAGATCATAGAAGTTTGGTATGAGTGTGCCTTTCTACCCGCTTTCAATCTTCAGAAAATCGATATCGAGAACAAAGCTGAGTTAACCGTCGTACAATCAAATGTTCTGAGCAACGATACGCGTACGCTCGCTTTCCTACTCAAAAACAGAGTGTACCGCGCTGCACTGAACAGAATGCTCGGTGTTTGGGCGCTAGAACCTTCTGCAAAAACGGTGTTAGAGCAACTTCTATTTGAACTAAGTCTCGATAAAAATCACCCTAATTAACTCGCTTTTTAAGATACTCATCAATAAGCATCAAAATCAAACCGACCGCCAAACGCTATAAATTGCTAGCAAGACAAGCTATTTCAAAATAAGCTGTGGAATCACAAGAACTTATACCCCTCCCACACTTCCATTAAATTTACAGTTTCAAAGTTTCCATATCGGCATTTTTATTCTACTGTTTTTATATAAAACCAGTTGGATGGATCCTTAATATGTCGACACTCACGGTCTGGAATAACCTTTCAGTTAAACATAAACTCTTTGGCTTAGTTCTACTACCGATCTCATTGCTCCTTTTCTTAGCCGGTAGACAAGCTTACTTTCTGACGACGCAGTTAAACGATTTTGAGCGAACCAATCAGTTAGCAATTTACCTTGAAGATATCTCTGTCTTGTATCGAAGTACTTTGGCCCCAAACACTGAAGAGTTCGTTAATCGAAGTGCTAAGGTAAATGCCGAGCTCAAAGCACTTTCACCCAGCATATTTCTAAACAGTTCCGAAGAAGTGAACCAACTGCTGGCCGACTTCAGTGAGGCAACCTTGTCGACTATGAAAACGACCGACAGTTTCGATAAGCTGGATGCGATTGAATGGCAAAGTGACTTGTACCAACAATTGTTGCTAGCCATTGAGAAAGTCCCTTTTGATATCACCAAGCGTGAGATTCAACAGCACCTCACCGCCTTGCATCAACTAGAGTGGTTGATGTTTTGGTCAAATGAAGAATTTAAGCTCAGCGCTTCACTCTTCGATATTTACCAAAATCATCAAGAGTATGATTCTGAACTAGCCGAGTTGGTTGAAAGCCTCAATGCTAGGCAAGTTTTGTTCTTAGAAAGATTTGTGTCCTTGAATGCCAATACACATCAAGTTTCACTCATGATTGAAGTGTTTAAAGATGAGGCTTTTATGAAAAGCCAAGAGATACGTCACGCACTTCATAGTTCATCCACAATAAGCGCATTGACTCCACAAGAGATCACTACCGGACTCAATGCGATGAGTGCTCGCCTAAGCCTGTTGCAGAATTTAGGTGACGTGATCAAACAAGAGTTCCAAGCCGAAGTAGCTCAAGCGATCTCAGATGCTCAAACAGAAAGAACGCTATTTATTTCCATCGTCACGTTGCTTGCAGCAACTGTTATGGGATTAACCCTCAGTTTAGCGAAACAAGTCACCAACAATCTTGGGCTAGTTCTTAGGTTCTTAAAAAGTGAAAATGATGATACCCGCCCTTCTTTGGACAAACTGATTCAAGGCAAAGACGAACTCAGCCTATTTGCTCAGCAAGTAGAGCGACTGACCATCGAACGAGAACATGCAAAAGAGAAGTTAACGATAGCGAAAGAAGACGCAGAGCGAGCTAAAGAAGACGCCGAAGAAGCCAAAGACCACGCGATACAAGCTAGCAAAGCGAAAAGTAGCTTCTTGGCCAATATGTCTCATGAAATTCGAACCCCACTGAATGGCGTTATCGGTATTTCGGAGATTCTGTCAGACACACCACTTACACCAACACAACGTGATTATGTAGATACGATCGAGACCTCATCTCAACTACTACTAAGCCTGATCAACGACATCTTAGACTTCTCTAAGATTGAATCTGGCATGCTATTAATCAGCCCGCATTCGGCATCGATTAGAGAATCCATTTACGACATCGCATCTATTGTCGCGCCAAAAGCTAAAGAGCAAAAAATATCAGTGAACGTTGATATCAGCCCAGACACACCTGCACGCGTGATGATCGATGATCACCGATTAAGACAGATCTTGATGAACTTTATGTCGAACGCGGTGAAGTTCACAGCAGAAGGTGGCGTTACCCTGTCAATCCAAACGCTAAACAAAGCAGAAAACAATGTCACCCTAAGGTTTTCTGTGCGAGACACGGGGATTGGTATCGATAAACAGCAACAGAAACAGATATTCGAACCGTTCGCTCAAGAAGATGATTCAACGACCAGACAATTCGGTGGTACTGGTCTTGGCCTTGCGATCAGTACTCAGCTTGTTGAACTTATGGGTGGTCAGATCCAACTCGACTCCGTCAAAGGTAAAGGCAGTTGTTTCTACTTCGATCTAGAATTACCCATTGATTTAATGTTGCCAAAACCAAGCACAGCAACCGCCGACATTTATGTTCTAGGTAACGCGAACATGCTCTCTAAACGAATAGAATGGGACCTTAACCTCTATGGTTTAGAAATAACCCAACAAACGAGAGATACAGCTGAGCTTACACAACAACTCACGATTCAAAAGCACGCTAACCCAATCACAGTTGTCTTTGCTGAAGATGACACATTCCAAGCCAGTGACTATACCAGTGACTTAGATAAGCTCCACCAAAACGGCATCACTATCTGCTTGATTCGATCATTTTTGAGCGAGCCGGCTGACATCGGCAATTGTGTTACGGCTCAAGTATCACAGCCCCTACTCGGTTTACGTTTGATTAAAGCGGTTGAGCTCTGTGATACACAGGGTCGGGTTGAGCTTTCAGAGGCGAGCCAACCTTCTCTAGAGATACAACACAAAATTCTGATCGTCGAAGACAACAAGGTCAACCAAAAAATTGCCGGGCTTCATGTTGGTAAAAGTGGTTTTGAATTCGAGTTTGCGAATAATGGCCAGGAAGCCGTGGACATGTTCAGATCGAACCCTCACTACGCAGCAATACTCATGGACTGCATGATGCCGGTTATGGATGGCTTTGAAGCGACAAGTAATATTCGCCGCGTTGAAAAAGAGACCAATGCCACGCGTCGTATCCCTATCATTGCCCTGACCGCCAGTGTTATTGATGACGATATTCAAAGGTGTTTCGACGTGGGCATGGATGACTATGTGCCAAAGCCATTCAAATTTGAAATGTTAAAAGAAAAAGTACTTGCCGCCGTTGAAGCAATGCCACTTCCTGTTGCCTACAAAACTAAATCTACGAAAAAACCCGCGACCGTAACGCCGATTCTTAATGCTGCAGCTAAACGGACTGTGCCAGAGGAAAGAGAACAAAACCCGGTTCCGAGCAAATCTGAAAGAATACTGCTCGTCGAAGACAATCGAGTTAACCAAAAAGTCGCTTCGGTCATGCTAACAAGGGCTGGTTACGCTTTTGAAATTGCAGAGAATGGTCAAATTGCCGTTGATATGTACCAAAACGACAGTAGTTTCGACATTATACTAATGGATTGCATGATGCCCGTTATGGACGGTTTCACAGCAACTAAGGAGATTCGGGAGCATGAGAAAAACCTAGGCTTAAGCAAAACTCCTATCATCGCGCTAACCGCCAGTGTTATCGATGATGACATTCAAAAGTGCTTTGATTCAGGCATGGATGGATACGTAGCGAAGCCCGTAAGAAAAGAAAAGCTATTCCATCAAATAGAAAGTGCGACTTGTTAGGAGAAACCCATGGATTGGATTAAAACAATAAAAACACTTCCACGCAGAGTCATATTGCCAGTCGCGGTAGGGCTATTAGGAAACTTGCTTCTTCTCAGCCCAGCTCATGCCGCAGAAGATTACGCCATATTCTCTTTAGATTCAGGATTTGAAGAAATATCGATAAACAAAGCAAGGAAGCTGTATAGAGGAAAAACAAAACGACTCGATGGTAAACGTGTAGAACTTTCTGATTGGCCTGAAAACAGCAGCGAACGTGAAGTTTTTTACCAACAACTGCTTGGAAAAAACGCAGCTCAAATGAATGCCCATTGGGCGAGCTTATCCTTCTCAGGTAAAGCTCGTTATCCAAGAGAGATTAAATCGGCGTCCACCGAAACCTTGGTTGACTGGCTTGATGACAAGCCCAATCGAATTGGGTACGCCCCGCTCTCGACGCTCCCTGAAAATGCCAATGTTCTATACGTTATAAGCTCGGAGAAATAATATGAAAAAAATAATTACGTCAGTGCTATGTGCTTCAATTGCCTCTCCGGCTTTCGCTATTATTGAACTTACCGATAATTTTTCGTTAAGCGGATTTGGTTCTACTTCTTGGGCAACATCAGATAACGACTCCCCTTTAATCATCAACAATGGTTTTACCGATGAAAATTGTTATGACTGTGATACCACACTTGGAGTTCAACTCGATTACTTTTACAACTCATTTAAAGCTTCCGTACAAGTTGTCAAACCACCCCAATATGATTGGAGTGATCCTCAACTCGAGTGGGCTTACTTGGGCTATGAATTTAACGACTTCGATGTGAGTATTGGTCGATTACGACTGCCACTATTCCTTGCCTCTGAATACTATTATGTTGGCCAAGCCTATATGACGGCAAGACCACCGACAGAGGTGTATAACAGCGTTCTTGGTATTACCGCTTTCAACGGTGTCAAAGTGAGTTGGACTCATGATGTAACCGATGAAGCTACCCTACAACTCTCTCCATTTGTCGGAATCAAAGATAAGAATGAAGTAGAGTTCAATTCGACAACCGAGCTGGAATTCGAAACAAATCGAATGTTTGGTGCAAACCTTCAATTAAGTGGTGATAACTATCGTTGGAACTTATCTTTCCTTGATTCAAATTTCGATCAAACGACAAAAATTAAAAACGTTGGCACGCTTCCAACAGCAGACAACCAACACATCCAACTTTGGTCGCTAGGCGCTGAATATGAATTTGGCCAAGCGGTATTGGCGAGCGAAGGTCAAATCAGTGACGTTTCTTCATCCATGTACGCCAGCCTAGGTTACCATTTAGGAGTATTCACACCTTACGTAGTATACGGCGCGCAATTTAACGCCAATGAGCACTTAGAAGGGAATAGCTACTTAGTTGGTGTAGATTACGACTTGATGTCAAATATATCTATCAATGGTGAAATGCAATTCTTCGAAGCTCGTAGGTCAAACGGTGCCTTTATTGACGCCCCTAAAACCGATAAAGATGCATTGCTCTACACCATCATGTTGAGTTTTGTTTTTTAGCTCGAATTCAAATCGATGGTCACTTGCAGCAATTAAGATCCAAAAAAGCCAGTCGAATATTTCGACTGGCTTTTCATAAGCGGCTTATCTATTTACTCATTCAAATATTATGAGCTTGGCGCTACTCGCTTCTCTTTCAGCTGCTCAATAACATAGTCAGGAGCCACTTTACCTAGCTCACTTAAGCAATCATCGGTCTTGTCGTTGCCGTATCGCACGTAGATATCACATACTGCATATAACTGCTCCGGAGAACCAGAGATCAAATACGCCTTCTCGAACGATTTAGTCGATTTGTCGATATCCAGCTCTTCTTGTAGTACCCCATTCAAGTACCAGTAGTAGCTGTTATCTTTTGCAAGTTCTGCTGCTACTTCAATCTCTTTGGCTGCTGCTGCCTTGTCTTCAAGGCGAACCAAAGTTAATGATTTAGAATAGTGCATCGCTGCATTGTCCGGCACGTTCTTCAAACCACGATCCAACACCCCGACCGCTTGTTGATCTTTATTCTGAGCTCGGAAGTTATCCGCGTAGCTCAGCCAAACTTGAGGGTCTTTCTGGTGAGTATTAATCAACTCAAGATAAATCGTTTCCGCTTTATCCCATTCATTGTGCCAACGGAGCACGTCAGCGAACAACAATTGAAACTTTTCAGATTCTTGTGATTCCAAGAATGTGATTAACTCAGCGACGGGTTGTTCAATTTGTGCTTTCTGTTCTTTATCTAACGTATTGTAATCACGTACTAAGTTCGATGTTGCCGAGTGACGAACCATAGAATCTGAATCGCTCAGCAAAGGCGAAACTAACGCCCAACGATGCTCAAGTTGATATGGCGAAGAACCGATAATCGAAGCCTCACGAACTTCAGGGTTTTGATCTTTCAAACCTCTTGCCACCGCCACCAGCGCATTCTGGCTTGGGTATGAAGCAAGCTCTTGCAGTGCACCAGTACGATTCTCTATAGATTGGTTCTGATCTTGTGCCATGTAAGACAACTGTTGAATACGGGTTTGTGTGTCCGTCATTTCGAGCACTTGATTGATATTTTTTGCCGGTGCGTCAACAGTTTGCTGAACGCTATTCGCTGCCATCGCAGACGTTGAAACTAATGCGGACGTTGAAACTAATAAAGCAACAGCCGTCGCTAAACTCTTCTTCATCATAGTATTACCTTAAACTGGAGAACTTAGCCTGTCCTTAGACTCGTATCTGATTAAATTTGTCTTGGACCTGTTGACCCAAAAAACGAGTTAAAACTTGGTCTCGAACGTAGTTTGTTGCGCTTGTTTTGCACGATGTGCCATCAATACTGAGTCACTGAATTTGCCATGAGCAACCGGATGCCCCATCGCACGAGCGATATAAGCCATCGACTTGTCGACATGAGAAAAGAACTTGTGCCAACCTGCACATAAGTAGTTCAAGCCCGGTTCGCCTGCGCGAGTTTTGATAAAGCGGTTTTTAGGACATTCACCATGACAAGCAAACTTGTAATCACACTGCTGACATTGACTGGTCATTGTGCGTGATTTAGCGAAACCAAACTTTTGCTGTGGTGCGCTGTACGCCAAGTCATCAAGCTTCTCGTGATGAATATTGCCAATCTTGTATTCAGGGTAAACATAGTGGTCGCATGAGAATACGTCGCCATTAGGCTCCATCGCGAGGCCTTTACCGCAGATTTCATTCAGAGTACAAAGCGGGTTAGGACGCCCTATCCATGTTTCTAAACTTGCTTCAAAATACTGAACGAACACTTTACCGATGTCGTTCTTCGCCCACTCATCAAATACAGAAATAAGGAAGTTACCCCAAGCCAAGTCCGACACACACCACGATTCCATAATCGAGTCTTTATGGCCGGGGATCAGGCGTTTGTCGCCTTGCTTAAGTTGCTCACTCACTTGAGACGTTTGTGGCGCAACCGTTCTAAAGGTTTTTTGCTCAACGATAGGGATAAACTGCATTTGCGGTGACTTCACCACATCACGTAGGAAGCGATACACCTCAAGTGCATTTTGACTGGTGAGGTTATTCACACAAGTCAGCGTTGCGAATTTCACTTGGTGTTTGTGCAGCAGTTCAACGGCCGCCATCACTTGTTTGAATGTACCACGGCCTGCTCTGTTGACACGATACGCGTTGTGCAGCATTTCAGGGCCATCAATACTCAAGCCGATTAGGAAATTGTTCTGTGCTAAGAATCGCCCCCAGTCGTCATTCAATAATGTGCCATTGGTTTGTAGATCGTTTGAAATCAACACCCCTTCAGGTCGGTACTTTTTCTGTAGCTCAACCACGCGTTCAAAGTACGCTAAACCCAGCATGGTCGGTTCACCGCCCTGCCATGAGAAGATAATTTCAGGCGTATTTTGACCTTCGATGTATTGTCGGATGTAGGTTTCTAACGTCTCATCATCCATTCTTGGAGAACTGCCTTTCTTGTACTCCAACAAATCTTGCTTACTTAGGTAATAACAATATTTACAGTCAATGTTGCACGCTGCGCCAATTGGCTTAGCCATAACATGCAAGCGTTTAGACGCTTTACCATTGTATTGTGGACCTTGAGTAATATGCATGATTTATCTACCTATCTTAGTGTCTGTAGCCATCATAATGCCTATTTCAGTCAGTGGCATGTTATACCCTTTATAACCAATAGGAATGACCTTAAACGTTAAAATTGCCCTCTATTTCGAACATTCGAGGCACGTGATGAAATTTTTCAATTACAAACAATTAGCGGCGATCAGCAGCGTCACCATGACTATTTTCCTAAGCGGCTGTGCGAGCGTGCCTACACACCCTATCGCCCAACAAATCGACCAAGAGATGGTGCTAGTTGAAGGTGGTACATTCACCATGGGTTCGAACGATCCTGAAGCGACCAAAGCAGAACGACCAGCGCGAGATATAACTGTAGATAGTTTCTACATTGCGAAGTTTGAGGTGACTCAAGAATTGTTCGAATCGGTGATGGGTTCATCTCTCAGTTATTTCCAAAACCCACAAGTTCCGGTCAATAACTTAAGTTGGCAACAGGCGAACTACTTCGTTGAACAATTGAACGAACTTACAGGTGAAGAATACCGTCTGCCGACTGAAGCTGAATGGGAATTTGCAGCGAAAGGTGGCAACAAGAGCAAAGGCTATACTTACAGTGGTTCCAATAACTTAGATGATGTTGCGTGGTACTCAGCAAATTCTAAAAATAGCGCACATCCAGTCGGGCTAAAGAAGCCAAATGAACTAGGCTTATATGACATGACCGGAAACGTGGGTGAGTTTGTGATTGATGCCTTCGATGACACCTTCTACCGATTCGGTCCAACAGACAATCCTAACAACGCAAAACACAGCGACGTTGGTTTATCACATAAATCGGTTCGCGGTGGCAGCTTTGCTTATGACGAAAACGAATCTGAAAGTTACCGTCGCGACTTCGCAAGCCAATCGATCACTATGTCAGATATGGGCCTGCGTTTAGTTAAGGATGCGAACTAACTAAGGCTCTGAACTAGCTAGATATGCGAACTAACTAAAGATGTGAACCAGCTAAATGTGCGAACTAGCTAAAGGTGCCGACGGTTATGACTCAATAATCTTCACAAACAATCCTAAAAATACGATTCGCACTGTACACACGTTAGAAATCTGACCAAACGTTAGAACTTTGCTGCAATACTGAATAAGGAAACTCTATGCAATACACCAAGCTTTCAGGACTGACACTCGCGTTACTCTGTGCTCTCCCAGCTTCGGCTGCGGAAAAGCCAGATCTAGTCCTTCAAATCACGGTAGATGGCCTGCGCGCAGATCTAATCGAACGATATAAGCATAACTTCGGTGAAGGTGGTTTCCGGTACTTAATGGATGACGGCACTTACTACACCAACGCGAACTACCAACATGGCAACACGGAAACGATCGTGGGCCATGTGTCGCTTGCAACCGGTGCGCCACCGAGCGTACACGGCATGGTAGGTAACGTTTGGTATGACCGTAGCGAAGAGCGTTTGGTGTATAACGTAGAAGACGGCAACTACAAAATGTTGACCTCTGGCGCGGGTGTCGACAAAGCAACTGAGATCGACCCAACGCAGAAGACAGCACAGGGCGATGGACGTTCTCCTGAGCCAATACTTTCCACCACGTTTGGTGACGAGTTGACGATTTCCAATAGTGGAAAATCAAAAGTGTTCGGTGTATCAGTGAAAGACCGCGGCGCAATCTCATTGGCGGGACACAGTGGTAAAGCCTTCTGGTTCTCCAAAGCGCAATCTGAGTTTGTCACCAGCAACTATTACTACGACGAGTATCCAGATTGGGTATCACGTTGGAACGAGAAAGCAATTGCTGCTCAGTACTCGAAACAGAAGTGGGAGCTCTCATTACCACGTGACAAGTACACGCTTCAAGAACACGATACCGAACACAAAGTGAAACTCGGTGACTTCCAACGCACCTTCCCTCACCCTTATGGCCCTGCAAGTTACAAGTACTACAGCACAACGCTAACCGTTAGCCCAGCCGGTGACGAGATCACAGAAAACTTTGCAAGCACACTGTTGATGCAAGAGAAGCTAGGCCAAGGTGAAGTGACTGATTATCTGTCTGTGAGTTTCTCATCAAACGACTACGTGGTGCACTTATACGGCCCTGAAAGCCTAGAAACAGAAGACAACCTAATTCGACTTGATAAGACGATCGCCAAGCTTCTTAAAACCGTTGATAACCAAGTCGGGCTAAAAAATACATTAATTGTGTTGTCTGCCGATCATGGTGTCCCTGAATCTTCACCCGCGGCAAATGCGCTTGGCTTTAATCAAGCTCAATACTTCAATAAAGATACACTGCTCTCGAGTGGTGTTGAGAAACGATTGAAGGATGAATTTGGTCTAACCAAAGACGCAATTCGCTTGTATGCACAGCCTTATATCTATCTGAATCACGATTTAATCGCAGAGAAGAAACTTGACCTAGCTAAAGTGCAGGAAGCGATCGCAGATGAAATAGCGAAAGTGAAGGGTGTGGCGTTTGCAGTATCAAGCAGCGATATTGCAGCGAACCGAGTGCCTGATACTCATGTGATGCAGCTAATCAAAAACAACTACCACCCTGCTCGTTCAGGTGACGTGTATGTGGTATTTGCACCGCGTAGTTACATTAACGACATGGAAGGCCTTCAAATCGCCTCTACACATGGCTCGCCATGGAAGTACGATACGCATGTCCCTGTAATCTTCGCAGGCTACGACGTTGAAGCTCAGAAGATCTCGCGGGCAATTACGCCATACGACATTGCGCCAACACTTTCGAACAAACTAGGGATAACCCAACCAAGTGGATCAATTGGAGAAGTTCTGCAAGAAATTACCGAATAATAGATGTCATTGAGGTTTCTTAGTTTTAATGTCGAAACCCACACCAAGTAAAAGAGCCACTTATCAATTCAGACTGACTCAGTCAAAACAGATAAGCGGCTCTTTTTGATTGCCTGTAGTTAGGTCGAAATCCAATCAACGTATGTCAGTGCTGGGAATAACGGCTATTCGCACAAACATTTTCCATCAATCCCCCTTTAAAGGTTAACTTGATATGTCTTTTGCTGCCGCTTTGATCTTAGCGCGCAACCATTTGTGGCTAGGTTCATTAGTGCGACTCGGGTGCCAAATCATACACATATCGAGATCTTCCAATTCGAATGGTAGTGGTAGTGTTTTAACCGCGTACTTTTCAGAAAAACAACGCACCGATGACATAGGTAGCACTCCGATGTAATCAGAGCCTTCAATAACTGGCAGCATCTCTACAACGCCCGCAGCTCGATAGACTATTCTTCGTTTTTCAAGGTCACTGTAGTGTTCAGAACTCAATAAGCTTTTACGTGCATGCCAACGAGATACAACCACATGCTCAACTGATAGGAACTGCTCCATATCGATGGTATCACCAATCGTAGGATGGTCTTTGCGGCAAACGACCACCAGCTCCTCTTTAGAAATCACCTCATGCTTGAGCATGGTTCTTCCTTTAGGTGTCATATCAACAATCACATCATGTCTTTGAAGCCTTAAATCAGACTCGTAGTCTTCGGTAAATAGAGGGTGAACTTCTAATGCGATACCAGGTGCAACTTGGCTGATTAACTGCATCACTCTTGGCATCATTTCGTAGCTCGCCGCCGAGACGCAGGCAATTGAATAAACGCGGCCTGAAGTTTTGGGGTCGAAATCTCTTGATGCAGATAAGGTAGACGTAAAGTTTTTTAGCGCAGCGGCCATTGCAGGATAGATATCAATAGCGAATGTGGTTGGCTCTACGCCTGATGTGGTGCGGTGAAACAGTGGCTCGTCATAAATATCACGAAGCCTAGCAAGCGCTTTGCTCACTGCTGGTTGGCTTATATCCATGCGATTAGCAGCCCTAGATAAGTTCTGCTCTTCATAGATAGCAACAAATATAGGAATTAAATTGAGTTCGGTGCTTTTCATACAGTTCCATATTAAAGAAGCAGGTTCCCTATAGTAGAGAGCCTGCCGATTTTGTTCGATGCGAATGACTAAAGTTTGCTACTTAGTTCTATCTTTTAAGTCTGGCAAGGCTTTAGGGATTTTCAAGCGGTCGAAAATTGAACGAGAATTGCTAGAGTTTGATGTGTCATTGGGTAAGTTACGTAACCCTCTCCACAAACGAGTAAATACGTTTTTGTCTTCTCGCCCTTGTTGGAGGGATGCACTGTCTTCCACCCAACGTTTTTGTCCATTCAAATTACCAAGTTGCGCTTTACTTAGCTGCGCTTTATTCAGCTCTAGCTGAGAGGTTTGGTTTCGTAATTGACGATAGATAAAAGTTCTCAATGCGGGCCAATTATTTTGCTTAAGCAAACGACGCAATACCAACCAACTCGGTGTTGGTCGGTTCTTGTAATAGCGCTTCGCCGCAACGAATAACATGCCACATAACACTACTGCCAAACCAACGCTTATAAAGATCGACATGTAAGCCTTGATGAAAGATCGGAGCGTATGTTTTGCTTCAAACACCTCGCCTTTTATCACCACGCTCTCAAGACGCTGATTTTTGCTGTCCCACCACTGGAATGTGAACTCCGGTAAGGTAAATTCACCACCTTGCTGAATCACATAAACCGTCTCTTCAATTCTACTGGACCGATAGTCACTACGTTCTTGTGTGTCATCTAAACGATTAGGCTGAGGGTAAGCTTGATATTGCTGAGTCGATTCATTGGTCAACACATTGGGAAGTAACACCGACAAACTGTCTTTCGCTTTGACCGTCACGGTTCGAGTAACCGCATCACCCACTTTTAAGTCTTCGCTCGAACGTTGCCACTGCTGCTCAACATCCACGTCTGTCGCAGAAAACCAAGGCGATTCATCGCTTAGCAAACCAGACGGTAATGAGGCTTCAAACTTAATCGGCCGCGTGTAAAGCGTGCCGCCCACGTTTGAACCATCAGGAGCAGAAACTTGGATACGAACCGGCACGGTTGGAATAACAAACTCGCCAGAAGTCATCGGATAAAGTGTCACCTCCCAGCGCTGACGTGACCATGTACTGCCACCAACTCTTTCTGTGTAGTTCGTCGCGAGTTGGTTACGCTGCTTAGCGATCACGTTAGGGATTTCGATACTGCCGATTCGAGTGCCGCTCGTTAACCAGCGCGGTGTCGCCACCTCAATATTCAGAATCACTTGCTCATTTAAGCTGACTTTGGCCGGCGTTATTTTGTCGCCTGACTTTGGCTTTTCCCCTACCCAAGCGATAAGTTCCACATCACCACTTTTTTGCAGATCGAAGATATCGGCAGCAGAAGCAACAGCAGGAAAAAACCAACTCAACATAAGAGTCATCGACAGCAACCATGTACGGGCTGTGAATCGCGTTCGCTTTGATTGAATCGCTTCAAGAGCTAAATCGTATCGACTCATTGTGTTTGCTCCTGTTTTGATGCCTGTTCCTGTGTTGGTGTCTGTTCGATAGACGGTGCAGGATCTCTTAATTGAATTTGAAATTTCGACTTCAAGAAGAACTTAGGATCCGCTTCAACGCGTTTTAACCACTTGTCGGCAAGCTCTTGGCTGCCCAAGATTTCATTGGCGTTAAGCGTTTCCTTGAGCATCAATTCCGCTACCGTTTCTTCTTCGGCGCCATCACCCGTTCGCGGCTGATCGTCTTCGAGTTCTAAAGATTCTTCAGGGCCATCTGTGGTTCCAGACTGGCTTTCGCTGGTTCGGTTTACCTCTTCGACAATCCCGCTAAGCACTGCAAGGTTATTTTCCACATCCGTTTTTAGTTCTGGTGACAGATCCTCTTTCTCGCTTAGGGATTTCAAGAGGTCTCGCGCCGCAAGGTATTCGCGCTGCCTAGCTAACGCACTGGCTGCATTGTACAAACCAAGGTCAGTTTTGGTTTGCAGGAACGCACTGTGAGCGAGCTTAAAATCACGAGCATAGTAATAAGCCGCGCCCTTTCGCATCGGGTCAGTAAAATGTTTTGCAGCTTGAAGGTACTCCTTCTGGTTCAACAAACGTTGACCTTGCTGATCGGGCGTTAACCATAAGTCCCACCACCATTGAGCTGTTTTGTCCCAAGCCGTAACCGACTCCACCACAACGGGTTTCTCAGCAGTTAAGTTGACTGTTTTCGCAAAAGTGCTTGGTGAATAGATGCTGCCCGAAATCACTAGACCAACGACACACCACTGCACCAGCCATCCTTTTCTGAACCACAACAACATGATAATCGCCATTGGGATAAGCAAGCCATAGCCCATGTCTTTCCAAGGCATTGAAGATTCGCCGTTGAGCTGCATGTTTCTTTCAACCGCTCTGTTCAGTTGTTGGATATCCGAATCATCAACGGTCACCTCAACCACTCGTCCACCCGTCTTACTCGCTAAGTTACGCAGTGAATCTAGGTCGACTGGGTTATCGCTCACCACATTACTGTTTCCTGCGGCGAGAATGAGCAACTGATACGGATTGTCGTTAAAGAAACTCTCGTACGCCCTAATGGTGCTTGGGTTGACACCATCTGATACCAGCAGTACAGAAGAGCCTAACTCACCAGACAGTTGTTGATTAATCAATGGCAGTGCTTCTTCTGCTGACTTACCTGATACCGGCATGATATCGGGTGTGATAGCCGCTAGAAACGGTTCGAATACCTTGCTGTCTTGAGTAACGGGCATCGCGACGTGTGCGCTGCCTGCGTAAACAACTAAGCCCGTATTACCGCCTTTCCGAGCTGCTAATAAGTCTCTAATCTTCTGCTTAGATCGTTCCAAGCGACTCGGTGGTAAGTCTTTAGCGAGCATAGATTCACTGTTATCAAGCACAACCAACATCGACGCTTTGTCTTCACCAAAAGGCGAAGCCTCACGTTGCCATGTTGGGCCAGAACAGATAATGATGGCGATAGTTACAATCACCACCAATAGCTTCAATGGCAGCTGCCTACGCCAGCCTGTTTCACCAATGGTCAATGCATCACGTAAGTGTGCAGGTAGAATGTCTTTCCACGTTGGTTTGGTCTCTTCTCTCCAACGAACCCATAACAGGAAGAACATCGGAATAAAGGCCAACAACCACAAAGGTCGGATAAAATGAAACTGGGTAAAGAACTGTTGCAGAGTGAGAGAATCAGGCATCATCCTCTCCTTTCAATTTTTTAGTTTTAGAAGCCAAAAGCGACCTTCTACGTAAAGTCGCCAGACTAAAGGCAGTCAGATACATCACAACAACAATCGCCATTAAGTAATGGTGCAGCCCCTGTTTAGGGCGATAAGTGGTACTTTCATATAATTGTGGTTCTAGCTCACCAATCTGAGCGTAGGCTTTGGTAAGTTCGTCGCGGTTAAGTGCCTCAAAGGCTTCGCCACCTGACTCTTGAGCCACACGTTTGATGGTTTCCATATCCAACGCCACTTCTCCCACGGTTTGAGGATCACCCATGGCGATAACGTGAATACGAACGCCTTTCGCCTTGGCGACTTTGGCGGCATCGATAGGTTCAACAAAGCTTCCGGTGTCATTACCGTCGGTTAATACGATCACGACTTTCTCTTTCACGTTGGCATCAACACTTGAATCTTGAACGGCAGCACTTTGCTTCTCACTTTGCTCAAACACCTTAATCGCAAGACCAATCGCATCACCTAAGTGCGTGCTTTGCCCTGCCATCGCGACATCGGTTTGATTAAGCAGTTCAAGCCATACATCTTGGTCGGCGGTAAATGGCGTTTGTACAAACGCTGCATCACCAAACAAGATCAAACCGAGTCGGTCCCCTTTTCTGGTTTTCGCGAAATCGGCTAACACCTCTTTGGTCGCATCTAAGCGAGAGATTTTATCCCCTTGTTTAGACGTAAAATCTTGTTCAGCCATTGAGCCAGACAAATCGACAACCACCATCACGTCGCGACCTAATTGTTCACGAACTTGTGGCTCACCAAGAATGGTAGGTTTCGCTAATGCGCAGATCACTAATACCCAGGTAATGATCAGCGTAGTGCGTTGCCACCAGGTTGGTGTTAATTGGCTTGCACCTTCTGATGGAGCCTCGCCAATCGCTTCAACCAACTCACTGAAAAATGGCACCTTGATGGCCATTTGTTTAGTGCGATAAGCAGGTACGGCGAAGTAAACGAGTAAAGGCAAAGGTAGTGCGATAAACCACAGTGGGTGCGCAAATTCAAAGCTGGCAGATAAAACATCAAACATTGTCTTGCCCCTCAACCGTTACCTGTACATTCGGCTTGTGAAGTTTTAGCCACATCATCGCGGTTTGAATTACCTCTAATCGCTGTTCAAAGCTCAGACGCACATTAGGGTCAATTAGGCTTTGCATCCATAATTCCGAAACTTCATCGGCAAAGAACGCATTGCTGTTTTCACTTGTGTTAGCGCTAACAGGCAGATAAGCGTTCAGACGGTTTACATAGGCTTTTCCAAACAGCTTTGCATTGCTGCTGTCTAGGTAACGAAGCACCACTTTCAGTACTTTGAAGGTTCGTTCTGTTGAATTTTTGTCTCGTGCATCCAATATCATGAGCTCTTGAAGCGCTTCTTTGCGATAACGGTTATTCCACCATTTCTGCGCCAAACGATAAGCCAGATAGACAGCGACCAATAACAGAATGACGCCAAGGATCTTCCAGCCAATAGTTTGCGGCATCCAGCTCACGCTCTCGGGAATGGCGACATCGTGCAGATCGCGAAGGATATAAGTACTTGGAGGCGTATGTTCAACGGCCATCTAACGCCCTCCCACCAGCTTTTGAAGCTGAGAAATATGAGTTCCAGACGTATCTAATTCGATATAAGGGAGGTTTTTCATCGCCATTAATTTAGCAAGGGACTGTTTCTGGAGTGCAGCCTTTTGAGCAAGGCTTTCACTTGCGAGGTTAACCTTAGATTGGCTATCGAGATTAAGTTGAAAGCGACCATCACCCACCACCCAATTTGCGCTTGCGAGATCTTGAGGTAATGATTGTTCCAATGGGTCTGTGATCATTATGGCCAAGATATCGTTGTGTTGCTGTAACTGCTTTAGTCGGTCTAGATGTTGTTCTTGGCAGTCGCGCCAATCGCTAATAAAGATCAAGGTCGACTGCTTTAATCTCATTCGTTTTATCAGTTCAATCCATTGACTGAACCCGACTCCTTCGCTGTCACTCACACTCACGTCTAAGCTTTGATTAGCCTTGGTAAGATGCTTTAACTGAGCCAGTAAATCAGACTGTGAACGCTGCGCTTTGGTATGAAAGAGCTTTTGATGTGAGGCTAAAACAAAGCCAACACGGTCACCATCTTTCAGGACTCGCCATCCACACAATGCCGCGACTTCGGCCGCAACAACCGATTTCATGGTGTTTTGAGAAGCAAAGAACATCGAACTGCGCTGATCGACACAGATCATTACATTTCGGTCTTTCTCTTCGGTATAGCTACGAACATGAGGCTTACCCGTTCGCATCGTGACTTTCCAATCGAGATTACGGATATCATCACCCAATTGGTAATGACGTAATTCCTCAAAATTCAAACCACGACCACGAAACAGGGAATTATGTCGGCCCGACAATACACTGCCCGCCTTTAGATGAGGCAACAGAGAAAACGACTCAGCTTGAGCCTGGATTCGCACTAACCTTGAATAGTCACAGTACAGTCGAGGATCAAGGCCTTGCGGTTTAGGAGCTTGTGTTGGCTTAGCCATGACGCCCCCTAGTTATCCAATCTCAACATTATCAAGCAGTTCTTCAACCACTCTTTGATGGTCAATACCATCGGCCAATGCATCGTAAGACAACGAGAATCGGTGGCCTAATACGGTCGGCAACATGGCACGCACATCGTCCAACGTGACGTGGTCACGCCCTTGCAACCACGCATAAGCGCGAGCGCATTTATCCAATGAAATAGAAGCACGCGGGCTTGAGCCAATCTCAATCCACTTTGATAGGTTTGATTCTGGGTAACGCTCTGGCTTACGAGTCGCCATCACCAAAGCCACAATGTAGTTCTCAACTAAATCGGAAACGGCAATATCTGGAAGTTGGCGGCGAGCTTCAAGTACCAACTCAGGTTCAATATGCTCTGGAGTGACTAATTCCGAACTCGTCTCGCTGCCCAGCTCTTCGCTGCGCACAAGTCGAATGATGTCGCGTTCAGCTTCATCTTCTGGATAGTCGACCGTCACTTTCATAATGAAACGGTCCATTTGTGCTTCAGGCAGTGGATACGTACCTTCTTGCTCTACTGGGTTTTGAGTGGCTAGCACCATGAATAGATCTGGCAGAATATGAGTTTGACCACCCACCGTAATCGTCCCTTCCGCCATGGCTTCAAGCAGAGCCGCTTGTACCTTTGCAGGAGCACGGTTCACTTCATCGGCTAAAACAATACTGTTGAAAATAGGACCCGGTTGAAAGTGCAACTGAGGCTTTCCATCAAGCTCTTGATACACTTCTGTACCGGTTACATCTGATGGCAGTAGGTCTGGCGTAAACTGAATTCGACCAAAACTGGTGTTCAGTAGGTTCGCCAGCGATTTCACTGAACGAGTTTTCGCTGTACCGGGAAGTCCCTCTAAAAGCACATGCCCATTAGTCAATAACCCTATCACCAGAGCCCGAACGACGTGGCTCTGACCGATAACACTTTTCTCTGTTTGTTCAATCAGTTGGTTTATTGCTTGTTGCGCATGGTTCATAGGTCTTCCCTTAATTAAATCTGGCTGCGTACATCCTACTCACAAGCCCCATAACTATTAGTTATACACGTGATAATTGTTCATCAGCGCGATAAATTATAAACGTGATAATTGCTCATAAGCGCGATAATTGGTTACAAGCGGAATAAGCAGCAAGCACGATAGCCAAGCTCACCTCATCGCTTTATTTAAACTTAGCTTTCAATTGGTTAATGGCCTCCGGCGGTGCCACTTTGCTCAATGATGAAATACATTGCTCAAACGCCTTTGGTACGCCCAGTATATGGCTGTTTCGCGCCAACACTTCACACTGGGCATACAGGTGCTGTGGGTTGCGGCTAAATTGGTAAGCCTTGTGCAGTGATTGACTTGCCGCAAGCACATCAGATTTCTCCAAAGCCAATCCGTACACATACCAATATTGTGGGTCGGTTTGCGCAGTTTCAGCGGCTTGTTTAAGGTAGTCCGTTGCTTGGTCGTAATCTTTCACACGAAGCAGAGATAACCCTGTGCTGTATGGCAATACACTCGATTTCGGCTGAGCTTCAATACCTTGCTTCAACGTCGACAACGCTTTTGCTTCGTTACCTTGCGCTCGATACAAATCCGCCAAGTTGGCGTAGCTGTTTTCGAAGTAAGGCTCAATCTCGATAGCACCTTGATAGAACTCAATCGCTTTATCGTGCTGACCTAGATCGCGGTAAACGTTGCCTAGGTTAGTTCGTCCAAATCCTCTATCGGCATTAAATTGCTGTATCTCAATGTACTCTTCCAATGCAGGCTTGATTTGATCTTTCTGCAGAGGGTTCATTTCTCCCCAATAACGTACCAATGCACCTGCGGTTTCTGAACGAATCGACAATACAGGGTCTTTCAGTAGTGGCTCTAGAATTTGCCAACGGTCAGTGAATGGGAAACCAGACGAGCCTTGCACAACGCCCAAACGGATCATTTCATCATCATGTTTCACCGCTCTTGCAAGCGAGATAAGCGTATTCTTACCCGTATTTCCGCCCAAACGTTCTAAGCTCGATGCACGAATGATATTGCTTAAGCTGGAGTCCTGAGCCGAGTATGCCAACGCATCCTCTGCCCCTCTGTGCCCTATTGAGTCAGCATAAAAGGCAACGGCAAAGTGCTGCTGATTACGATACTTAGAATCTGGGAACCACTCACCGATTTGCTTATCTGCCCACTGGTCGGTTTGGTCTTCATGACAGCTAGTACAAACGTTCGGCGTTTTAATGTGTTGGCTAATATCAGGACGCGGGATATGCCAACTGTGGTCGCGTCTTGGGTCGACCTCCATGTAAGTCGTCTCTGGCATGTGACAAGTCGTACATTGTGAAGCTTCGGTATTCGCTTCATGGAATGTGTGCTTTTCAGGCGTGTATTCTGATGCAATGTGACATTGGCTACACACGGCTTCTTCCGCAATTTTTAGTTCAGCGGTATGGGGATCGTGGCAGTTAGTACATGTGACGCCTTTTTCAGCCATCACTGATTGAAGGAAAGATCCGTAAACGTAATCTTCATCGTAGATTTGACCATCGTTATGGTAAAGCTCAGGAGTAATCAAACTTAGACGATACTTATCAAAGAAAGACCCGTTAACGTGATCTCCCGTTTCATTTAACTGAGTACGTCTGCTGTGGCATTGCGCACAGGTTTGAACCTGATTTGTATGGATGATGTCTTTTGGTTGTAGGGTTGAGTTGCCCTCTTGGTAGATCCATTCTTTGACCGATTTCGACAAGTCGCGATCAAAGCCATAATGCGCCGAGATTTGAGCATCCTTTCCGCCGTTAGCTTTTGCTAGCTGGGCTTGTTTAACGTGCTCGCTTGCAGGGCCATGACAGGCTTCACAACCGACATTAATCTCAGACCAAGTAGTGTTATAGGTATTACTCGCGCTGTCGTAGTTCTTTTCTAGGTTCGTTGAATGGCAATCAGCACACATGAAGTTCCAGTTTTGACCGCTATTGGTCCAGTAGAATTCATCAGTGTTGGTGGTATCCGGGTAGAGGTTAAACCAGCGTTGACCGCCTTCGCCCTCAGTGCGAGAGTCCCAAGCGAAAGGAATCAACTGTACTCGACCGTCTTCAAACTCAACCATGTACTGTTGTAATGGTTCAAAGGCAAAGGTATAGCTGATTTTGTAATCTTTGAATTGCCCGTCCGGCCCTTCGATATTGACCCAAAACTCTTCTCCCTTGCGAAAAAAACGGTTGGGCTTTCCTTTATGAGTCACGGTTTGATCGTCGAAGTTGCCCAACACAGATTCATCATCGGCGTGCTTCATCGCCATATCATGATGAGAGCCTTGCCACGCTTCCACTTCTTCGCTGTGACAGTCAACGCATGCTTCAGAACCGACATACGTAGCCTTGGGAGAGCTGGCATCTAAAGTTCCTGAACCAATAAGCGTAGCTTCAGTCGTTGGAGCTTGTTCATTAGCATACACATTGACACTGAGTGTCGACAACATAGGTAAAGACAACATTGCGGATAATACTGCAACTCGCTGGTGTTTCAATCCGTTCACTAGTGAGCACAACCATGCAGACATAACATTCCTTGTTTTTATACATCCTTATGCTTAATAAGGTAGACGTAAAAACAATGAATTTACAATTATTTAGTGGCAGTGAGCTTGATTGTTGTGACTCATATTCACGACTGGTATTTACTCATCGATATGCGCATAAAAAAAGAGCTCCGAAGAGCTCTTTCGTGTTAGCAGTTTCAATAAACCAAAGCTTACTTATTATGGTTCTCTTGAAGTTTCTCCATAACCTGATCCAAGCTAAAGCTCGCTGCTTTTTGGCGTGGTGGATATTCAGCAAAGGTTTCTAAGAACTTGCCAACATACGCTTGAGCAGGAACAAACATATAAGCATGGTCTAACAACCAGTCATAGTAAGTATTCGATGTGATATCTGCGTTTTCGTATGGGTCCATTCGGAGGTTAAACAGCTTAGGAAGACGTAACGTTACAAACGGTTCTGCCCAAATTTGCATGGTACCCGTCGCACGCTGCTCCATGAACACCGCTTTCCATTGGTTGTAACGAAGTGCCGCAAGGTCACCGTCATCGGTAAAGTAGAATATCTCCGAACGACGGCCTTTCTCTTCTTCACCGGTTAGGTAAGGAAGGAAGTTGTAACCATCTAGGTGCACTTTAAACGTTTTATCACCCGCAGTATGACCTTTCAGTAGTTTCTCTTTGATCTGATCATCACCAGCGGCTGCAACGAAGGTTGGCATCCAGTCCATGTGGTGCATTATTTCATTTGAAACACTGCCCGGTTCAATCTTTCCTGGCCAACGAACCATTGCTGGTACACGATATGCGCCTTCCCAGTTGGTGTTTTTCTCACCACGGAACGGAGTTGTACCGGCATCAGGCCAAGAGTTCATGTGTGGACCGTTATCCGTTGAGTAGAAAACGATGGTGTTGTCTTTGATTCCCAACTCATCCACTTGCTTCAATAGTTGTCCAACGTGTCGATCGTGCTCAACCATACCATCAGCGTAGTTACTGATACCGGTTACGCCTTTGCTATCTGGCTGCACGTGCGTTCTAAAGTGCATTCTTGTTGCGTTCCACCAAACGAAGAATGGTTTATCCGCTTTCACTGCGCGATCCATGAAATCAAGTGCCGCGTCCAGCGTTTCTTCATCGACCGTTTCCATACGCTTACGCGTTAGTGGACCGGTATCTTCAATCTTGCCATCAGCGAATGATTTGATCACACCACGAGGGCCAAATTTCTTACGGAACTCTGGGTCAGTTGGGTAATCTTCATTCTCCGGTTCTTCTTCAGCATTCAGGTGGTAAAGGTTGCCAAAAAATTCGTCAAACCCGTGTGCTGTTGGAAGGAATTCATCTTTATCGCCAAGGTGGTTTTTACCAAATTGACCTGTCATGTACCCCATAGGTTTAAGCATTTCTGCAATCGTTGCATCCTCCGCTTGCAAACCAATGTCTGCTCCTGGAAGGCCTACTTTACTTAAACCCGTTCGTAATACACTTTGTCCCGTAATAAAGGTAGAGCGACCCGCAGTACACGATTGTTCAGCGTAATAATCGGTAAACATCATCCCTTCTTTGGCGATGCTATCAATATTGGGCGTTTTGTAACCCATTAAACCAAAGGTGTACGCACTCACATTGGATTGACCAATGTCGTCCCCCCAAATGACCAATATATTTGGCTTTTCTGCTGCAAAAGTGGCGCTAGACGCGGCCATCATTGCTGTACCCAAAATCGCTAATCGACGTTTAGCGCCATACTTCGCTGTCATAGAAACCTCTTCGTAAGTTATTTGCATCCTGCCCTACAACGTATAGTTCATTTTTTGCGCATACGCGAGATTACCTAAGCTATTAATATTTTTGTCATTTTCATCGAGATATGGATACAGAAGTCATCGATAAGGTTTACGGCAACAAACATGATAAGGATCACACATACAAACTAAGGGGTTGTTCTGGCAACACACTAAAACTTATATGAATCAACAAGTTAACTAGACATCATAACGATTGGTTATAAGCACTATAAAAGGACGGAACGGAATTTTGAGAATAACATTTGCTCATCGATGTGTTGTTCTAACGCATTAATCTTAAAAGTGAATCGGAGTCCTTATGGGTACTAAAATTAATAAACTAGCATTAGGTGTTGGCTTATTAGCAGCTTCTTCAGCGGCAACAGCAGCAGAAAAACCAAACATTCTTGCTATCTGGGGTGATGACATTGGTGTATTCAACATCAGTGCATACAACAACGGTATGATGGGTTACGACACACCTAACATCGACCGTATTGCTAACGAAGGCGCACTATTTACTGACCACTACGGTCAACAATCGTGTACTGCTGGTCGTGCTGCATTCCTAACCGGTCAAGAACCTTTCCGTACAGGTCTACTGACTATCGGTATGCCAGGCTCTGACCACGGTATCCCTGATTGGGCTCCAACTATCGCAGACCTTCTTAAAGAACAGGGCTACATGACAGCTCAGTTCGGTAAAAACCACATGGGTGACCAAGATAAGCATCTTCCAACGAACCACGGTTTCGACCAGTTCTTTGGTAACCTTTATCACCTAAATGCGGAAGAAGAGCCAGAGACATACTACTACCCTAAAGATCCTGAGTTCCGTAAGAACTTTGGCCCTCGTGGTGTAATCAAGTCGACTTCTGACGGTAAGATTGAAGACACAGGCCCTATGACGCGTAAGCGTATGGAGCATGCGGATGAAGAGTTCCTAGAAGAATCTTTAGCATTCATGGAAAAAGCGGTGAAAGCTGACAAACCATTCTTCATCTGGCACAACACGACTCGCATGCACGTTTGGACTCGTCTACAAGAGAAATACCAAGGCGCGTCGGGTATCAGCATCTACGCAGATGGCATGTTAGAGCACGATGACCAAGTGGGTATCCTCCTAGACAAACTTGATGAGCTTAAGATCGCAGACAACACTATCGTCATCTACTCTACCGATAACGGTGCAGAGACAGTTTCTTGGCCTGATGGCGGTGCTACTTACTTCCACGGGGAGAAAGGTACAACTTACGAAGGCGGTATGCGTGTTCCTCAGTTAGTTCGCTGGCCTGGTACTATCAAGCCGGGAACTAAGATCAACGACATCATGGGTCACCAAGACTGGATCCCGACTCTACTAGCAGCCGCTGGTGATGATAAAGTGGTTGATAAACTGGCTTCTGACAAAGGTGCGACTTACAACGGTAAAAACTGGCGTGTACACCTAGATGGTTACAACTTCCTACCTTACTTCCAAGGTAAAGAAGAGAAAGGCCCTCGTGACAGCATGCTTTACTTCTCTGCTAACGCTGAACTAAATGCGGTACGTTGGAATGACTTCAAGATTTCATTCGCTGTTATGGACGGTAACATTGTTGATGCCGTGCGTTTCCAACCAAACTGGCCTCAAGTCGTTCACCTACGTGCTGATCCATTCGAAAAAGCACCACACGAATCGGGCATGTACCTACGTTGGATGGCAGACAACATGTGGCTATTCGTACCTGTAGGCGGCAAAGTACAAGAGTTCATGAACACGCTACCTGACTACCCTATGCAGCAAAGCCAAGTGTTGAACCCTGGTAACTTCAACCAGAATGCTTACATGCTTCAAGGTAAACTTAAGCAACTAGAAGCGGCAGCAGCGCAAGCTAAATAATTAGCTAAAGCTTAACCAACCCTAGGAAAGTGAAACCAAGCCGTGATAGCTCAAGCGCTATCACGGCTTTTCAGTATATCAACAATGAAAACTGTCCCACATAAGCCTTTAACAAACGAGTGACGAACAAGGTTATCCGCATACATTTACTCGCATAGCCTTGTAGCTCGCCTCGTTTATGACCGTTACGTTAAGATTACGCAAATTTTTTCAAATCCCACGGACATCACTTGAAATACAGAGATATGCGTGCGATTGTATTTTAACTCACCCTAACAACTGTATGATTATGAAGACAATCCAAAGCATTGCCCTACTCTCAGCTATCGTTGCTGCACCTTCAGTATTAGCTGACGTTGAAATCCAAGTTCCATCCAGTGTTGATATTCTAGCGGTTAACGAAGCTAAGCCTGACTTAGACGGCGGCTTATTCTCTTCTCATAAAACACTGACGTTACCAGATGGTCAAAACCAAATCGTATTCCAATATCAACTTGCATTTGATAAAGGTAACGATCGTGAATTCGTAGACAGCGACGCTGTTATCGCAACATTCGATGCGACTGATACCACACTGACTTTCGATCTGCCAAAATACCGCAACACAGCAGAAGCAAAATCTGGGTTTAAAAACTTAGAGTGGAGCCTTGTTGACGAGAACCAGAATGAAATCAGCGTTAAGCAAGACAAGCTAGTTAAAGACGGTATGCAAATTGGACGTAAATACCCTCAAGAAGCAAAAGAATACAACCAGAAAGGCGGCATTGCTGCGCTAGCTATAGGTACAACAGCAGGCGCAACAGCGGCGGTTGTTCAACCTGTAACACTTCCAGCAAAAATTGATGGAAATGCGGCTAACACAGCTGAAGAAATGTTGTATTTTTGGTACGAAAAAGCCGATGCTGAAACGAAGCAGAAATTCAAAGATTACGTGAACAAGTAGATTCGATTACGAACAAGTCTATAAAATATCTCGTTCAAACCAAAGAAGCTGGCACACTGCCAGCTTCTTTGATTTTATCTAAATAGGACGTTATAGGTGTAAAAATCAACGATAATCAGGTCTAATCCTCGACATCAATAACATATCAATGTATTTCCCGCCTTTGAATGTACTCAGCCTTTTAGTGCCTTCTAACTGAAAACCCACTCGTTCATACAAAGCAATGGCAGCGTTGTTATCGGCATGAACCTCTAGATCCAGACGGACCAGATTAAGCCAATTATCAGCTTGATTAATCGCTTCTTTCATTAATGCCTTCCCAACCCCTTTGCCGTGTGCATCAGGGTGAATCGCAATCCCTAAGCCAGCACTATGTCGGTCTCTCACCTTAGTCGTCATGAATAAGGTAATGTGCCCAACGACTTTACCTGACACTTCTGCGACTAAAGTGAAATGGTCTGAATGACCAAACAATCGCTCCACTTGATCAGAGCTAAGGAAAGGTTTTTGTGAGGTATTTTCTGATACTGATGAATGACGATAAATATCAAAAATGTCTTGGTTGTCTGTGGTTTCAAGATGTCTAATTTGTATTTCCAAAGTGATTCCTTACTGTCTATTTCTATCCTTAAGCTAATTTTCATATTACGGATAGCAACGAGTAGCTACAACCGTAAGTGACAGAAATAATTGAATAATCGTCATAGCCCATAAACAGTCGCCACAGCCCATAAATAACAAAATCAAATACTAAAAATGCACCATTGAAGGCCCTCACTCGCCTGTTCATAGAGTAAAGTTCGCTCTCGAAGCAAATAGCTCAAAGGTATAATAATACCAATCGTAGTAAATAACTGTTCACCCTAGCTTGTTAAAAATCTCGATAACGTCGTTAGGTTTTTTGATTGTAGAATAACTACTTATCGAAACTATTTATTGAAAAGAGCAGCCTTGTTCTCAAGCTTTTTTCCTGCGCTATTTTTGATCACTTACTTACTGTGATTGGTATAAATTGATCCATCGCTTTGAGCCTTTCGTAATACCTGACGAAAATAACGGACAAACTCAAAGGATTCCAACATGATTAATAAAATTAGCAAGTCTCTATCTCTTCTTGTCGCTGCACTTTTTTTTAGTGCATTCGCTAACGCCAATCATCATGAGATGAAAAAAGATATCGTCGATGTCGCAGTAGGAAATGGATCTTTCAATACACTTGTAGCTGCTGTTAAAGCGGGTGGACTTGTAGATACTTTGAAAGGAGAAGGACCTTTTACCGTTTTCGCACCAACCGATGAAGCATTTGCCAAGTTGCCAGATGGTACTGTCGATATGCTTTTGAAACCGGAAAACAAAGACAAATTAGTCGCAGTGCTAACTTATCATGTAGTCGCAGGGAAAGTGATGGCGGCAGACGTTATGAAAATAGACAAAGCGACAACAATCCAAGGTCAAAACGTGATGATAAGCGTAAGCGATGGCACGGTTATGGTTAACAATGCAAAAGTGATTGCGGCTGATGTGGAAGCAAGCAATGGTGTAATCCACGTAATTGATACGGTCTTGCTCCCGAAATAATCAAATAGAAAGAAAGTCTCAGGCAAACCAAACTCTTTGAGGGTGTGACAATTCACACCCTTTTTAACCTACTGGGCTAAGCGTTGAGCATATCCAATTTTACCTACACTAGACATAACGTTAATGGCTACTTAGTGGTTTTCTCCATCACGTAATTAGTCAGCTTAACGCCACGTATTTCGACTTCCTGTTCATTCACTAACTTAAAGCCAAGGTGCTCATAGAAAGGCCTAGCGGTAATACTCACCTCAGAGAAGTATCTCGATACACCACGAAATCGACCAATCTCGAATACATGCTCCATCAAAGCTCGCCCTACACCTTTACCTTGATATTCATGATGACAAAAGAAGTGGTCAATCAACCCATTTGGTTGCAGGTCAGTATAGCCAACAATGTGGCCATCCAACTCCGCAACAAAAGGTTGGATACTATGCAGACACTTTTCCCACACCTCGGAGTCAAAGTCACTTGGAGCCCAAGCCTCAACTTGTTCTTGAGAATAGTCACGAACGTTAATATTTCGAACAGTATGGAAATAGATCTCCCATAATGCTTTGGCATCACTAACTTGGTAATTTCGAATTCTAACCACGACACAGTCCTTTCATGTATTGCTGATTACCTATTCACTACTTGATAGCAATACTAACGATAAAACACAGCCAGCCAAATAGTCACAACGTCTCTATCCGTACCAACAACCTTGTGCTTCTCTCTCGCGGCAATATTGATGTAATCCCCTTTAGACAAGGTAACGACACGTCCGTCTTCGAACTCAATAACACCTTGCCCCTCTAGCACCATAACCCATTCGTTTTCATCTTGGTCATACCAACCTTGTTCTGGAGAACTGTGCCCATGAGATATTATTCTTTCAATCCGCACATTCTCAGTAGTAATGATGTCGTTGAAGATTTCGTCGGTTATTGACGAAGGCACATCCGAGTAGATATTTGGCATCGCTCTCTCCTAATCCTTGTTAGATGAATATGGTGCATTGCTTTATCGTTTTATCTAAAGCCTAGCTTCCTGAGCTCCTAAGCTATAAGCCCTAAGCCACAGCACTTTTTCTGAAATAGAAACGATAATAGCCAACCAAGTTACTGCAGATAAATAGCGCTTCCATCAGTACAGCAGTTGGAGAACCAACTAAGTAATTGTGAACCAACCAAAAGCTAGTTCCGATGATCATCAACTCTCTTAATCGACGGTCATCTTTATTGAAGGCTGCAAAGGTTTGAAATACGGAAGCAAAGCAACTCAATATGCTAGTGAGCCCCGAGTAAGTCACAACCGTTGCGACTACTGACATGGAACTGAACAAATATTTAAATTTGGGTGACGTAGAAAACACGCTCGTCAAATATCGAATGGTCGCGATGATCATCAAACTTGCCGCCGTCCATTGTTCGAGCAAAATGAAATGACTAGAAATAAGAACGCCTGCAAAAAACAAGCATGTGACGATTTTCTTCCTCTCTTTAAATTGAAAAGACAGAAGATCGAAACAAATAGCAATTGCGACTAATACCTGAGAAAGATAAAAAGCTGACACGATTATTCCTTAAGTAGTGACCTAGCAGATTTAAATTATGACGTTGCTGTTTTATGAATGATATTGAAGTTTAGACTTTTAAAGTACCACTGATTACGGTGGTTGCAGACCCCATCAGTTTTATACGACCATTCGGTAATAGCTCTGTCGATACATACCCACCGCGGCGCGACGCTTGGTAAGCATTGAAATGCGCTTTGTTTAGTTTCTCGGACCAGTATTGTGTGAGAGCGCAATGCGCTGAACCCGTAACGGGATCTTCGTTAACACCCACCCACGGCGCAAAATAGCGCGAAACAAAATCAAGCTCAGAGTTCGACGACAATGCTGTCACAACAACGCCTCGACCTTTAATACGCTTTAGAGCATCAAAGTTTGGTGATAAATCTAATAAAACTTGTTCGCTGACAACCTCAATAAACTGCTTGGTATCGAACTCACTGTATGACACGACTTGGGCTTCACACAGCCCTAAATATTCAAGCAAATCTTTATTAGCATCCAATCCAAGATCAAGCACAGTACTTGGGAAGTCAAGCTCGATTGTGGAGTCACAAACTGCGGCAGATAGCTCCCCTGAAAGCGTATCAAACGTCACAACCTCACCCACATTGACTAACCCTCTTTCCTTCATCACATGCGCTGTTGCCAACGTACCGTGACCGCATAATTTGACTTCAACTTCTGGTGTGAACCATTTCAACGTCATCGTATTGAGGGCTAAGAATGCCGTTTCTGATACTGCCATCTCTTCAGCAATCGAATACATCAACGACTCTTCTAAAGGTTCTTGTGAAATACAAACCCCTGCAGGGTTTCCTTTAAAAGCTTTAGTTGTGAACGAATCCACTTGATATATCTCTAAATTCACAATGGCTCCTAGCTCTGATATTGAATTGACATTGCAGCCTACAATAAGCACAAACACCCCGAGCTACAAGTGTTCAACAGCAACATTATTAATACTTATTTAAGAACTAAGGAATGATAAACAAACAGTTATGAAAAGAATTGGTGGATTAAGCTGAGGGTTTAATATCGGGCAGATAAGAGATAAAACGTATCAGCCCTGGTAGGAAACAAGCACACATTCGCGGCACATAGGCATTGTATCGTGCCACAAACGGGTTACTCAGCAATGGTAACTTTATTGAATCTACTGACGTACCAGAGCAGATTTCACAATGGTCAAGCCAAGCAGACCCAACATAACTCCTGTCACTTTATCAATATAGTAAGCAGCGCGCGTAAACTCTTGACGCACTTTAGGCGTCGATAACAGGAAGATGATCGCCGCATCCCAAATAAAGACAACCACCGTCATCCAAATACCTAGGCCTAACTTAAACATGAAGCCAATGTCATTGTTCAACACAACCGTAAATAAGCTCAAATAGAACAATAGGTTTTTGGGATTAAGGATTCCAGATAGAAAACCCGTAACAAATTCTTTAAGAAAAGTGGTTTGAATGGAGACACCTTCTTCGACAACATCGATATTACTGTAATTACATTTTTTCGCTCTTATCGCTTGAACTGCAAGGTACACCAGAAACAAACCGCCAATAATTTTTAAAGCGATCATCACTGAAACCGAAGCTGCCAAAATAGAACCGACCCCAATAAGACACAAACCAATATAGACTGCATTGGCACTGGCAATACCGAATGCAACGCCGAGTGCTTTTCTACCCTTATTTTTAACAGCACTCTTTACCACAATCACAAAATCTGGTCCGGGGCTCAATAGCGCCAAAAAGTGAGCAATCGCCACGGTAACAAAAATCCCAACTAAACCTGCATCCATAAACCAACCTCCTGTTGTTCAATTAATGCCCCACCATTGCATAACTAACGAAAAAATGCTCAAGTAGATGAATATATATTTACTAACAACCTAATAATCAAACAAATCCCGTGTTTTCGTCGTGCCAAATCGGAAGTAGATGAGTCATTCGTGCACTTCTTCAGGCGTTCGTCGGTCAAAGGTTGATATCCCCTTGATTTAACATAATGATTTTGTGCTCAAAGCTTACTTTTAGTTCCAATTAGGTCATAGGATTTTCACACCTAAATGCATTGCGTTAGGTTGAACTGAAATTAGAGACCTAAATTTGAGCTATGTCGCAAAATTTGGGCTACGATTTAGTTAAGCAAAGTAGGAAAGGAATCCGTCAGTGAAAGCATTTTATGTTTCTGTTCTTGCGTCATCATCCTTTTTAACTGGCACAGCGTTTAGCCAACAAAATGATATTTATCTCTACAATTGGGATGAATTTCTATCCAATAGCGTCGTGACCCAACTAGGTGACACGTACGGCATTTCTTTGAAACAACAGTTTTTTTCTGATGAGTCGATCAGAGATGAAGTGCTATTGAGCGAACGTCGTGGCGCATTTGAGCTAGTCATTATAGAAAGTGTAAAGCTCAATGCGTTAGCCAAGCAGAACCTGTTTCATAATCTCAGTGAGTTACAACAATCCATTGCTGGTAACATAGATTCACGGTGGGTTGATGGATGTGGCGAGTATGGCATTCCCTACGCTTGGGGGACTGCGGGAATCTTATATCGCAGTGACAAAGTAAACACTCCCACCTCTTGGAACGCTATTCTCGAACCAGACACGAACAGCAGTGGCCGTATAAGTATGTATTACGAACCTACGGATTTGGTGAGTACTGCACTGTTAGCAAATCAATTTGATCCATTCACCAATAATGAGCAAGAACTTCGCGTTGCCTATAAAACCCTGCAAGCTCAAAAGCCACACCTAGAAAGCAACGAATACGTCATCGACTATATTCGCCAACCCGAACGTCTTGCTAACATCGACCTTGCCTACGGTTATTCTGGTGACAGTTATGTACTCAATGATTTGGAGCCTGATGCCTCTTGGTCCTACGCTGTGCCTCAAGAAGGCACAACGTTATGGTTAGAGTGCATTGCTGCGATTAATAACGGAGAGTTGTCTGCACAAGCAACAACGATTCTATCATTCTTGTCGCAACCCGAGATCGCCGCTCGAAACGCAATGGATTCATGGTTTGCAACTCCAAGCTCAAAAGCAAAAGCCTTAACAACACAAGAGTACCAAAATGATCCGGAGCTTTTCCCTAGCAAAGAGGTTTTAGAACGCAGCTATCTGTATCAGCAACTCGAACCCAATAGCATTCAAATTCGTAACCGCATTGTCGACAGTTTGAGATAATTAATGCCAGTATTAAAGAAGCTCTACTTTGTGCTCATTCCTACTTTATTGTTCGTATTTGCAATAGGCGGAATGGTTACTTACAACTTAGCCTCCAACCATGCCAAACACATGTACTTAGACGATGTGCAATCCGACGTAAACACAGCGCTAGTGGCCGCTGAGTACGAGCAACTTGGTCTATCTTTGCTTGTAAAAGATATTGGTTCATCGCTACAGTTCTTGCGATATATTCAAAACCCTAGTGACTACACAACCTTGTCCCTGCTGGAAAAAAGAGTGCTTCGCGTCTTAAACCAAAGTCACGTTAATCAGTTTGGTCAACGTAACATCTATATCGTTGACCCTAAGTTCCAGTTAACGCTATCTACGTTACGAGCAGACCCTTTCGAAGGGTTAAAAATCCCCGATAACATCTATGAAAAAATCTTCGATATCTATACCTCGTTAATCAATAAAAACGAGCTGTCTCATAAAGGCTTCTCATATATCTCTGTGAGTGGTGAACTTAGATACGCTTACGTTATTGCAATCGACCCTTACTTGCTCCCACAAGACAAACGCGCAAACGACAGCTTAAATCGATATATACTGATTGCAGATGGTCCATTAAAACAACTATCCAACTTACTAATAAAATACAACGATGATGACAATATGCAGCTTCTGATTGAGCCATCATCGAATACTGCACACATAGAGAATACGCAGTTTGTTATCAAATCGTTTGAACAAACCAAAGACAGAATCAAAGTTGAGATGAACAGCCGTCACTTCCTCGCTCAGGTTAATATTCGCGAAAAAAAATTCAATCAGGAAAAATCTATCATTGCTAAGCAGACCTTACTTGGCAGTTTGACGACACTATTCATTATTATGCTCATCGTACACATGGTGGTGCGCTACCAATTAGTACGTCCACTCAAAGAGCTACTACACGAGATATCGATTGGCGGACTTAAACTGAGGTATTTCAAACGTTCATCCGGGCACAGTGAAATTGATGGTTTGAAGAACGCTTACATTGATTCACTCACGGAATTAAAGTTCGAAGCTGAATTTGATCAATTAACTAAATTAGCCAACCGACGCTCGTTCATCCGACACCTCGATGTGCGTCTAAAAAGCTCGATAAGTCCTCATTGCTATCTGGTTTGCTGGGACATTATCGATTTCCGTAAAATCAATGATTTATATGGTGCAAAAGTAGGTGACAATGTACTCGTTAGTCTGGCCAAAACACTAAGAGAAACCCTGCAGAATCAACAATCCTCTTTCGGCTTCAGTTGCAGCGACTATTCAGTTGCAAGGCTAGGAGGAAACCAATTCATTGCCATATTGGAAATGGGTGAGCACCAATCAATAAACGAAGAAATTGAGAACATTAACAACACCCTAACGGGTACGACTTTCCTAGATTACTACGGATTCAGGCTTTCAATTGCAACAGGTGTACTACCCGTCGATACCCCTAAGTTCGAGGAGATATGGCACCGATGCATCGATGAGATGCTGATTAATGCCAAAGCGCACAGTGATGGAGAAAGCCGAATCGTTTACGGAGAAGAACTACTTCATTCACTAGAAAGACATGACGTTATCGAAAAAAGGCTATTGGAGTGTTGTGAAAGCGACAACTTTGAACTTCGCTTTATGCCCATCTTCAATGCTCAGACCCTGCAAATCGATGGCGCTGAATGTCTCATTCGCTGCCCTGCACTGTTTGACATTAAAGCGGGCCCAGATGAGTTCATTCCAGTCGCAGAGAGGAGCAATCTAATATCCAAACTCGACATGTGGGTCATTAGTACCGCAATAAAAAGCTATAAAGAGCTCTCTGAAATTCACAAGTACACAGGTAGCTTATCAATAAATATCTCAGCGATGGAACTTTACAATCGTAACTTTGCCGACAATATTCGAAAGGTAATCGAGCGTTATCAAGTACCACCAGCCAACATCATTATAGAAATTACCGAAACCAGTTACGTTAAAAGCAGTAAACTTACAGTGCAGACTATCGAAAGTATCAGGAGCTTAGGTTTAAAAGTGTCTCTTGACGATTTCGGTACTGGCTATACAGCTTTTAACCAACTTCTTCACTATCCTGTCGATGAGCTTAAAATTGATAAAAGCTTTATCGATAATATCGTCGACGACAAAGCTGACCGAAAGATGGTCGAATCCATGGTTAACTTAGGGCACTCTTGTGACACCTTCGTTGTTGGTGAAGGTGTCGAGTCTCTCGAACAATATCATCACCTTAAAAAAGCCAACTGCGACCTAATACAGGGTTATTTTTTCAGCCAACCACTCACTTACATTGAGTTCATTGAATTTGTTCGTGACCACAATCCGCAAACTATTCTGGATCAGCAAGCCCTTTTAGAACCAAGCTCTAACGAAAGGATTGTGGCACTTAATCAGAAACAGTAGTCGTATTCCGAAAGCATGACTACTTAATAACCACGACCAAACCTTGTAGAAGCTTAGCCTTGCATCGAGGTCAACAGCTCCATCATGTCTTTAGAGCTTATGTTCTTCTTGTGCCTCACTACGGCGTCAATCATCAATTCTAAGTTACCTGCAGAGATGTAATCACTAAGCACATCGTTAAACTTGTCCTGAATTTCGTCACTCGCGTACAAATGATCAGGAATGAAGAATAAGAACTGGCTTCCACTGCTACGGAATGAAATGGTGCTTTCAGGGATCTTGGTGGTCAAAGACTTAGCAGCCGAGCTCACCACAAGGTCCCCATATTCAAGGCCATATTTTTGATTAATCTCGGTAAGATTTCTGATTCGGACAAAATAGAGATCAAAGTTTTTGTCCTTCGAGTAGCTATTCTTAACAAATTTCATCAACGAAATTCGATTGCGAAATCCTGTAATAAAATCCGTAGAGTAGAGCTTTCTTTTAATAGAAAAGTCCATATAAAAAATAATCCCAGTCAATAACAAGATGCCAACAAGAAAAACGCTACTGATCCGATGAACGGTAACCAAGTTATCAACCATTGAGGTGTTTTCTTCAATCACAGGGCTTTGTAATCGAAACTTGTCATTAATAAAATCGACGAGTGTGTGGTAGCAAATATCGACTTTTTCTGCAGAGATTCCTTGGGCAACAACCCTTGACTGACCAGTTTAATTGAGGATTCCAAGCTCTTAAATTTATCAAATTCCGCACTAAAATAAGGTTTAAAGTTTGCTGACTTGATGAAATTGGAGGACTCAGTACTGTTAATTAATATGTCAAAACGGCTCCACGTAATATCGTACGCTAACCATAACTCATCATAATCAATAGTTTCAGAACGGCTTACCATCAAGAAATTGGCGTATTCTTTCACCAATTGAAAAACGAACCACGTTGCCTCATTTTGTCGGGTGGAAAAACTCTTATTGATATCGTTAATGCGGGTCACACTGTAGATATTAATGGTGAGTACCACTGCCGCTAAAGATAACACGACGACTTTAATTGCAGTCAATGACAACAGCTTTTTCATACTAAGTCCTTACAAATGAATATCGCGTATCTGCCAGATCATCTTGGCATGGAAGTCAGTGTTATCAATGTCTGGAGTCGAAGAAAGTGGATATATCAACCAGTACGGACCTTTTTCTCTGACTGACATAAATTGGCCATTCTGTTTAATCGCAATGATCGGCTGGTAGTCGTCAAAGTCTTCTTTGGGCACCACTATTTTATAATCGTTTAGTGCAACAAAAGTTACCTGCGAGGCCATGGGTAAATCCATAGTTTCAAGCACCGTTTGTAAGGCCACACCACTATAAACCAATTCTCCATCCAGCCAAGGTAATGACGTGGTGATTTCTTTTTGAGGAAGCAATAACAGTTGTTCTCGACTGAATTGATGCTTTTGCCCTAAGTGATCGAATATTGTCAGTTCCGATGCTGCAAAAATAGAAAATGAACACAGTGAAAGTATAAACAGAAGTGCAGCTCTCATTTTAAACTCCATTTTAAAAGGTCACTAATTTGAGTCTAGTTCATATTGGTCATTTGACTTGCTTAGACATTGCCTATTTTCTCAATGATGCAGTTCGAATCTTTCTCAAATAATGTTCCATTCCTATAACCAGGTGCGAACAACACCTTCCCCTTATCTAAATAAAACTTTAATTAGCGTTCATACAAGTAATCCCTGCTTTTTAAAGGCAATGAGTAATCCAATCCTGCCACTGAATACGTACTGACTAACAAAATTGACAATAAATATGAGTCAGTAAGTAGCGAGAACGCTTATGCATGCATAACCTTTACACCAAGGTGAGTGTTTTCTGAGGGTCATCAAGCACTCGCTCTTTTCTTCAATAAGGGAATACGTAATGAGATTAAATAAGCAAAAGTTTAACCCCATAACCGCACTTTCCATTCTGCTAATGACGTCTGTCATGAATCCAGTTTACGCAGAATCTAACAACGAGCAGTTCGAGTTAGGAAAACAAAAAGCCAAGGTGTGTATGACCTGTCATGGCGTTGATGGTATCTCAACACAAGACCCTTACCCGAACCTTCGCGGTCAAAAAGTCGGATACCTCATCTCTTCACTGAAAGATTATCAGACAAGGGAAAGAACCAGTGGTTTAGCGATTCTCATGCAACAACAAGCCGACACACTTTCAGATCAAGACATCCGAGATATCTCCTACTTCTATTCAATGCTCGGCAAGGATTCAAGTTCAGTTAGCGACTCAAAAACAGACAGCAATTCAAAACTGTAGGCAAGGAGCCTTGTTATGGAACAAGTGACAACGCAGTACAGCATCAAGGTCGTGAAGTACTTTATCATCGCCTCTTTAATCTGGGCGATTGTGGGGATGATCATCGGCGTGATCCTCGCCGCTCAATTGTATTGGCCTGTGCTCAATTTCGATTCTCAATATTTCCAATTTGGTCGTCTTCGCCCTCTGCATACCTCAGGCGTTATTTATGGGTTTGTGGTGAATATTCTAATGGGGACTTCACTCTATATTGCCCAACGAACTGGCCATTGTGAGCTGTTCAATAAAAGCCTGTCGTGGATGGTCTTTGGGGGATGGCAACTTATTCTACTGCTCGCGGTCATCTCCTTACCCGCAGGCCACACCAGCTCAAAAGAGTATGCGGAACTTGAATGGCCAATCGACTTAATGATTGTACTTGTTTGGGTGCTCTATGCAGTGTTGTTCTTTGGCACCCTAGCCAAGCGTAAGGTGAGCCACATCTTCGTGGCTAACTGGTTTTTTGCTGCTTTCATTATCGTTGTTGCCATGATTTTCATCGTGAACAATCTTGCGATGCCTGTCTCTGCCATGAAGTCCTACTCTGTATTCGCAGGAGCTCAAGATGCGATTGTTCAATGGTGGTGGGGACATAATGCCGTTGGTTTCTTACTGACCGCTGGTGTGATTGGTATGAACTACTATTTCATACCTAAAGCGGCGGACCGACCTATCTACTCATACCGTTTGTCTGTGATCCATTTCTGGGGCTTGGTCGGCTTTTACACGTGGGCCGGCACGCACCACTTAGTCTACTCTTCCGTTCCCATCTGGATTCAGAACATCGGGATCGTGATGTCATTGATCCTGTGGCTCCCTTCCTGGGCGGGTGCTTTCAATAGCGCAATGACCCTTCTACAAAACAAAGAAAAGCTGAAGTCCGACTACATTCTTTTGTTCTTTTTCTCAGCGATTCTTTACTACTGCTTGGCAACATTCGAAGGCCCGCTACTTGCGATTCGCTGGTTCAACATGGTGGCACACAACACCGAATGGATAATCGGCCACGTACATTCCGCAGCACTCGGATGGGTGGGAATGTCAGGGATAGCAGTTTTTTACTACTTTATTCCGCGCTTGTGGGGCCAGACCGATCTTTGGTCACGACGACTGATTAAGTGGCACTTCTGGCTTGCCCATGCTGGCGTCGCCATTTATGCGATTGCGCTTTGGGTCGCGGGTATCGGTGAAGGTTATATGTGGCTCGCTCAAAATGAAAATGGCGAACTGATATACAGCTTTGTAGAGGCTATGGACTTTAAAGCACCTTGGTTGTTCTTACGATTCTTTGGTGGTGCACTGTTTGTTCTGGGTTTATTCCTAATGGCATTTAACTTATTTAAAACCGTTCGTATGCCAGTAGTACATAACGCTAAACACGCCGTTAATGAGGGGGGCTTAAATGATGAGTAAAGACTTTACACATTCAATCGTCATTTTAATTTTGACCACCGTTGTCGTCGCTTCCTTCTCTCTGTTGGTTTGGGTAGTGCCTAGCATTGTCCGCGGAGATGACATTGCCAAAGGCAGCTTAGCGATGCCACTCACACCTCTTGAGTTAGCAGGACGAGACATTTACATCAGTGAAGGCTGTCATGTGTGTCACACCCAAATGGTTCGCCCTCTAGAACCAGAAGTAAAACGTAATGGTCGTCCGAACAAAGAAGCAGACGACATCTATGAATTTCCTAACTTGTGGGGTTCTAAGCGCACGGGTCCGGACCTCACTAATTTAGGGAGAAAGTATTCTGACCAGTGGCATGCTATTCACTTAATTGACCCTCGAAAAGTCGTACCGACATCGATCATGCCCGCCTACCCTTGGTTATTTGAACAGACTCTGTCAGGCGACGACATAAGCGACAAAATGGAAACCCTCCGCATACTTGGCGTTCCTTATACTGACCAAGAAATAGGTGACGCCAGATTACAAGTAAGAGGAAAAACCAAAGGTGAAGCTCTGATCCGCTATCTACAAAGCCTTGGTAAAGATACGTCACAGGAGGTATCACAATGAGTGCATTTTGGAATCTATGGGCGGTAATTTTAACCTTAATCTTCTTCGTTCTTATGGTGTCTGTTGTCGTTAAATATTGGCGTAGCAATCACCAAGCATATCAAGACCACACCCTTGGCACTTTTGATGGCATTGAAGAAAAGGATGCGCCACCGCCAAAACTACTCTTCATTAGCTATGCTATTGCCTTTCTATTGTCTGCTGGCTATTTGGTGCTCTACCCCGGGCTTGGTGAATGGGAAGGGTTAGTCGATTGGAAGCAAAGTGACGACAAACTCAGCTCACCCAGCACAACGTTAAACGAGCAATTCTCTCAAACAACGGAAACCACCCTCGAAGGATTGTCTGGCATACCCGAAATAGTAAACAGCGGACAAATCTTGTTCCAAACTCACTGCGCGGCTTGTCACCGCGACAACGCTCAAGGTCAGAAACACTTCCCTAACCTTATTGACCAAGAATGGCTATATGGTGGTAGTGATGAAGCGATCATTCATTCGATCGCCAAAGGGCGAAATGGCGCGATGCCGGGTTGGAGCGAGATAATGCGCCCCGATGAAGTGGCTAAGGTTTCTTACTACTTAGCTTCGCTCAATCAACGCCATACCGATGTTCCAGAGGTGAAAGTCAAAGTCGGCAAAGAGCTGTTTGCAAAATATTGTTCATCTTGTCACGCCGATGGTTCTATCGCGAATCCGGCGATCGGCGTCCCTGATCTTTCCGACGATATTTGGCTGCATGGCGGCAGTATTGAAGAGATTCAGCACACTATCAACAAAGGCTTGAACAACCTGATGCCTGCGTTTGATAAACAGCTTACGGAAAACGAGATACTCGCACTGGGTGCTTACATTCGACACGCGGGCTCAGAGCAACAGCAAAGACTCGCGAATCTAGAAGCTCAGTCTGTTGAACGTGGTGAATATCTCGCTTATGCCGGTGACTGCGTTGCGTGTCATAGTGCCGAAGGTGGCGAACCTTTTGCTGGTGGGCTGCCTTTTGTGACCCCTTTTGGTACCGTTTATTCAACCAATATTACGCCACACACAACGGAAGGTATTGGGACTTACGACTTTGAGGACTTCCGAGCTGCATTAGTCGCCGGCAAGGGTAAGAACGGTTATCTATACCCTGCTATGCCGTACACCTCTTATCAATACCTCACCGACCAAGACATGGTCGACTTGTGGAAATACATGCAGTCAATCACCGCGGTGCCGCGCCGCAATGACGACAACAGCATGATGTTCCCATCGAATATACGTCTAGGTCTGCTCGGGTGGAACATTGTGTTCATGGATACCGACCCGATTGACTATCAAGTGCCCGAAGAGCTTAAAACGGAAGTCGAAAACGTTGAGAAATGGCAGCAAGGGAAATATTGGGTGGCTGGCCTTGGACACTGCTCTGAGTGCCATACCCCGCGAAACATTGCTCAAGCTCTGATACCCGAACGTATTTTCCAAGGTAACTTGATTGACGGTTGGAATGCGCCCGATATCACGGCCAACGAGCTGTATGTCGATGGTTGGGATGAAGCGACACTGACCGATTTCTTACACACGGGTCACTCAGACAAAGGGACTGCTTTTGCGGGCATGGCAGACGTAGTAAAAAACAGTCTCAGCTTGATGACGCGTGAAGATATCGAGTCGATGTCCTATTACCTACTCAGTGGTGACATCAACAACACCATCAGCAGTGACGCCGTTCCGTTGCAGCCCAAAGGGTTTGATGAAGACTCTTACGCGACTGACATTTACACCACGTATCGCCAGACATGTGGAGCCTGTCATGGTGACGATGGTAAGGGACGTGACCCTATCGCCCCTACTCTGTTGAATAACGGCATAATCATGCACAGCGATCCATTCAACACCATCGCGGTAACCGTCCGTGGACTACAACCCACCTATCTCGACAAAGACAGAAACTTCATGCCAATGGCAAGCTTTGAAGATGTGCTGTCGGATCAAAGGTTAGCTGAGTTGATCACCTTCGTGCGATTGCACCTTGGAGATAGAGAGGAACCAGTAACGGCAGAACACGTTCGAGAGGTAAGAGAAACTCTTGAAGCTGCAGGTTACGCTGGAGGGTTACACACCACACCTGAAATGTACGAAAGTCGAGATAAGAACATTAACATTCGCTAGGTTCTGTACGTATTCAATTTACTCGGTAAGCAGCCACAATACGTTACTTCTATCACGGCTTAATCAATTAAAAGGAGACCAGCGTGTCTCCTTTTAATTGTTATCAAACTGACACTCTCAACGATTGAGACCACAACACAATTATAACTAACTGATTACACAATTAAGCAGAGCTGCACACAATGCGATCAATCTCGCAGAACAAATACAGTACCAGGTGCATAATACGCAAAATTTTATAAAGGTGCAGCAGAGGACAGATATGGATACAACTACACTCATCTACGATACATTGGAAGGTCTGTCGAGCGCAAAGCCACAGCAACACGCTCAAATCCGCCAAAATCTATATAACCAATTAGATTTATCATTTGAGAAGCAGTTGGCTTTGTATTCATCAGTTCTTGGTCCAGCAAGTGCTGGTAGATTGACCGATTTGGATAGCGCAGTGATGTCTGCACGCAAGATTGTTGGCTTAGAAAACAGCTAAGCAATCTTCAATCGCTCTCAACTTTAACGCTGCCACTGTGCAGCGTTTTTTATGGATGCCATTTACGATAAGTACCGTTGGTTACGATGAATGCAGTTAGGTACGATAAATACTGTTAGTTAAGATAAGTTCAATAAGGTCTGTTTTTCAAGTTACACGCATTCTCATTTGGTTAATCTTATTTTCCATTTTTAACAGGTGTGCAACCTCCACAATGGCGCTAATGTTAGTAGCACGTTAACCACACATCGGATTGAAGAATCATGAGAGTACTTATTGAATATACACAAACAGGCAAATACCGTGATCATGCGTGGGAAGCACTAACTATTCGTTCCAAGGGCGAAGTTCAAGCTGTGACTCCCTCTTATGCGGCTCAACTTATCGAACAGAACCGCGCCAGCTTATCGACTACTGAAAATCAAGATATCGTCATCCAACCATAATGAGTTTAGGAACTATCCCTCCCGGTTCTTAAACTCTCTGTTTTACTCGCTTTAGTAATCAATACGATACTGAGTAAAACAGAGTTTGATGACATAAAAAAACGCTGCACGGATGCAGCGTTTTCTTGTTTCTAGCGTATCTTGTCTCTAACGTAGATAACCTACGCAGAGAGTTTGACTATTTTGGCAGGTTCTCTAACGCTTCGACCATCGTCATTAATTTATCTACAATTCGTTCACCATCGACTCTCAAGCCATTGTGTTCATACTCGTTAGTGATCCACGCTTTTGAGTTTGGAATGTTCGCTAGCGTTTCACGGCTGTAATCCAGCTCTACATACATGTCATCCGCGTAAACTGCGCATGCCATTGGAACCGTATTCTTACTCAGCTGCTCTGCGTTGTACAAAGAGCCCCAGTCCGACTTCTCGGCCAACATATTTGCCGCTTCACGTAATGGCTTAAGCGTTTCTAGTTGGTCGAACATCCATGGGTACACCATTTCTCCGGTAAACCAGAACTCGCTACCCGATTGATAGTTAAAGTGTGGGTACTGCTCGCGTACTCGGTGTGCAGACCAGTTAGACGCTGCACCTTGGCAGTAAATCGATTCATGCAAAATAGCGTAGATTGGGTTCGTTAGGTAGCCCTGCTCTTGCTGCATTTGATTTAAGAAGCTGTAGCTCAACTGCTTGCTTCCGTTCACTTCAACAAACGCACTCTCCAGTGTGAAATACATTGGAAGGTTTGCTTCGCCGCCACCAAGATTAATACCTATTAGCTGGAACTGTTCAACTGTAAACACCTGACCGTTTGGCAGTCTCACATCATTGTTAAGCAGGTAATCAGAGATCTCGCGACACATAGCTTGTGCTTGTGGGAACTGAGCAAAGAAGGCTCTGTTTTTGTCTTCTACACGCTTGTAAGTCGCACGATAAACATCGTCAGCTTCTCGTTCAATAGAAGGAATGCCGCCCGTCACGTAGCAACGTTGCAAGCTCTGTGGGAACAGTGACAAATAGCTCAGTGTACAGAAACCACCAAAGCTTTGGCCAACCGTAGACCATTGTTTAACACCAAACTGCTCACGAATCGCTTCAGCGTCACGAACGATATTGTCGGCTCTGAAATGCGTTAAGTACTCGACTTGTTGTTCTGGAGAAAGGTGCGCCAACGTTTCATGACTGATAACCGTACTGTTGCCTGTACCACGTTGGTCCAGAAGCAGAACACGATAGTTTTGTAATGCACGCTTTAGCCAACCAGATTGACCGCTCACCCGTGGAGAAGGAAAACCTGGGCCGCCTTGAAAGTAGATCAACCACGGCAGCTCTTGCGCATCTTTAGCGAGATCAACCAGCTCACGTGCGAAGACTTGGATCTGTTGTCCATCTTTTGCTTGATAGTCGAGTGGCAACTCAAACGAGTGCTGACGATACAGGGTGGTTCCATCAATAAAGTTAGCTTGCACGCTTCATTCCTTTTTATCTGATTCTAAAGTCATTGGTACGAATAAAAATGGCGCCCTTTGGCACCCTTATGAGAAAGATACGCATAGTAGCTTGTAAATGAAACCGTTTGTTTAACATGAATGTGAAGGTGCTTCGTTTAAATGTTCAATTACCTCTCAATGGGTAACAGCGTGTGTCAAAACAGTCAGTTTAGAAGAGGTTGATCCAGCGAGAGAGTAAATGAATGAGGTAAAGAAAATCCAAAGCGTGAGGCAAATAAAAAGAGCTTAACGAGGTGAGGATACGTTAAGCTCTTTGGTTTTATCCGTGTTGATAAACTAACTCGCTTATTTGCCGTTAATCTATCGAACCTGTTAGTTCTAATGAACCTAATAAATCGAGCGACTATGAAGCCGTCAGTTCACCGGCACCTTGAGTCGAGCGTTCGCTGCTCTGAACTAAGATTGCGGTAGCGGTCTCTTTCAGTGCCGCCCACTCTCCATCATCCACCTCAATGCCATCGTTCCACGCTTTCTCTTGAGTTTTAAAAAGCGCTTCTGATTCAATGTGTGTTTGGTAGCCATCTGACAAACGTTCGATATCGAAATCCTGGACGGAAAGTTCGATGGTCATATTGTGGATATGTTCGTACGATGCCAGTGGCAAATCTGATAAAAACAGTTCCGGAGCAACGCAACCACGATTAAGAACATACAAAGTGCTCTTGGGGTTAGAACCGTTATCCCAACGTGCCATGCACGCAATACCTTTCGCAGCTAACTTTACAAGCTCGCTGTACGCCAACCAACGGTTGTGGCAATTATTTAACTCAATTTTCAGCGTCTTTTTACCGACCATTTGTTCAATGGCGTAATCGATAACCACAGGAAGGTGACACGCTAAGCTCGCCTTGTGCAGGTCGACTTCAACAGTGTTATCGCTGCGCACTTGAATGTCTACAGGGCAATCGTCTTCTAACCCCATAAAGTTGCTCGCATTATTAAAATGACGAACACCATCCAAGCCAACCATCTGTAAATCTGCCACCATGTTCGCTATCACATCGGCTTCACCACATGTACGACGCATACCCAAAAAGGCTTTATTAACGGCCGCTACCAGTTCATTGTGAGAAACGATCATAACGATTTACCTCCATGTTGAGCGTTGATATGTGTAGGAACTTGATTTGAGTCAGCCATCTCCGCTTCACTCGGTAACAGTGGGAACACCCATTCGTCCTGATGAATTTCATCAAGCAATGGCGCACCTTGGAAAAACGTCACTCGTACCCAACGATCTGAGCGAGGATCAAATTTAGTCGCACCAAACATTGCTAGCTTACAACGCAGTAAGTGCATTGGCGGCGAATCTTGATGCAGCACATTCATTTGAATGTCACCCATCGCTTTGTTACCTAGCGTCCACACACGGCGCGCAATGGCACGGTGTTGCGGCTGTTTAACAAGGAATTCGGCCAATGAAAGCTCAGGCGCAAATTGCAATAAAGCATGGTACAAACGATAAGCTTGACGGCCAATATCCAACGGCAGTTCACGCTCTTCACCCAACTCTTCGCCTCGAACTCCGAGCCTTGGCTCTTCTTTGTCTTGAGAGCGATACCAGAACCAGTAGTTGTTTTCTGCTTTAGTAAAGTCGGTCGTGATCGCCCAACGGTACTTTTCTTCTAGTACAACCAGAAGGTCTTGAATCTTTTTGCCGCTAGGAAGCGACAGTGTTTCGCTGCAATTCATTTGCTCTTGATGGGCGTCCACTAATTCTGGGTACAATTCCATCAAACATGAGATAAGGATTTCTTGGGCTTCCATACTCATTTGCTTAGATTGCTCGACTAACTGCGACCATGTATCGCACAGGCTGACAGAAGCTTCTAATGATTGTTCTGTGTGCTTCAAATCATCAACAGCAGCTTTGTTCAGCTCTTGTTGTGTTTCATTGATAGTAACGACTTGTTCTAAATGACAAATCGCTTTTTTAACTAAGGTACGTAGTGGCCCGATCAACGCCGTATTAGTCTCACTGGACAACACGCCCGCCAATGCATGTTCACGGGTCGTCATCCACTGATCGACAATACTAGGGTGGTTAATAAGGTATGGCGCCATGCCTAAACCAGTTGCATTACCAACACCAAGGTAACGTTGTAATCCTCGATGCAAGGTAATCGCTTGTTCACCGCCTTGTTGCTCTGCTAGGTAATGAACCCAGTCTAAGCTGAACTCACGCAGCATATACACCGCACACATTTGAGCGCTAAACGACTGATTGAAATCTTCATTTTTCTCTAAGATTTTAAAATCAGCGATGCCAAATTTGCCATTACCATAAACGGCAGTGGTTCGCAGGATGTAGCCTACTTCAGCCAGTTCTTTGGGCGTTGGTTGAACACCTTTAGCCAGGTGACTAACGATATGTTCAAACACACGTACACTTTTGTTTGCACGCGCTAAAACAAGCACATTGTTAGGATTACGGCCGGCTTCTTGAAGCGGTACATTCGCACGAAGTCTTTCAAGTAGGGTGACATCAACATCACCAAGAACAAGTGCAAACGTTACGTCCCACTTTTCAGCAATTACACGGTCATTTCGTTCGTCATCTGCAATCTCATCGCAGAAAACAACCAAATGATAAACATGGTTTGGCGTCGCAAGCTTATAGATAACATGACCAAAACCTTGAGCGTCTAATTGCCACTCATGTTTCGTCACTTTCCATTCTTGCTGGGCCATTTTACGAATCAGAGTTCTAACGAAGCTGATACGTGTTTGGTGCATTGCACCTAGCCTTTCCGGTGCCATGACGACAGTCGCGTCACGTAGTGCTGATTCAGTGTAGGTAGAACGATGTGCATCCATTTTGCTCACCACCTTATAGTTATAGGATTTTGCTAGCCATTCAGAACCGATCGTTGCCATCATTTGAAGCATTCGTTTTTACAGTGTGTTGGTTAGCTTTCACGTTATTTGGGGTAAGTGAACTCACCCCTTATTATTTGTCCTGACTAGATCGATTGACCTAAATACGTGCCGCCCGGTGTATCTTCACCAGTACGGGTTTCCTCTTCCTTTCGGAATCTTGTGTCAGCCTTCTTTCAAAGGCTGACACCTTGTTTCTCTTTCATTTTTAGAGAGCGTTTTCTCTGCAGGCTCTTTTCTTTACAGACCCTGCTCTTTTATAAACTCGGCTCTTCTACAAACCCTGTTCTTTTGCCATCTTGATTGCGATTTGAGGCGCATTCCAGAGCGATGGCAGTAAGATTATGGACACTGGTACCGCTGTGATTACGATGAACGATTGCAGCGCTGAAATGCCGCCAGAACCTAGGGAAATCAGAATCAACGCTGTTACCCCCATCATCACACCCCAGAAGGTACGAATAATTGCGTTAGGCTCAGTCTCACCACTGACTACCACACTAATGGTGTAAGTCATCGAGTCACCGGTCGTTACGATGAAGATCGTGGTTAAGATCAAGAACAGAATAGAAATAAGCATCGGCATAGGTAACTGCTGAGTTACCGCCAGTAGCGCGCCTGGTAAGTTGAAGCCTTCGAACGCTTTACTTACGCTGCCTGGGTCCGCAATTTCGAACGCAAGACCAGAGCCACCAACAATCGTGAACCAGAAACAAGTTACAAACGGTGCGATAAGGCTAATGGTTGATACCAATTGGCGAATACTACGACCGCGTGAAATACGAGCGATAAAGATTGCCATCATTGGACCGTAACCTAAGAACCAACCCCAGAAGAACACTGTCCACCAGCTTAACCAACCTTCGTCACCACGGTATGTTGCCATTGGGATGAAGTTATCTATCATGCTGCCTACACCTTGGATGTAGCCATTGAAGATGAAGTTCGTTGGACCAAAGATAAGGATGTAAACCATCAATGCCATTGCTAAAATTACGTTGTAACGGCTTAGCATCTGCATTCCGCGGTTTAGACCACTTAATGCAGACAATGTGTAAAGCACGATAGCGAACAAGATAATGATTAGCTGAGTTGTGAAGCCATCTGGAATACCAAACAGTTCATTCAGAGCGTAGCTGACTTGCAAGCCCAAGAAGCCGATCGGACCGATGGTACCCGCCGCTACAGCGACAATACAACATGCATCAATCAGTGCGCCGGTATGGCCTTTCAGTGCTCTTTCGCCCAAAACTGGGTAAAGCAAAATACGAGGTTTAAGAGGCAAGCCTTTGTCGTAGTGAAGGTGCATTACCACGATAGACGTCAAGCTGCCCACAATTGCCCATGCGAGGAAGCCCCAGTGCATGAATGATTGTGATAACGCATTCACTGCGCCTTGCTGTGCGTTTTCTTGTGCGCCATACAACGGTGGTGGGTTAACGTAGTGTGCGATAGGCTCTGCTGCTGCCCAAAATACACCGCCGCCCGCAAGTAGCGTACAGAAAATGATAGCCATCCAACGGAAGCCATCCATTTCCGGTTTCGCGATGCCGCCTAGGATAACCTTGCCTGTTCGCCCTGCCGCCAGGCCAAGACCAATAAGAAAAGTCAGAAGAAGAAGCATTTGCCAATAAGGGCCGAACACTTTTACAGACCAAGCAAAGCCCGTGTTTACTAGGGTAGAGAGTAGCTCCCCATCAAACAAAGCAAGCGTTACGAACAGAGCGATAAACCCGCCGCTGTACCATAATGCTGGGTTGGTAAGTCCTAATTTGTCTGAAGTCGATTCAGACTGGTTTGTGTTACTTGTTTTGTTGCTTGCTGTGTGTGCTTGACCCGCATTTACGTTTGAAGATTTCACGCTATTGGTTAAATCAGACATACTCTGACTCCAGAGGTTTCTTTGCAGCTGTCATTTTAATGATGACTACAAGAGGTGTATTTAACACCTGCCCTATTGTTTTTTGTGTTGGGCAGGCTAATCCATGTTTGGGTTACCGCGTTGCGAAATAGACCGTTGTTCCTTTTGAATAGTGAAATTGGTTACAACAGCACGTCTAAATGAACGTTTATTAGAAGGCTGCTAATTCGATGATTACTAGTGAGAAAGCACTTAACCCTTGCTTTGAGGCTCTAGGCCATCTTTCAAGAAGTTAAACCAGTTTTCTCCCAAGACTTGCCCAGCTTCAGACTCGCTGAAACCATGACGCATCAATCCGTTATAAATATTTTCCATACCCGCACTACCACAGAACCAAGGCAACGCATCTGGCCAACCTGAGTTGTTCGCAGAGCCTTCACCGTAGTCCATTGCTTTAGACCAACGACCATTTCTCATCCATTCAAGAACGGCTTGAGGTTGGTTTAAGCATAGGTCACTACCAATACCTAGGTGTTCTACGCCAACCATGTCAGCGGTCGTCGCAACCATTTGGCAGAAATCTTCCAACGTACATTGGCTGCCATTTGGTAGGTGGAATGGGTACAAGCTGAATCCGATCAAGCCACCGCGTGCGGTTAGGGCTTTAATCACATCATTTGATTTGTTTCGTAGTGCATCATGAGCAAACGTCGGGTTCGCATGGCTGATACAAATAGGACGAGAAGACAGGTCAATCGCTTCAAGCGTTGAACGCTCCGCACTGTGAGACATATCGATGATCATGCCCACTCGGTTCATCTCTTCGATCGCTTGCTTACCAAAGCGAGTAATACCTGTGTCGTTCTTCTCGTAGCAACCCGTCGCCAATAAGCTCTGGTTGTTGTACGTCAGTTGCATGATCAAAAGACCTTGCTGACGCATTACTTCGATAAGACCAATCTCATCATCGATTGGAGAACAATTTTGAGCACCTAGAAAAATGCCGACTTTGCCGGTCGCTTTTGCAGTTTCCACATCAGCCATTGAATGAATCGGCATGATAATGTCTGCATTCTGCTCGAATCTTAAGTTCCATTCTGCAAAGCGAGATAAGGTTTCACGAGCTGTCTCGTGGTAAACCGCGGTAGCGTGAACTGCTGTAATGCCGCTCGCCTTTAGTGTTTGGAAATATTCTCTGTTCCAATTGCAGTATTGCAATCCATCTATAACAATCCGTTGCTGGTACATAACCACTCCTATTGAAAGCTCAGTGTTCTAGCTCGGTTTTGAAAACACGCTCAAATAACATGTTTTCAAAAATGGGTTAAATCACTTGTCTAATTTCGTTTGCTGCTTTGGTTGGGGTGTTGGCCTGACTCTGTGAATCAGACCAATTCGATAGCTGGATAGCTAGAGACTTAATATCTTCAGCTATCCAATTCTTATATAGAAAGTTGATTAGTAAGGACGCTGGTAAGCTGTCTTCACTACTGTGTAGAATTCTTTCGCGTACTGACCTTGCTCACGAGGACCGAAGCTAGACTCTTTACGACCACCAAACGGTACGTGGTAATCGGTGCCTGCTGTTGGTAGGTTCACCATCACACAACCTGTTTGCGCTTGTTGCTTGAACATTGCGCTAGTACGTAGGCTTTGAGTAATGATGCCGCCCGTTAGACCAAAGCGAGTATCGTTTGTTGTCGCGATAGCTTCTTCTAAGTCAGCTACACGAATCACGCTTGCCATTGGTGCAAACACTTCTTCTTGGTTCACTTCCCAATCGTTCTTAGTATTCAAGAACAGCGTTGGAGACATGTAGAAACCTTCGTGTTTCATGCTTAGGCGTTCGCCACCAAATGCTAGCTCACCGCCGCTTTGACGGGCTTTCTCAACCCAACCTAGGTTTGCTTCAAGTTGGTTACCATCGACAACAGGGCCCATGAATACGCCGTCTTCTAGTGCGTGACCCACTTTAAGCTCGCTCATACGCTTGATTAGTGCTTCAACGTATTGGTCGTGAATGCCATCCATAACCACTAGACGAGAAGATGCTGTACATTTTTGACCTGCGCCAGAGAACGAACCTGCAATAGTCGCATCAACAGCTGTTTGAATATCAGCATCATCAGCAACCACAAGTGCGTTCTTACTGCCCATTTCTAGTTGGCAACGAACGAAGTTTGGTGCTGTAGCCGCCGCAACCTTACGACCTGTATCAACAGAACCAGTGAAGCTCACACCGTTCACTTCTTTAGAGTTGATCAGTGCATCACCTACTTTCGAACCGCTGCCTAGAACAAGGTTGAACGTGCCTGCTGGCATGCCTTGACGGTGGATAATTTCAGTTAACGCAACCGCACTTGCTGGTGTTAGGTTTGCTGGTTTCCAGATAACGCTGTTACCGAAAGCAAGCGCTGGAGCGATTTTCCAAGCAGCAGTCGCTGTCGGGAAGTTCCAAGGAGAGATGATGCCGATAACACCCACCGCTTCACGAGTCACTTCAACAGAAACGCCAGGGCGTACTGATTCTGCGTTGTCGCCAATTTGACGAAGCACTTCAGCCGCAAAGTACTGGAAGAACTGGCCTGCACGGTAAATTTCGCCACGACCTTCAGCAAAAGGCTTACCTTCTTCACGAGAAAGCAACGTACCTAGCTCATCACAACGTGCAATCAGCTCATCACCGATTGCTTGAAGTACTGCTTGCTTACGTTCAATCGGCGTTTTTTCCCACTCTGGTTGAGCGTGCTTCGCCGCTGAAATCGCCTGTTGAACTTGGTCAGCACTTGCTTGTGCGAAGTTACCGATGTTTTCAGAAATATCTGATGGGTTAATGTTCGCAACGGTACTTACACCCGCTTGCCATTCGCCGCCAATGTAAAGTGCGTTTTCTGCTTGAACATTCTGTAATTGAGTCATCATTCTGTCCTTGTAACGGTTAGGTTGCGTTTGAGCCTGGCAACCATCTGATTAATGAATAAAACGTTAATTTATATAAGAAATAACGTTTAAATCTTGTATCTAAAACTAAACCAAGACGCTTGTATCAATAAAGATATTTACAGACTAATTTCTTTACAAACAAATAACTTTAATCCGCAAATTGCCTCAGTTCACAGTATCTTTATTCAGGTTGAGAGGCTGATGCGTAAACCACGAACTCGACCAGCATCTCTTCTCTTGCTAACCCTGCAACGACGACCGCAGCACGGTTTGGATAAGGTGCATTGAAGTATTCTCCGTATACGCTATTTACCGTTTTTAGATATTCACGGTCTGTCACGTAAATCAGAACTTGCAGCACTGAATCCATAGATTCGCCTGCACACTCCAACGTATGAACAAGGTTGTTAAAAGTCTGACGCGTTTGCGCTTCGATACCGCCTTCTACTACTGCGCCAGTTTCATCAATTGGAATCTGCGCTGTGTATAGAGTGCCGTTATTAACGATTGCCCACTCTAGTGGTGCTTTTGAAGCAAAAAGCTCGGTTTTTACTGGGTGTTTTTTAGTTTGTGCGTTCACGATTCCATCCAACTTTGTAACAACTATGTTTCAAGATGGTTAAATACTGCACCTTGACGACTGATAAATCTAACGGTAAATTTTGTGCATTTGATAAATAAAATCTATCACCTTTAAAAAAGTAAGGTATAGCAAGGCCTAGAGAAGGATTCCTGTCATGAGTATTAAGCTACAACAGTTAAAACATTTTGTTTTAGTGGTCGAAGAAGGCGGATTTAGAGCGGCATCTCACCGAGCAAATCGCTCGCAAGCGGCACTTTCAACATCGATAAAAGAGCTAGAAAAAATTCTCGGCCAACCACTGTTTGAAACGGGCAACAAATCGACGCTGACACCTTTTGGCGAAATATGTTTACCGAAAATCATTCAATTCTTAAATGTTTACAAGGCATTAGATAACGACCTCCGTGCTGCAGCAGCTGGCCAACAAGGGCGAGTTCGAATAGCGAGTGTCCCTTCAGTGGCCGCAAAACTAATCCCTAGTGTTTTAGGGGCTTTTTGTGAACAGTACCCGAATGTTGAGGTAAGCTTAATTGATGATAACGCGGCGGGTGTAGAAGCAAGATTACTGTCTGGAGAGGTAGATGTTGCCCTCGGAAATAGCTCCCATTTAGAAGAAGAAAGCATCGACTTCACGCCTTTACTTTCCGACCCTATTGGTGTGGTCTGCCTCAAAGACAACCCTATCGCCTCTCAACGAGAGGGAATAGAATGGCAAACTTTGTTAAAACAACCCTTCATTCGCAACGGGACTTGTACCCTACTTGACCCAACACCTGCACGAATGCTCAGTGAACAAGCTTTGTATTCAGTCGAGAACATTACTTCGTTGTTTTCGGTGTTAGAGCTCGGGATAGGCGTGACCACGCTACCTAAACTGGCTTTCCCAACCAATGAAACCCGCTTGGTGTGGATTCCGTTGATTGACCCGCCTTTACAGCGTCAAATCGGTATTTTCAGATTGTCTGATCGTACGATCTCGCCACAAGCGCAGGCTTTTCATGACTTATGTATTCAATATTTAAGTTATGAAGACTAATAGAGGAACATGATTGAGTTTGTTTGCTTAAAAGCGGTTATTAGAGCAACACATCAAGAAATTCCAGCTCGAATCTCCAGACTTTGGCCTTTCTATCTTGGGCTTAGTGCCCTAACCTTCAGATTTTTGCCCTATCTTCAGCTCCTTACATCCATGTGAGGAGCTGAATTTCTTCCGTCATATTCATCTTAAACGCCTATTTTTCCGTTTCGAATCGCCAGAAAGACGTTAAGAATGAAGTCGTGACAAACTATTTTGAAAAATAATCACTTCCAGATAGAGAACGCCGTATAGATAAATCACTCAATGCACGAAGGCTTTCATCGCTGATTAAAACTGGCTTTATCCACTTGTAAATTTGCACGCAATAATCAACTTATAAATGACGCTAAGTGTTTGAATATACGTAATTGATAAGATCATAACTTGCCAAATTGCTATCTAAAACTTTTGCACAAAAACGCCCCTTTTCGCTGAAAATAAAGCATTTAAAATTTTCATGAATAAAGTTATACAACTATTACTTTCATAAATGAAAAACATTAATTTCAAAAATGGAATTATTGATGTCGATTTTTGTCGTTTTGATCACATAATTTTAGGCGTAGTTTATATTTTGTCGAAACGATAGCGAATTAGTTTTTATCGTTTAATTTCGTCAGGAGATATAAAGCCAGAAAGATTATTTCTTTGTTAACAAGTAAAGGTTTATTAACAAGTCAAATTGCTATTAACAAGTAAGTGCTAGTAACAAAACATATTCAAACTGTGTTTTATATTAACTTACACTGTTAAATATAGGGTTTTATTATGAGGCTTAATGGGATAAGTAGCGACATCCTTGTTGCTGCTAAAAGAGTTATTCTCTGCCAAATAGTATTAGCCGTCGGTGTAGTTTTATATGAAGTGTTTTTTGGTAATAAAGTAGATATGGAGTCTTCAGCTTTGGGTGTCGTAATCGCGATGTTACCACCGCTGTTTGGTTTTATATATGCAAGCCTAAAGGTGCACAAGAATCCTAATTATAGTTTACGTGACTTAATGCAAATGAGTCGTGTCGTGAAAATAACCTATACGTTCTTAATGTTTATCTTGGCATTCCAGTTTTTTAAATTGGATAACCCCGTAATATTATACGCGTACATTTTCACAATGATTGGGTACTTCTTAACACCATTTATTACTGCCTCTACAAGATCGGAGTACGTGTAGTATGGATCAAGTCACTACCGCTCACGAATACATAGAGCATCACTTAACCTTCTTAACTACAGGTGATGGTTTCTGGGCGTTCAACATTGACTCAATGTTGGTATCTTGGATTACGGGTTTATTGTTTATTGGAGCTTTTCGATATGTAGTGACCAAGGGCACTAGCGGTGTTCCAGGTCGTTTTCAATGTTTTATCGAGCTTATCTTTGATTTCGTTAACAACCTAGTCAAAGAGATTTTTCAAGCGGAGGATAAATTAATAGGGCCACTGGCATTAACCACTTTTGTTTGGGTGTTGTTAATGAATGCAGTCGACCTATTACCAATTGATTTAATACCAGGGTTAACTCGTGTAATGGGTTTAGAACACTTTAGAGATCTACCGACAGCGGATGTAAATGTCCCAATGTCGATGGCACTCGGTGTGTTTATTCTACTGTTAACTTATACGTTAAAAAATAAAGTTTTGAAAGGCTTTATCAAAGAGCTCACTACTCAGCCATTTGATAACCCTCTTTTATATCCTGTTAACTTCGTTCTTGAATTAATAACATTAATTTCAAAACCAATATCACTAGGCTTACGATTATTCGGAAATATGTATGCAGGCGAGATGATATTCATCCTTATCGCACTAATGCCTTGGTGGATGCAATGGGCACTTAGTGTTCCATGGGCCTTATTCCACATATTAATCGTATTCTTGCAAGCATTTATATTTATGGTACTGACCGTTGTTTATTTAGCAATGGCAACAGAAGAACACCATTAATTAATAACTAAAAATTAACTAACAAATTATTTATCGGAGATACAAATGGATATCGTAAGCGCAGTTTTATATGTAGCAGGTGCATTACTGATCGGTTTAGGTGCAGCGGGTGCAGCATCTGGTATTGGTAACTTAGCAGGTAAATACCTTGAAGGTGTTGCTCGTCAACCAGACCTTACTCCAATGCTTCGTACTCAATTCTTCATCATGATGGGCCTTGTGGATGCTGTACCGATGATCGGTGTTGGTATCGGTCTATACATCATCTTTGCCGTTGCTTAATTAAAAGCTTTGAAAAGATCGATTTGTAAATAATCAAGATTTAGTGAGGAAGGTATGAATTTAAATGCCAGCATGTTTGGTCAAGCAATCTCATTCGTGATTTTTGTTTGGCTATGCATGAAATATGTATGGCCCCCTCTCACCGCGATGTTAGACGAGCGCCAAAAAGAAATCGCTGATGGTTTACGCCACTCAGAGAATGCAGCGAAAGAGTTAGAACTAGCAAAATCAAATGGCGCACAACTCGTCGCAGATGCGAAAAAAAATGTGACCGAACTGATTGAGCAAGGCAAAAAACGCCGCAACGAAATCATCACCTTAGCTCACCAAGAAGGTGAGCAAGAAAAAGCGCGCATCTTAGAGCAAGGTAGAGCTGAGCTAGAAGGTGAACGTCAAAAGTTACGCCGTGAACTTCAGGCGGATATGGCAGACGCTGTTATTCAAAGTGCACAGAAATTGATCAGCAAAAACCTAGATTCTGAAACGAACCGAGCGTTAGTTGATCAAATGATAAGCGAACTCTAAACGGAGGCAATATGTCAGATTACACCAATATTGCTCATCCCTACGCTAAAGCATCGTTCGACTTTGCTTTAGGTGAAAACAAGTTACAAGAGTGGCACGAAATGCTGTCCATTCTTGTGACGGTAGCGGAAGAAGAAACGATTGCTAAGCAGATTTCATCAGCAGAAGGTGTTCACACACAGCAATCTGAAGAACTGGTCAATCTCATCATTCACGTTTGCCAAGGACTTGTTGATGACCACGTCATTAATCTCATTAAAGTCTTGGCTGAGAATGGCCGTCTTGCAGTGATCAGAGACTTGTTTAACTTGTTCAGCGACCTAAAGGACGAACATGAACGTGTAATCCCTGTCACTGTCACCAGTTCAGAATTGCTTACACAAGATCAAGTTACATCACTCACTGCTGCACTTGAGAAGAAATTAGAGCGTCAGGTTGAAATGGAACAGGTTATTGATGACTCGCTGGTTGGCGGGATCGTCATCAAGGCGGGTGAAACCGTCATCGATGGTTCTTTGAACACATCAATTAGCCGATTAGCCCATCAACTTCACGCGAGATAGGTAACAATTATGCAATTAAATTCAAATGAAATCAGCGATCTAATCAAAGATCGCATCTCGAAGTTTAATGTGAGCACCGAAGCTCGCAACGAAGGCACCATAGTCTCGGTTCGTGATGGCATCATTACTATTAATGGCCTTGCGGATGTCATGCAGGGTGAGATGATCGAGCTTCCAGGTGGTAAATACGCTCTTGCTCTTAACCTTGATACCCACTCAGTCGGTGCCGTGGTTATGGGGCCCTACACTGACCTTTCTGAAGGTATGAAAGTGAAAGGGACAGGTCGTATCTTAGAAGTACCTGTAGGTAATGGACTGCTTGGCCGTGTAGTGAACACACTAGGTGAGCCAATCGATGGTAAAGGCCCAGTGAGTTGTGACCGACTCGACCCTGTAGAAGTAATTGCACCCGGCGTAATCGAGCGTAAGTCCGTCGACCAGCCAATTCAAACGGGTTATAAAGCCGTTGATACCATGGTGCCTATCGGTCGTGGTCAACGTGAACTTATCATCGGTGACCGTCAGACGGGTAAAACAGCGTTAGCAATCGATGCGATCATCAACCAAAAAGATTCTGGCATCAAATGTGTGTACGTGGCTATTGGCCAGAAAGCCTCTACTATCGCAAACGTTGTTCGTAAACTGGAAGACCACGATGCGCTTAAAAATACCATCGTTGTTGTCGCATCAGCATCAGAATCAGCCGCGCTTCAATACCTAGCACCTTATGCCGGTTGCACCATGGGTGAATACTTCCGTGACCGCGGTGAAGATGCACTGATCATCTATGATGACCTATCAAAACAAGCCGTCGCTTACCGTCAAATATCATTACTACTTAAACGCCCACCGGGTCGTGAAGCCTTCCCTGGCGACGTATTCTACCTCCACTCACGCTTACTAGAACGTGCGGCAAGAGTAAATGCGGAATACGTTGAGAAGTTCACAAACGGTGAAGTGAAAGGCCAAACAGGTTCATTAACCGCGCTTCCTATCATTGAAACTCAAGCGGGTGACGTATCGGCGTTTGTACCAACCAACGTAATCTCGATTACTGATGGTCAGGTTTTCCTACAAACCCAACTATTCAACTCAGGTCTACGTCCTGCTGTTGACCCAGGTATCTCGGTATCTCGTGTGGGTGGTGCAGCACAGTGCAAGATCATCAAGAAACTGTCTGGTGGTATTCGTACATCGTTAGCTCAATACCGTGAGTTAGCGGCATTCGCTCAGTTCTCTTCTGACTTAGACGACATGACGCGCAAACAGCTTGATCATGGTGAACGTGTAACCGAACTGATGAAGCAAAAGCAATACTCGCCGATGTCTGTCGCAGAGCAAGCAACGGTTATCTACGCAGCAGAAAAAGGCTATTTGGCTGACGTAGAGTTGCACAAAGTTGCGCGTTTTGAAGAAGAATTAATTGCTTACGCAAAGGGCCAAAACCCAGAGTTGTTCGACACCATTAACGCTAACGGTGACTACAACGACGAGATCGACAGTGCACTTGCAAAGCTTCTCGGTGACTTTGTAGCGTTGAAAGCTTGGTAAACGCTCCGGTTTGTTGGCTGGAAATCAAAACAAATTAGGAGCAGATGATGGCAAATACTAAAGAAATTCGCACCAAGATAGGCAGTGTTAGTAACACTCAGAAAATCACCAGTGCAATGGAGATGGTTGCGGCAAGTAAGATGCGTAAGGTTCAAGACAATATGACGCTAACACGTCCATATGCCGAGAACATGCGCAAAGTTATCTCTCATGTCGCATCAGGGTCGCTGGAATACCAGCACCCCTACCTTCAACAGCGTGAACCAAAACGCGTTGCTTACATCATTATTTCGTCCGATCGAGGCTTATGTGGTGGCTTGAACTCGAATTTGTTCAAGAAAGTGTTAGAAGAAATGGAGATGTGGCGTACCAAAGGCGTTGAGGTAGAAACGACCCTAATTGGTTCAAAAGCTATCTCATTTTTCCAACGCAGCGGCAATGTTATCGCGCAAACGTCAGGCCTTGGTGACGCGCCTAAATTAGAAGACATTTTAGGTACGGTTAACGCGATGCTAGGGCATTACGACGACGAAAAAATCGACAGCTTGTATCTCGTGTATAACCAGTTCATCAACACCATGGTTCAAGAACCAACGACCTTGCAGTTGCTGCCCCACCCTTCAGATTCTGAGGCCGATGGAGGCGCGAAAAAAGCACGTCGTTGGGACTACATCTACGAACAAGCACCAAGAGACATCCTCTCTGAGCTGTTACATCGATACATTGAATCACAAGTGTATCAAGGCATCGTAGAGAGCATTGCCTGTGAGCAAGCAGCCCGAATGGTGGCCATGAAAGCGGCGACCGATAACGCAGGCCAACTCATTGATGATTTGCAGTTGGTATACAACAAAGCACGACAGGCTGCCATTACCCAAGAACTGAGTGAAATAGTCTCAGGTGCTCAAGCTGTCTAAGTGCAGACAAGAGTGGGTTAAGAATAGAATTTGAGGATTTAGAGATGAGTGTTGGAAAAATAGTTAAAGTTATCGGCGCGGTGGTAGACGTCGAGTTCAGCGGCGGCAACAGCCCACGCGTTTATGATGCATTGAAAGTGACTAGCGAGGAAGCAAGCTCTCTCGTATTGGAAGTTCAGCAACAACTGGGTGGCAGTATCGTTCGTTGTATTGCAATGGGTACGTCAGATGGCTTGCGCCGCGGCCTAACTGTTGAAAACACCGGTTCTCCAATCACCGTTCCTGTGGGCGAAGAAACCTTAGGCCGTATCATGAACGTTCTTGGTCAGCCTATCGATGAATGCGGTGAAATCGGTCAAAAAGAAAGCTACGAAATTCACCGAGAAGCACCCTCTTATGAAGAACAAGCAAACAGCACTGAACTTCTTGAGACCGGCGTTAAGGTTATCGACCTTATTTGTCCGTTCGCAAAGGGCGGTAAAATCGGTCTGTTCGGTGGTGCTGGCGTAGGTAAAACCGTCAACATGATGGAGCTTATCAACAACATCGCCAAAGCACACTCAGGTCTCTCTGTATTTACCGGTGTTGGTGAGCGCACTCGTGAAGGTAACGACTTCTACTACGAGATGAAAGAAGCGGGTGTTCTAGACAAAGTAGCCATGGTTTACGGCCAAATGAACGAGCCACCGGGAAACCGTCTACGTGTAGCATTGACTGGCCTGACTATGGCTGAGCGCTTCCGTGATGAAGGTCGTGACGTACTGTTGTTCATTGATAACATTTACCGTTACACGCTTGCGGGGACTGAGGTGTCAGCACTGTTAGGTCGTATGCCTTCAGCAGTAGGTTACCAACCAACACTCGCTGAAGAGATGGGTGTACTGCAAGAGCGTATCACTTCGACTAGACAAGGCTCTATCACGTCTATCCAAGCGGTATACGTACCTGCCGATGACTTGACTGACCCATCGCCAGCAACAACCTTTGCTCACTTAGATGCGACCGTTGTACTGTCTCGTAACATCGCGGCATTGGGCCTCTACCCTGCAATCGACCCATTGGATTCAACATCTCGCCAATTGGACCCGCTTGTGGTTGGTCAAGAACACTACGACATTGCACAAAAAGTCCAAACAACGCTGCAACGCTACAAAGAGCTAAAAGACATCATCGCGATTCTTGGTATGGATGAGCTGTCTACTGAAGACAAACAAACGGTATCTCGCGCTCGTAAGATTGAACGTTTCTTAACTCAGCCTTACCACGTGGCCGAAGTGTTTACCGGTCAGAAAGGTGTATTTGTACCGTTAAGCGAAACACTAAGAGGCTTTAAAGGCCTGTTAGGCGGCGAATATGACGATATCCCAGAGCAGGCATTCTTGTACTGTGGTTCTATCGACGAAGTGCTTAACAAAGCAAAATCACTCTAAGAGGCAGGTGCACCATGGCTATCGGAATTACAGATAATACATTTCAACTTAATATTGTAAGTGCGGAAGGTACGCTGTTTTCAGGTCCAGCGTATGCCCTAGCCGTTTCTGGCGCTGATGGTGAGCTGGGGATCCGCCCGGGTCACTCCCCGCTTCTCAGTAAAATAAAGCCTGGCGTGACAGTGTTTGTCACAGACCCTAAGTCAGAGGGACAAGTGCTTTATGTTTCTGGCGGGATGCTAGAAGTTCAGCCGGATGTGGTAACGGTGTTAGCCGATACTGCCTTGCACGGCCAAGATATTGACCGCGCTCGCGCAGAAGAAGCGAAATATGCAGCCCTAGAGAATATCAATAAGGGCAATGTAGACATCAACTTTGCACAAGCTCAGCTTGAACTCGCAAAAGCCGTTGCTCAGCTTCGCGCATCAGAACTGACGTCTTCTCGCACTCGACACTGAGAATAAGCGTTATTGGCCGTTAGCTGTGCTAGCAAACAAATACAAAAAAGGCTCACTAACTAGTGAGCCTTTTGATATCTGCGTAACGTAAAACCTAGGTCTAACGTTGCTTGATGTTCAAACGAATAGTTTTAAAAGATTCGTTTTAGAAAAGCAATTTAGAGCTGTACTTTAGAACTATAACTTAGAAGAATTCGATAGAATTACGGCCGCTTTTGTCATCACGTGTTGGCTTTGGCGCATCCGCTTTCTTTTTCGGTTTCTTCTCTTTTTTCTCTTTTTTCTCTTTCTTTGGTTCAGCCGTTGCGCTTAGCATTTCTGCTTTGCTTTTCTTAGATTCTTTCTTCTTAGAATCCTTTTTAGACTGACCTTTCTTCGCCTTGTTCTCTTTTTTAGGCGCTTCTTTCTTTTTCGGCTTTTCTGATTCTTCTTGTACTGGCTGATCACACACCACTACATAGTATTCTTGGTTGAATTCAAAGAAGTCGCCATCGTACATTTTACGACGCTTACGCGTTTCCAGCTCACCATTTACCGCTACGTAGCCTTCAGAGATAATGTGCTTAGCTTCGCCGCCGCCACTCACTAGGTTAGCAATTTTAAACACTTTGTAGAGCTCGATTGGCTGTGATGAAACATCAATACCAATTGCCTCAATTTCAATCTCTTCGCCTTCTTCGCCCAGCTCTTGGCCTTCGTAATCAGCGTCTTCGTAATGTTCTTGGTCCATGGTGACCTCTACCTAAATATGTACTTCTGAAATATTGGGCGCAGTGTAATCGTAAAACCACTAAATGACCATGTTGAATTGTGCTTCAAGCATCGAGTTCACTGGATTAAAGCTATCTTTAACGCCATAAAACAAAAGAAGAGAACTAACATCATTAGCTCTCTTCTTATTTAAACCATAGCTCAGTTACCGCTTGTTAGGTCGCTAAACTATAGATAGTTAAACCATGGCTAGTTGATCCATAGATAGCTCACTCAGGTGCTTTAAAAGAACCACTTCACGCCGACTTCGGCTTTTAGCTCGTAGTCACCTTCTAGCGTAACGCCTGTTGGTAGAGTGACATCTGCAGATGCGTATTGCAGTTTCGTCATTAGCCACTGAGTTCGATCTTCCTTAATAGGAGCGTTCATCATGATGTTGAAAGACGTCGACTCAAGTTCCACTGTATCGCCAGAAACGTTCATGTATTCAGGCCATGCTTGAACAAACGCGCCAGAATCGCCCATTGGAATGGTGGCAAACAGGTTTAGCATGTAGCCGTCTGCCGTCTCACCAAACACTTCACCGATGGTGTAGTTTACGTTTGGAAACAGCATTGCACCGCCGGTATAAGCAGGGTTAATCAAGCCAATAGCACCGACAGACATCAAGGTATTGTCATCCAAACCCAATGCCGAGTTCTTGGTGTGGATGAAGTCCGCCATGAAGCCAACACGTGGCATCAATGAGCTATCAATTGCTGATACTTGGAAATATTGAGCTCGGCTACCAAGGTAGTCAACGCCCATTGAATCTTTGCCAGGCTTAGCATCTGAGTCGCCAAAGTTACCTTCGATAAAGCCACCGAACTGAGTCGTTTCAGTCCATGATCCGGTTAGCATTGAAGACAAACGGATATCAGCGTCAGAAGTAACAAAAAAAGCAGCTTGTGTATAAACACGAGTGAGATCCGATGGATCAATCACTTGGCTTTCTTCTTCATTCGCAAAAGCAGTACCAGACATTGCAGCTAACATTGAAGCGGTCAGTAATAGTTTTTTCATGTGTAAACCTTATTCTCATTGGAGCCATAGCCGCTTCCGTACTCACATGGCTCATGTTTAATAACTTGGTCAGAGAAATACTCCCTGCCTCCATCAATTATTAGACGGTAAAAACAATCTTTAAAATTCATAACGAGGGGTAAAAACCATCAATGAAGCAACAACACACCTTTGCCGTCACTTTATTGAGGCTATGGGTTACTGTTGTTTCGTTTTCAGCTTTTCACGGAGTGTTTGGAAAATGGCATAGAAACCCGGAGTCATCATCGAACCGACCACCAGCACCATCAACATGCCACCCAGTAGTGCCAATCCAGTGGTGTTCTGAGAGATAGCCCCTGCACCATTTGCAAACACCAAAGGCAAGATGCCAAGGATGAATGACCATGACGTCATGTTTACGGCTCTAAAACGCATCTTGCCGCCTTGGATTGCTGCCTCTTCGATGCTTAAACCTTGAGTTTCACGCTTCAGCTTTGAGAACTCGACCATCAGAATCGCGTTCTTAGCTGCAAGGGAAATCAATAGAATCAAGCCAATTTGACCGTAGATAGACAAGGCCTGCCCACCCGCTAATAGCGCCGCGAAGGTGCCCACAGCAGCGGTTGGAGCCACAATAATGATCGCAGCAGGCAGAGCCCATGATTCATACTGAGCTACAAGGAACAAGTAGATGAATACCAGAGCTAAAACCAGAGCGATTTGAGCCGTGTTCCCAGCCAATTTCTCTTGATAAGCCATGTTCGTCCACTCATAGGTGTAACCCTGAGTGAGAACTTCCTCGGCGATACGCTCCATTGCGTCAATCGCCTCACCAGATGAGTAACCTGGAGCTGGATTTAGCTGTAAACGTGCCGCAGGTAACATGTTGTAGCTTGTAACTAGGTCAGGTTCTAATGTCGGTTCAATCGTTGCGACAGCAGACAGCGGAACTTGTTCGCCAAGCGCCGACGGGACATGTATGCGTAGCACATCAGATAGATCATTTCGTTGTTCCCCTTTAGCTTGAACAAAAACTCGGTAGCTTCTTCCGTTTAGGGCAAAGTCATTAACATATGAAGACGCCAGATGTGTCGCCATCGCATCGTTAATTGCACTGAGTGGTACGCCTAACTGACGCGCTTTCTCGCGATCAATTTCGACGTTGTAATGTGGAACATTGGCACGATAAGTCGTCATCGCATTGGTGATTTCTGGCGCTTGATTGGCCGCTGCCATCATCGCGTAAGTCACTTGCGCGAGTTCTTGAGCAGTGCGGCCAGACGTGTCTTGCACCATAAACTCAAGTGCATCACCGATACCAATACCTGGAATAGGCGGTAGACCCATAGCGATGCTCATCGACTTATCAATGCCATACAATTGCATGTTGATACGCTGGGCAACCGCAGCTTGTGTATGGTCGCCATCCATTGCAAGACGCTCATCCCAGTCTTTCAAATTAACAAACATGGTCGCTGAGTTAGCGGCAACACCACCGGTCAGAGCATTAAAGCCAATCGCACCTGCGAAATCTTCAATTGCTGGGTCTTGGTTTAATACCGCTTCAGCTTGACGGATCAAGTCATGAGTACGCTCTTTCGATGCGTTATCAGGCAAGAACATTGCGAGCGCCAACACGCCTTTGTCTTCAGCTGGAACAAATGCCGTCGGTAGCTTGTCATTCATCGTCACCATCGCAGCAATAGCCACTGCGAACGAAACTAAAAGCACTGCTGATTTGCGCACAATAAAGAGACTGCTTTGCCATACGCGTCTGTTACTTTGTCGAACATTGCATTGAATGCCACAAACCACTTAGCAGGTTTAGGGTTGCGCTTCATAACCATTGCACATAGTGCAGGTGACAAAGTGAGTGCATTGATAGCCGATAGCACCAAAGCGATACAGATGGTGATAGAGAACTGAGCAAACATCAGCCCCGTGATACCTGGCAGCAATGCCACAGGAATAAACACCGCAAGCATGACCAATGTTGACGCGACAATCGGGCCGGTGACTTCTTTCATCGCTCGATTGGTGGCTTCTTTGGCATCAATGGTTTGGTTTTCATTGAGAATGCGTTCTACGTTCTCAACCACCAAAATGGCATTGTCCACCACGATACCAATCGCCAGAATCAAGCCAAATAAGGTGACGGTATTGATACTAAAGCCACCCAATTGCATGAAAGCAAAAGTACCAATCAAAGACACAGGAATCGCAATCACAGGTGCAAGTGTTGTTCTAACGTTACCTAAGAACAGGTAAGTCACTGCAATCACAAGCCCGACAGCAACAATTAAGGTTTCGACGATACTGCGAATAGACGCTTCAACCGATAAGGTGGTGTCATATGGGATCGCGTAAGTCATACCGGCAGGCATGATGCTTTCGATGTCTTCCAATACCGATTTAACCGCAGCACCTGTTTCCAAAGCATTGGCATCTGGGTTAGCCTGCATTGCGACTAGAGCAGCATCTCCGCCATTGTAGGTTGCGTAGGCATCATAGAATTGGCTGCCAATCTCTACGTTAGATACATCTTTCAGATAGATTTGATTGCCGTCTGCTAAGGTTTTTACAATGATTTGTTCAAACTCTTCTGCACTCGACAGTCGACCTTGAGTGATCAAGTTAAACTGCAATGCGGCATTTTCACGACTTGGACCTTGGCCAATTCGCCCTGCAGGCACTACTGCATTTTGTTCACGAATGGCGTTCTTCACATCAAACGTTGTCACACCTAATGACGCCATGCGGTCCATATCAAGCCACACGCGCATGCCATAGGTCGCACCAATCAAATCGCTGCTCGCCAAGCCAGAGATACGAGCGATACGCTCCATGAAGTTTGCTTCAACCCAGCTGTTAAGCTCTAGCTCTGACATCGATTGATCTTCAGAGTAGAAAGCAATCGCGAGCAAGTCATCCGGCGCGGCTTTACGAATACGCACACCACGAGCACGAACTTCAAACGGCAACATGTTTTCAGCAACGGCAACGCGGTTAGATACGTTGACCATCGCCATATCGGCATCAACACTGTTATCAAAGGTAATGTTTAAGAAGTAACGGCCATCGTTGGTTGAACGCGACTGCATGTAAACCATGCCATCAACACCGTTCACTTCCTCTTCGATTGGATTACCAATCACCTCTTTTACAGTTTCAGCACTGGCACCCGGCATGAACGCGACGACACGAACTTGCGGAGGCGTCACGCTTGGGTACTCTGAAATCGGCATGGTTTTAATCGCAATCAAACCAATCAAGGTCAGGAAGATCGAGATAACAAACGCAAATTTCGGTCGGTCGATAAAAAATTTACTGATCATAATCTATTACTCCGCAACTGAAACAGGAGCACCAGGACGAATACGTTGCAGTCCGCCAACAATCACTGGTTCACCGGCGTCCAAGCCATTTGCGACGAAAACATCTTGTCCAATTCGATCACCTACAACGACATCACGACGTACCGCGTTGCCTTCTTCGATGGTAAGTACATATTGAGCGAGCTGATCTTGATGGATCGCTTTATGAGGAATTTGCACGCCGCTTAATGGTTCTGCACTCGTCAGCCCAACACGAACAAATTGATTTGGCAGCAGACCCGCTTCGCTGTTATCAAAAGAGGCAGAAATCGTCACCGTACCGCTGGCTGCATTCACTTTGTTATCAACAAAAGCGATGTTGCCTTGGTAGTCCGTCAATTGACCATCACGCTCAAGCAATACTGATGTTGCTTGCTTACCTTGAAGCTGATATTGACTCAGTTCGCTTTCTTTAATCGAGAAGGTCGCATCGATCGGATCCATCTTGATCAGGTCAATCAATGGGCCAAAGTTAGGTCCTACCATGTCACCGATAGAGAAGTTACTTTTCCCTAACTGACCTGAGTACGGTGCTTTAACTTGGGTTTGGTCTAAGTTATCTTGCTGAACTCTTACGTTTGCTCGCGCAGACACCACTCGAGATCTCGCCATCTCTAGCTCCGCAATACTCAAATCGAGCTGCGACTGTGAAATACCGCCCGACTTCAACATCTGAGTGGTTCTTTCATGGTTTAGCTGAGTCAAGCTCAGTGCCGATTGCGCTTCAGATAAGGTTGCTTTTGCCGCGTCAAATGCCGCTTGGTATGACGTTGGGTCAATTTCAAAAAGCACAGCGCCCGCTTCGACAAAGGCACCGTCATCAAAGAGTTTATTTAACAAGAAACCACTGGTTCTTGGTGTCAGTTGAGCAGACTCAACCGCCTCCATTCTTCCTATATGGTATTGGATTGGCGAATGTGCCATTTCCTCGGCAAGCACCACCGTTACCGGTGTACTTGGTACCGGAGCAGCTGTTTGCTCCGTAGGTTGTGAATTACCACCACAGCCTGCAAGTAAGATACTTGCGGTTAATAACGTTATTATTTTTTTCATCGTGTGTTCTCTACAAATACGTCGATACATTGAGTGACCGCATCCTGATTCAATCTGAGGTTTAATCTCAGGTGCCATCACATTTGATCTATTTTCTATTCGGCGTTGACGCCATGATTTCGAGCGAGCGCTTTAACCCGCTTTTCGACTAGCGTTTCAAACCAGCGTTAATCGCACTGATGTCTTCAGGTAAAAGCTCACCACCTAAGAACTTGAGCTGCAGTGACACCAAAATGAAATCAATTTGCGCTTCAGTCAGGTCTTGCTTCGCCGCATAAAGCTGACGAGTTCCGTTCAGCACATCGACAATCGTTCTGCTGCCAATTTCAAAACCTTGTTGAGTCGCAACAAGTGAGCGTTCAGCAGAATGAACAGAGTTGGCATAGGCTTGCTGAGCACTAATAAGGGCATTGAGGTCTTTTTCTGCACCGCGGATTTGACGCGTCACGCTTCTCCAAGATTGCTCTTGAAGCTGAAGGGCTTGTTGGTATTGAACTTTGGCTTGTTGTACTTCGTTGCTGGTTGCCCCGCCTCGGTAGACAGGCAAGGTCATTGCTACACCTGCAAACACGGTTGAGTTATCATCAATGCTATTAAACTGCTGCTTTGACTGACCCATCTCGGTTCTACGAATCTCGCTCGCAAACGTATAACGGTACTCAGCAACCAAGCCTAACGACGGTTGATGCCCAGCTTGCGCTAATTCAATCTGCTGCTTGCTTAGCTCAACCAGCTGTTTCTGAATTTGCATCTCAGGGTTAAATTGTTGCGCTTTTTCCTGCCATGTCAGCGCATTTTCTGGCGTTGGGATATTGGCGTCGTAACGGTCAGTATTCAGTGGATAAACCGACGTAAACTCATTGCCAGACAGCTCGTAAAGCGCGTCCAATGATTTCTCAACTTCGTTTTCAGCCACAATCACCGATGCAGAAACCAAATCGAACTGAGCGCGCGTATCAATCACGTCATTTTCCGGAATCATCCCCAATGAAAATTGACGTTCGGTTTGCTTAAGTTGCTCTTCGATCGCTTCTTGTGTCGCTTTGGTTTGCTTTAAGGACTCTTGCGCTTTAAGGGCATTGAAATAACCCACCGCGACTTGGTGTGAGACTTGGCTGAGCTCAACCTGTTGATTACTTAGCTCATTTGCCGCGTTCAGTTTCGCGTTATAAAGATTTTGCCCAACAGAAATAGACGCCTGTGCCGCGTTGGTGTCTATCTCGTTGAGTGTGGTGTAGCTGTTTCGAAGCACACCATACGCAAGGTTTGCATCAACCTGAGGTAAATACGCGGCACCTACTTTGTCTGCACCATAAGTAGCACTATCAATGGCTAGTGCTGCACTTTTTAACGCAGGGTTATTGTCGAGAGACTGCTGATACAGATCGCTTAAGCTGACACTTTCAGCCAATGCTCCGTAGCTCGTTAATGCTCCGGCCACCAGCACAGCTAACGCCGAGATCTTCATAGAAGATCTCGGCGTTCTGCGATTAACGGCAACCGTACTTGGAAGCATTGAAGTTTGTTTTTTCATGGAATGACCCACCAACACATCAAATGGATGAACGGACTTGCGCCCTTTTGAGTCAAGTTTTGCGATTTAGGGGGTTGAGCTGTAGCGCCGTCGGAATCAAACTTGTTCTAAGTCATGATTTGCTGGCAAATACCGAGGGTTTTGTGTCGGGTTCCACATAGAAATTGGATTTAATTAATTACTTATTAAATAGATTTAAATCAAAATTAGTCATAGCACCCACTGATAGAATCACCTCATTATCTATTCACTGAGTTAATCTCGTAAATGTCCGATTTGATTTGCACTCGTGGCTACATCACTTGGTTTCACCTAGAAAACGGGTTTGGTTTTGCTAAACCTGATCACGGTGATATTGATGTACTCATTCACATCAGTGTCATTGAATTTGATGGTGAAATTAACTTAGAGGAAGGTCAGCGAGTTTATATGGAGCTTGAGAAAGTAAAAGATAAGCCTCACTGGAATGCCGTCAAAGTGCTACCTCTGGCAAAACCATTCTCTGTATTAGAGCCAGTATGATGAATACTCATCAACGAGGTCGTCCTACGCTGTCGCCAGTTGTGAAGCTTGCTAAACACGTTGTAAAAGACTATCGAGATTACGTGAGCCTTAACCTTCGTTACCAAGCTCAGTTTCGTCAACACTACCCAGACCACAACGCAGAGCAGTTGGCTCTCATTAACGCCGACATCATCAGCGCCTCCGAGGAGTATAAGATTTGGAGCAGCATTGATAACCTAATGCTGTCTGCGCAACGTCATTCTGATCCGATCCAGCAATGGCAAAGCATTCAAGAGAAGGTATTAGGTAATGTGCTGCAACTTATTAGCCTGTACCAGCTTCGGATTAGATCGCTTCCGGCGCAGCCAAGGTCAATACTTTTGTGTGATTTCGCGGATCAGCTTTGGCTCCATGAGCAGGCTGTCACGCAAAAAGGAATCTCACAAAAGCGAATCTCTCAAACAGTAATCTCGCAAACGTTAGTTTCGCAAACAGTGGCCTCTTGGCTCGAAAGTACATTAGTTAAGGCGACTGGCTTTCAACAAGATGATTGGTTCTATACCGTCACTGAAAGCTTCAAATCAAGCATCAGAGAGCTTAACGGAGCTTTATTGAATGGTTCAGAAAGTCTCAATCATTTCTGGAGTGACGACACTTCGTTTGTGCTTGAGCGCATCAAGCATCAACGAAAGATCATTCGCTTACTGATGCTGCATATTATTGACAACAAAATAGATTCATTGCTGCTAAGGCAAGCACAAAGCAGCGCGGGCAGACCAGCACTCCCCTTGCCTGTGCAATTAATGCGACAAGAGCAAGCGCTTCAAGATACGTACCTCGAATACAGAAAGGTGTGTCATGCACACAACCAAGCAGCATTAAGCATCGAAACACTGGCCGCCAAGGCGCTCGAAAAAAACAGCAAAGCAACAACCCAAACAAAAGCCGGTAGAAAACCGATGAGCGAACTGCAAAAACTCGTCAATCAGAGCCTAGTATTAGAAGATCAGATACTGTGCCAAGAACATCAGCTTAATGAGCGCACCATCGATTGTTCAAAATTAAAATCTAACCAAAGTAGCGATGTTGAAAGTGGCTCGGCCATAGATAAACCCGTTAAGAGAGGACGCCCCACACTCTCGCCTCAAGACCAAATAGCTCGATTAAAAGCCAAACTCGACAACATAAATCAAGCCATTGAACAGTTGAAATCAAATACTAAGTCAGCAAACGCTGATACGATAGAGAGAAATATTTTGCAGTATCAAAGCCTTTGGCTGACCAATAAAATAGCGCACGCTGATCGCATATTGGCGAAACAAGAGAGTCCACTTGAGCTTGCTCGGCGTCGCAAGTGGGCTCAAAAGTTACTGACGATACGATCCACCTTAAGTAAGATTTAGACTTAACCTTGAGTGAGCCACGATGAGTTTCTACCTATTAAATCAAAATCTGCTTTATAACAGTCAAAGTGGAAAGCTGCTAAACCTGACGTCTTTGCAAGAGACGCAACTGCGTTCCAATGAGTGGAAATTGCTATCACTTTTCATTGAACATTCAGGTTCTGACCTCACATCAGCGTTTATTCTTGAGGCCATTTGGGAAAGTACGCGTGCAAAGTCGAGTGTCGCCACCGCGGTAAAAAACTTGCGTGCCCAACTGGGAGATTCGAGCGAACAACCAAAGTTCATCCAAACTCAAGTGATGAAGGGCTACGCCTACATCGGAGAAACTCAAGCGCTCACTGAAACAGAATACCAATCATTGATTGCTCGCCACGCTTCGTTATGGTCAAAAACAGCAAACTGGGTTCAATATAACAAAACCTTTTTTATTCATAATCTTATCCGGACAGTTTGCGTTCTATTTATCGGCTGGAACTTAGTCGGCTTATACCACAATGGCGCATTCAGTCGCCTAATCGCAGAGCCGACCATCGCGCCACCTATCCCGATGTTAATCCATCAAAACGCTGAGACGCCAAGTGATCAAGACATTCAAATCTGCCAATCGCTACTGATTGAAGCTCAACAGAGTGCACTCTTCGATACTTTACCCTTTCATCGAGAAAGCTCTGCCCCGTCACTGCCGAGATTGTATTGGCGAGATCACAATAAGGAGGTGCTTGTATGTCATCTATCACCACTAAAATAATCACAAGCGGTTTCATTATTGTGGCGCTGATGTCTTACGTCATCAAAGACATCTACATTTCTCAATACAGCCCAGAATCGGTGTTTGTCGATCAGTATTGGTCGTATGAGCACAGAAGATACCCAGGTCAATTTGGTTACTTGGCTCAGTTATGGGATATACGCGTCGTCGAGACGGAGTCTGAGGTCCTCATGACTAAAGACAAGTCTTATCACGCCATGCACTTCAATTTTTTCGCCCCATCAGGTTCCGTTGCTCAGGTGACAGTGAAGTTCGACACTGAGTGGCAACGCTTTGAAAACAACCATATCCAGTTTGATGTGATTGCAGACTCAATTCGTTTAGAAGAAGCATCAAGGAAAATTGATCAAGAAAAATTCCACGCATTCTCAAGAGATATAATCCTCCGTATGTTCTCAACGCCAAGAAAAATCATCTCTGTATCGTCACATGAAATCATCACTGAATTGCCGTATATAGGTTTGGTAAGGCAGATAAAAATAGACACACCGCATTTGCTTGAAGCGCGTTAATCGAACTCGAAAAATAAACACCTAGTATTGATCACATTTTCATCTCATTACCGAAGATAAAATTTAGCGAATTCAACATTAATGCGGGATAATTTCCATCATAAGGTCTGGGTTTACTTTCTATTGAGGTTTGAGCATGTTTTCTTATGAGCATCTATTGGCATTTTGCACCACGTACGAAGCATCTTCATACAGCGCAGCTGCCAAAAAGTTAGGCAAAGACCGCACCACAATACGAGACCAAGTAAAGGCCGTCGAAGACTTATATGGCGTTACGCTATTTGAAATCATCGGAAAGAAAGCAACACCGACTCAAGCGGCTGATCATATCTATCAACGCTCCAAGGTTGTGTTGAATAACACTGAGAAGCTCAGCACCTCATTAGAAAACATCTATATGGATGAGATGCTGACGCTCAATATCTATCACGACATTTCGCTACCACTCAATTTGGCTGTCAAAATCGAGCACGCTTTACAACAAAAATGCCCTGAACTTCGTGTGCATTGGCTGCATCGTAATCGAGAGGACGCGTTTGATAACATTGAATCTGAATCGAACAGCATCGCGCTTATGGAGCATAAAAACATCCAACGTTTTAGTAAAAATATCGAGTTCTTCTCTTTGGGCTATGGCAAGCTAGGTATGTATGCAGGAAAAAGAAGCAAACTCCCTCACCTCAACGCGCTGTCAATTGAAGACTTAAAGTTAGACAAGCAATATGTGAGCGAAAACCATTTCAACACGCTACCAGAGCTCTATTTTATTTCCCCCCAGTACCACCTAGTCAGCAATAACGACCTCTTATTAGAATTGGTAAAACATGACGGTTGGGCAATCATGAGTACCGATCTAGCAAAGCCCCTAGTCCAGCGCGGCGAGTTGGTAGCTCTCCAAGTAAAACAGGTCGCAAATCATTTTAATTTTGGACTAACCTTGTATTACCCAGTATCAATGGGTAACAAAGAACCACTACCTACAATCAAGAAAATCACTCAAGCACACTTCGCCCCATAGTTATATTAATGGGTTAAGGTAACAATATTAACGTGTTATCTAGCCATATTGATGGATTTTAACCCGCATATGCGAATTTTTCGTTTCTAGATTCAATGTCATGATGATTGCGTTCTCAAATTACAAAGGCATTCATCATGAATAAGAAAATTTTATCTACCGCTATTATTGCTACCTTCTCTATGGGCGTTGTTACTGCCGCCGAAGCATGTACCCGCTTGCTTTGGGATACACAAGATCAAGGCACATTCGTTTCACGTACAGTGGACTGGTCAGAACCAACCAACGTCCACCTCGTCAACATTCCAAAAAACAGCGCTTACCTTACCCACTTAAATAACTCTAACCAAGTAACCTCTAAATATGATGTCACTGGATTAACAACTTATGGGCAAATTACTGATGGTATGAATAGTGAAGGGCTTAGTGGTAATGTGCTGTACGACCGAAACATGGATACAGATGACTCAACGCAAGCTGACGACTTAGGTACGCTGACCTACCTTAAACATGTTTTATCGCAGTTTAGTACTGTTGAAGAGGCCGTTAAATTCGTTGAAAAATCGCAACCTGCCATTGAATTCGTACCCGGTATTCCCGTTAGAATTGCTCTGCACATTAGCCTTCAAGACACATCGGGTGACTCAGCAATTATAGAATTTAGAGCAGAAGGACCTCGAGTATGGCATGGCGCGGAATACACCGTAATGACCAACCAACCCGATTACGACCAACATCTGGCCAATGTAGAACGCTCTAAACGCGGTTGGGGGCCAAAAGAAGCACAATACTCACAAACCAACTTAGGGACTGGCGGTAATGCCAACCCAGAAGACAGGTTTGTACATTCAAGTTACTACATGGAACACCTTACGGAGCCGAGCAGCGTGATCAACGGTATGGTCAAACTGGACTCGCTTACTTACAAGATCCCACATGATGCGCCAATTGCACCCATTGATGGTGTGATGTCTGGCTACGCGACGGAATACGCGGTTAACTATCACCTACAATCAGGAGAAACGTTGCTTCGCTATCAGTGGGGAGATGACTTCACTCAGCTTCAATACAACATGCGAGATATCCAAGAATCTGGAAAAGCGATCAGCTTCCAGTTAATCCAGCCGGGTTTGATTGGAGATGTGACTGAAACGATCATTAAATCTGCAAACTAATCAAACTAAGCACGCGTAAACCTGAGACAAAGGCCACTTGGCCTTTGTCCTATTCATAATCAACACTCCGCTTCAACCAGAGTGCATCTACCGCGCTCTCACTCTCATCTTATATTAAGTACCTTTCAAAGCGATACTAAAGGTGGGTCTACAAATTCTTAGTTGCGTAACCCTTCAGTACTTCAACCAAACCTTTATACACATTGGTATTTTCAAAACTCGTTGGATAGAAGAATGAGAGCCCGAACTTCGCGCTGTGTGAAAGCAACTCATTGAACTCTATTCGGCGTAGCTGCTTCGTATTCACCGCTTCGGTCGCTAAGCTTTTTGGAAGTAACGCCCAGCCATTCACTTTCACTAATTCCAATAACATATCGTTATTACTAACGGTGCGAAAATACGGTGATATGCCCAACCACTCTGGCATGGTTTTGCTTTGGTTTTCACTGATGTATTGCGTTTCTAATTGAAGATCTTCAAGTCGAATCTCACCGATTTTGAACAAAGGACTATCAATCCGTGCGTAGGCAGCAATATCACCGTCACCAAGTTTGATGGCGCTGATTGGGTATTCCGACATGTTTTCCATTCGGTGCTGCATGATCGCAACTTTGTTGTGCGCTTGTGTCACATCAACCAAGATCTCATCTCGATTTCGATGCAGCCAATTGAGCACCATGTCAGGGTGAGCCTTCAAAACATGCTGTTCTATCTCCACCACTAAATCATTGGGCATCAGGGTATCGTGATAAAAATCTAAACGGGTCAGCTCTTGTTGATAAGCATTCATCATTCTTAGATGCAATCGCTCACTGTTTTGCACCAGTAGTTTTGATTGCTTATAAATAGAACGTGCAAAGCTGGTTGGTACTGCCTTTTTTCCTTCAATCGTAAATAAAATGGTTCGATAGCTGTCTTCTAGCGCTTTCACTTGTTCTCGAATGGTCGTTCTATCTTTACCAATCGCTCTTGCAGCCTTGCTATAGCTCTGTTCGTCATACGTCGCACAGAATGAGTTTAAGTGTTCATAAGAAAACATCCCTACCACCTTAGATAATTAATGTTTGGTTTTACCCATCATTATGCGTTATTAGAAACGTAATAACACTGCTAAATTAGCAACAAATGTGAGGCGAAGAGAGTTTTCACTCTGTATTTGAACGATAAAATTCGCTTCTCTATGTATTGGCAGTAAGCCCAGAAGTTAGCTATACACACTTATTTGAACAGAGTTACGCATTGCTAATTATGGGTTTACCGCCTCTCTTTTCTTATCACTTATCCGTGAATACAAAGAACTGACTTTCTAAGCGCTCACAGGAAGATTGATTTTCCAAAGCGCGATGGTCGACTGAATCCTCTCATAGAACAAGGCCGTTAGTTGAGAGCAATAGGATCCATTATGAAAAAGCTACTTCTCTCAACGGTTATTGCTGGCCTAGTCGCCACACCTGCTTTCGCCGAAACCTCTACTAGCCCTATCACGCTCTATGTATCGAACGACATCATTACTCTTTCAGATCACGATCATAGCAACGTCGACGCTATCGCAGTCCAAGACGGTAAAATCCTCGACCTTGGCGATCAAAAAACACTCACCACTAAGTACCAATCAAAAGATGGTTTTACGATTGATAAATCATTTGAAGATCGCGTTCTTACACCGGGCTTCGTTGAACCTCACGTTCACCTTTGGCTGATGGCGTTATTGATCGGCACAGACTTTATTACTCCTGCTGATTGGGATTTACCGTGGGGCAACGTTGTAGGCGTAATAGGCCATGATAACTACTTAGCCCGTTTAACTGAGTTAGAAAGTGAACTGGCAGAAGGCGAACCATTGGTAAGCTGGGGCTACCATCACTATTTCCACGGCAATGAAATGAGCCGTGAGTTGCTGAATAACATTTCTGAAGACCGACCAATTATCATTTGGCATCGTAGCTTCCACGAATTGTTCTTCAACGATGCAGCGATGGAAATGCTAGGTTGGTCTGAAGAAGACTGGACTGGCGAAGGCTATAACTACGATCAGCTAGACTGGGAACGAGGCCATGCTTATGAAGCTGGAGCTAAAATCCTTCTCAATGATGTAATGAGCTTCTGGGTAAATAGCGGCATTTTTGCAACGGGGATGGAGCGAACCAAAGATTACATCCACTCTGGTGGTATCACTACCGCGATTGACCCAGGTGTTGTTGCAACACCAGAGATGTTCGAACAAGTAGTCGACATTCTTGAAGACGGTAACTTCCCAATGGATTACTGGTTAATGCCAGCCGGTAACTTTACCTACATGATGGCGGATAACGACCCTGCCAAAGGTAAAGCGATTGCCGAAGGTTTGACTCAACACCCGTCTTATCAAGGTGAACAGATCAAATGGCTACCTAAATTCGTTAAGTTGTTCTCAGACGGTGCAATGTACAGCCAGTTAATGCAACTTAAAGATGGTTACACCGATGGCCACTCAGGTGAATGGTTGCAAGAGCCTAAAGATCTTGAAGCAAGTATGCGTCCTTACTGGGAAGACGACTACACGATTGTTATCCATGCCAATGGTGATCTAGGCTTTGAGACTGCACTGAACATTGTCGACAAGCTTAACAAAGAAAAAGGCAGAGACGATCACAGAACCAGCTTCCATCACCTAGGTATTACCGATAAAGACGACATCCCTAAAGCCGTTGAACTTGGCGCAAACTTTAGTGTAAACCCTTACTACACACATATTCTGGCTGAGCTTTACTCTGAACAAGGTATCGGTCAAGAGCGTGCAGAAGTGATGGCGCGTGGACGTTCATTCATCGATGCGGGTGGTATTTTATCATTGCACTCAGATTCACCAATGGCACCAGCGCAACCACTAGGGTTGGTTTGGGCTGCTGTAAACAGAATCGGTCTGTCTGGCAAAACGGTAATGGGACCTCAAGAGCGCATCACGGTTGATGAAGCAATGCGCGCAATCACGATTGATGCAGCATACACAGCACGTCTAGAAAATGAAGTTGGTACCATTGATATCGGTAAAACGGCCAACTTTACGGTACTTGACGACAACCCATACACAGTAAAACCTGAAGACATCAACAAGATAAAAGTTGAAGCAACGATTTACCAAGGTATCCCTGCTCCTGTAAAAAACAGTAACTCTGGTTTAGCCATGACTGAGCAAAATATGAAAGTTGTGAATGTAATCAACAGATACCACAACGCTCACGGTCCTCACCACCACCATGATCATGACCACGATGTGTGTGCGACAAGCTTGTACTTCCAACACGCTCTTACGGCGATTCAACAGCAATAACGTAAGCGCAATAACGATGAACATTGCTCTAAGCTGAGCGAAAGCATCTCAATAGCTTAAGCTTGATTGTTCTCAAAAAGTGATAGTCTGACCTCAGCGTCCGCTATCACTTTTTCTTTTTATGGTACATGTTTACCGATTCCGCTCTACAAAAAGCCCTTATTCAAATGGCCCTATACAAAACTCTCTAAACCAATCCGACACGCTCTCACACCTTCAATCCCCCTATCTCACTGATTTCCATATCACGGGCAAATATCCCGACACTTCACAGATCATCGAGAACGTTTGCCGTTCGGTGGCGCAACCTATTAGCCACAACATAGCTCAACAGGTGCGGCTTCCTAAATAAGGCTCTAGCGAATTGAACTCATTACATGAACAAGTATGTTCGTCATGCTTGGCAGTTGGCACTTAGCACTTAGCACTTAGCTGGGAGAGATAAAGCGCCCCGCAACTCCTCATCAACAGTGACACCTTATTAAATCCTTGCAGAACCAAAGACTTTTTCATCACTGATAACTCGTCAAGATACGTAGCTCATTGGTCACCTTCTCTCAATGTACCCTTGAGTACACACCTCCTCATTTTAACTGGCTAACCTCTTTTCGTAGCATCTCACTTCGCCTTATGAAAGCCACACAAATCTGATTTGATTGCGCTGTTTACCTCCATAACTGCGCCATTCTTCATCAGCCAATCTTCTCTTTTGTTCTCCTTTGATGACACCGGTATTGAAACGTCTATCAAATAGATGAAATACAATGAAAATTCAATAAATACAAAAGCTTAATAAAAACATAAAAACTTCAAAATTAGTTTTATCATCACCAAAATCGATAACATCGACCCGGTCAATTACAACTCAGGTCAATACTATGTCTACCATTTGGGAATTAGATATGGGTTATCTAGAGTCACTTGGCAAGGAGCTACGCGGATACATTAAGGATGATGAAGTGACGGTATTACCCCAGCTTAGAACGCAATATCTTGCCGAGCTAAATGCAGTTATTGAAAAGATGGTTTCGTCTTCAGCGAAAACAGATCAAATGGAAGCATTGGTAAAGGTTTGCCAACATATTGCGACAACGGTGAACACTTCTCGCTATCACCGACTTAGCCAATGTATCGAGCGTATTCACTCACTCGTCAACAAGTTACGTCACCAGCAGAACGCGAACTCGCAGCCTCTTAACGCGGATGCATTGTTTTTTCTCGCGCAAAACCATGGCATTGCGATCTCAAGACACGACCTCAACGACGGTAAAGCAAGTTCGGTGTCCTTCGCTTATCAGCAAGGTTATCTGTCCATTTCAGAAGCGTTTGATGCATTGAGTGCACTGTTTAAACATCAACGCCATTCACAACCGGCCAACACGCTAAACAGCCCTACTTATCTATCTCAATGCGCTTAGCCAGATTACGTTCTAACAATAAGATTTAATTATGAAATTTTTATCATTACCCTTTTGTTTAGCTCCACTTTTTTTATCGTCTTTAGCTAATGCAAGCCAACCATACTCTGATACATTAACCGGTGATTGGGGAGGAAATCGTAGTCACATTAAAGACAACGGACTCTCGCTCGATGCTGAATACACCAACGTTTACCAATCGGCGGTTTATGGCTCACCATCAAATTCAAATGAGTTCACACACCGTTTTGATCTGTTTGCAGCGCTTGATACCGAAAATGCAGGCCTATGGAATAACGGCACCTTTCGCACCCAGTTGATCTATCTAAACGGAGATGCGAACGACTTTGGCTTCTCGAGTTTGTCAGTACCTAATTCAGCCCATTACGCAGACAGCAGCAGCCCTTTCTTCTCATCCTTGTATTACACACACAAGTTTGATGACAACACCAACCTACTTTTTGGCAAGATCGACGCGTTTGAGCTACTACGAAATGCGCCATTCTACGGTGGTGCAACTCGTCATGGATTCATGAACATTGCTTTTTCTGCTCCACCAAGTGGCGTGACACCGCCATCATTTATTGGCGGCATCCTGAACCACACCATCGGCGATACACGAATCATGGCGATGATTTATGATCCAAGAGATCGATACGATGACAATTTAGGGTTCAATGATTGGTTTGATGATGGCGTGAACTTCTCATTAGGTGCGACTCACTCATTCAAACTGTTCGATAGAAGTTCTACGTTTGGTATGTCTGGTACATACAGCACTGAAGAAGGAGTGGATTACTCGTCTTTGGGTGAAACAGCGAAATATAAGTACAACATTCGAGCTCAAGCAACACACAATATCTACGAGAACAATGACGATACCATCGCGGTCTATCTAAGAGCAGCAGCGGCAGACGGTAATCCAAATATCATTGATGGAACGTTTGTTGGCGGCTTTGGAGGCAACGCTTTCTTCTTCGACAGACCTCAAGATCAATGGGGCGCGGGCTACTATTACTACAACTTGTCTAATGCGTTACAAAACAGCATTAGCGATTTGCCACTAGGAGCTGAATTAAAAGACGAGCAAGGTTTTGAGATCTACTACGCGTTCCAAGCGACGCCATGGTTAACCTTTACCGCGGATGCGCAATACGTCACACCTGCAGTCAGCACTCAAAGCAAAGTCGCGTTGTTTAGCCTAAGAACGAATATCGTTTTCTAACGTCACCGCATAAACTAAGACGCTCTAAATAAAAAGAGCCTGATCATCAATGATCAGGCTCTTTTTTTGATTGTCACATTGAATCGAAATTCATCGTTTAAGGCGTGCCAACCTCAGATAAAGACACCAATTGTTTAGTATATTCATGCTGCGGATTACCAAACAAAGTCTCAGTGTCACCTTTCTCTATTACCTCGCCTGCTTTCATCACAATGGTGTAATGACACAAGGATTTCACGACATTCAGATCATGGCTGATAAACAGATAGGTTAGGCCATACTTTTCTTGAAGTGACTTCAACAAATCCAGTACTTGAGCTTGGACGGTTCTGTCTAATGACGATGTTGGCTCATCGAGCAAGATAAACTCTGGTTTAAGGATCAAAGCACGAGCAATCGCAATACGCTGCCTTTGTCCGCCAGAAAATTCATTTGGGTAACGGTGACGAGTCTCAGGATCGAGGTCGACCTCTTTCATTACATCGCAGATGCGTTGGTCGAGTTCAGTGTCGTCCAATTGTTGATGTACTAACAAACCTTCGCCAATCACCTGAGCGACTGACATTCTTGGGTTTAGCGCAGAAAACGGGTCTTGAAAGACCACTTGCATACGGCTTCTAAACGGTAGCATTTGTTGGCGGTTTAAGCCTTGAATTTGTTCGTCAGCGTAGGTAATTGAACCTTCACTCTCAACCAACTTCAATATCGCCATACCGGTTGTCGATTTACCAGAGCCACTTTCGCCAACTAAACCGATTGAGTGCCCTTTCTTCAAAGTGAACTCCATGTCTGTTACGGCTTTGACATGAGAAATGGTTCGCTTAAATAAACCGCCCGTAATCGGGAACCAAACACGAAGTTGATTAACATCGAGCAGAGGTTCACTTTCCGGAGAAACTGGAACGGGCAAACCTTTCGGGTCAGAGTTGATAAGCTTTTGCGTATAAGGGTGAGCTGGCGCATTAAAGAGTGTTTTACAGTCATTACTTTCAACTAAGCGGCCATATTTCATTACCGCCACTCTGTCGGCAATCTTACGAACGATACTTAAGTCATGGGTGATAAAAAGCATCGCCATACCGAGCTCTTGTTGCAGGTCTTTCAACAAATCCAAAATCTGCGCTTGTACCGACACATCCAATGCTGTTGTCGGCTCATCAGCAATAAGTAGCTCTGGCTCATTGATCAGCGCCATCGCAATCATTACGCGCTGACGCTCTCCACCTGATAGCTCGTGCGGGTACGCTGATATCTTCTGCTCTGGGTAACGAATACCCACCTTTGAAAGCCACTCAATCGCCAAGGCTTGTGCTTTGTTGGTTCGCATTCCTCGGTGAATAGAAAGAATTTCAACCAGCTGCTTACCAACTCGGTGAAGTGGGTTGAGCGAAACCATAGGCTCTTGGAAGATCATACCGATTCGGCCACCACGAATCCCTCGCAATTGCCTTTCAGAACAACTCAGAATATCGGTGCCAGAGAAGTTAATCTTACCGTTTAAGTAGTGGGACGAGCCTTTAGGCAAAAGTTTTAGAATCGAGTTAGCTGTAACCGATTTACCGGAGCCACTCTCGCCCACCAGTGCAAGTGTCTCTCCTTTGTATATCTCCAACGAGACGTCTTGCGTCACTTGTTCTATCGAGTCTTTACGCCCGAAACCGACAGACAATTTATCGATGGTCAGAACTGGAGATGCATTAGAAGCCACCGCTGTAGACCCTGAAGTAGGAGCTGTATTTGAAGTCATAACCGATCCTTACTTCTGTTGATGTGGGTCGAAAGCATCACGTACCGCTTCACCAACGAAGACAAGTAACGTAAGCATCAGTGAAAGTACGACGAAAGCTGAGATACCAAGCCAAGGCGCTTGCAAGTTAGCTTTACCTTGCGCCAATAGCTCACCTAATGAAGGCGAACCCGCAGGCAAACCAAAGCCTAAGAAATCTAATGAGGTTAACGTAGTGACCGAGCCAGACAAGATAAACGGCATCATGGTTAACGAAGCAACCATCGCGTTGGGTAGCATGTGACGAAGCATAATGCGTTTGTCGTCAACACCCATGGCTTGCGCGGCTCTTACGTAATCAAAGTTTCGACAACGTAGGAATTCAGCTCGCACGATGCCAACCAAACTCATCCAACTGAACAGCACCATAATTCCGAGCAACCACCAGAAATTAGGTTCGATAAAACTGGAAAGGATAATCAGCAAGAACAGAGTCGGCATGCCAGACCAAACTTCAATGAAGCGCTGCCCGAACAAGTCGACCCAACCACCGTAGTAACCTTGTGTCGCCCCGACTACGACGCCGACCACGCTCGATACAATCGTCAGAATAAAACCAAATAGAACGGAAATACGGAACCCATAAATGATGCGAGCTAGCACATCGCGCCCTTTATCATCGGTTCCTAGCCAGTTCACTGAATCTGGCTCCGATGGCACCGCGCCTGAAATATCGAAGTTTATCGTATCGTAGCTAAAAGGAATGATTGGCCACACGATGTAACCGTTGTCTTCAATGAGTTCGATAACATACGGGTCTTTGTAGTCGGCTTCGGTTTCAAACTCGCCACCAAACTCTGTCTCGGCGTACTCATTGATAACAGGTACAAACCACTGATTATCATAAGAAACCAAGAGTGGTTTATCGTTGGCAATGATCTCAGCGAACAGGCTCAATCCAAACAAGATGGTAAATATCCAAAGGGAGATAAAACCACGCTTGTTTGCTTTAAAACGTAACCAACGAGCTTCAGCTAAAGGGTTGTTAAACATTTATTATCAATACCTTGTTATTCGTTCGCCATTAACGCGCTTCAAAATCAATTCGAGGATCAACCCAGGTATACGTCAGGTCGGAGATAATGCTCAGCACCAAGCCAAGCAAGGTCATGATATAGAGAGAACTAAACACCACTGGGTAATCTCGCTGAATAGTCGACTCAAAGCCAAGCAGGCCGATGCCTTCGAGTGAAAACATCACTTCAATCAACATAGAACCCGTGAAGAAAATACTAATAAATGCACTCGGGAAACCGGCAATAATGATCAGCATGGCGTTACGGAAAACGTGCTTGTAGAGAATACTGCTCTCGTCCAAGCCTTTCGCTCTCGCGGTGACCACATATTGCTTATTGATTTCATCAAGGAAGGAGTTTTTGGTCAACATACTGAGTGTGGCGAAACCGCCGATGACCATAGCGAAAATAGGCAAAGCCAAATGCCAGAAGTAATCGCCAATTTGTTGATACCAATTCAGTTGGTCGAAATTACTCGACACGAGTCCACGCAATGGGAACCAACTGAAGTAGTTACCACTCGCGAACAAAATAATCAGGATAATCGCAAACAAGAAGCCCGGAACGGCATAACCGACAATCACCACCGCACTCGACCAAATATCAAACCGAGAACCGTGATGTATCGCCTTCATGATGCCCAAGGGTATCGAGATCACGTAGATGATTAACGTACTCCACAACCCTAAAGAAATGGAGACGGGCAGCCGCTCGATGATTAAATCAATAACGTTACCGCCCTTAAATAGGCTTTCACCAAAGTTAAAGGTTGCGTAATTTTTCAACATATCGAAGTAACGAACATGAATTGGCTTATCAAAACCAAACTGCTTTTTGATCTCTTCAACCACTTCAGGATCAAGCCCGCGTGAGCCTTTATAGCCACTGGCAGACGCTTGGTCACTTTCGCTTAAATCAACTTCTTGTCCACCACCAGAAAAGCGCTCCATAATTCCAGAGTTATGCCCTTCTAATTGGGCAACAGCTTGCTCCACCGGGCCACCAGGGGCGATCTGAATGATGAAAAAGTTGATGGTGATGATCGCCCACAACGTGGGGATCACCAACAGTAAACGCCGAAATATATACGCGGCCATGCTAACTAACTCCTAGCGACGTTTTTCAGGAAGCAATGCCGCCTTCTCTTCTGAAATCCACCATGTATCAATACCTAAATCGTATTTAGGCAATACATCTGGACGCTCAAACTTGTCCCACATTGCAACGCGATATTCACCAACGTGCCATTGAGGGATGTTGTAGAAATTCCACTGCAATACGCGGTCAAGTGAACGACCTAGTGTAAGAAGCTTTTCAGGATGTTGTTGGTTACGAGCAATTTCTTCTGTTAACGCGTCAACCACCGGATCCATTACACCTGCAGTATTGTAAGTAGAATCAATGTAGTTAGAGTTCCAAACGATCATTAAGTTCGGGCTAGGATAAGGGTTGGCCGAAAACGATGAAGACACCATATCGAAATCGCGATCACGAAGACGCTTGATGTACTGAGTGGTATCGATAGTACGAATCTTCATTTCGATACCCATGCGTTTCAGGTTCTTTTGAACAGGTGTTGCGATACGTTCTGTGGTTGGGCTGTAAATCAGCAACTCAAACGACATCGGCTTGCCGGTCTTTTCGTTGGTCATCACTTTGTCTTTCAATACCCAACCCGCTTCTTTCAGCAGTTTGAAAGCGGTACGCATTTGGCTACGAATACGGCCGCTGCCATCGGTGACTGAAGGTTGGAATTCTTCGGTAAACACTCGCGCTGGAATCTGATCTTTGTACTGAGACAGCAATTCAACTTCAGCTGCGCTTGGTAAGCCTTTCGCCTCATAGTCGGTGTTCTGGAAATAACTACGAGTACGTTTGTACTGACCATAGAACATGTTCTTGTTCATCCACTCAAAGTCCATCGCATAGGTTAACGCTTCTCGAACTTTAGGATCTGAGAACACAGGAGATTGAATATTGAAGACAAAACCTTGAGTCGTTTCAGGCTTCTCATGGTTGATCTCTTCTTTAATGATGTAGCCTTTATCGAAGTTCGCGCCTGTGTAAGAGTTGGCCCAGAACTTAGCCGAGTTCTCGGTTCGAAGATCGAACTCCCCTGCTTTAAAAGCTTCCAACATTACCGTGTCGTCACGGTAGTAATCGTATTGCACTTGCTTGAAGTTATTACGGCCAACGTTGACTGGTAGGTCTGCTGCCCAGTAGTTTTCATCTAGGCCGTAGGTCACACTTTGCCCAGATTTATAGCTAATGATCTTATAGGGACCACTGCCTACTGGTGGCTCACTTAGAGGTTCAGACAGCTTTCTGTCTTTCCAGAAATGCTTCGGCAACACACGAGTGCTTTGCGCAAAGCTAAACAGCTTCTCGCGGTTTGGCTTGTTCATCTCAATTCGAACAACCAAATCAGAGACAGCCGTTACTGATTCAATCTCTTTGTAATACACGCGATACTGAGGCACACCTTCTTTCGAAAACTTGTCAAAGGTGAAGGCAACATCGTGAGCCGTGATTGGTTTACCATCTTGGAATTTAGCATTTGGGTTGATGTTGATTTCCATCCAAGTGAAATCACTGGCGTAGCGAACCTTTGAGGCGATCAATGGATAATACGCATCGATCTCGTCGCTCGGAGAAAACATCAAGGTATCGTAAATCTCCCCCGTATAGCTGGCAGCAACGCCGCGGGAACCGAATCGATTAAAGCTATCGTAGGTACCTATGCTGCCATAAGTCACTTTGCCTACTTTTGGCGCATCAGGGTTAACGTAATCGAAGTGAGTGAAATCGGCTGGATATTTTGCTTCACCAAAACCAACCAATTGTGTGGTTTCAATAAGGGTGACAGTAGGAGTTGATTCGGTATCAGAAGCGTGTGTGACGGAGGGATATAGAGCAATAAGCGGCAGCATGACTGCACATGACTTCAAATTAGACCTGAAAAACTGAGTGCGCTGCAAGGCTTTGCTTCGGAAATCTGTTCCCATTTGACTCTCCCTTCAAATGTTATGAATTCTATATTCAAGTTGATTAATCGGCTTTGAATGCATGCCGTTAAAACAAGTATAGGTTCAAATCTAACATCATGTAATAACTAATAAAACCATCAGCACTTCATCTCTGACGGTTTATTTACAATTAACTCGTCACCGCTCGAAGTTATTGGATGCAGTTGGCGCTGATTGCTTTGATTCCTTTAATTAGCTTGGTGGCGCTGGAAAGAACGGGGGAAGGAGATTGCTCTAGCGAGAATGACATAAGCCTCCACGGTTTAGATTCCCTTTGATTCGCTTTGAAAGTGAAATTTAGGTTCTAAATAATCAACAAACTATACTTTACTGGAGTATCCTTGCTGCTTAGGTCTAAATGGAATGACACTTTGAACAAACCAAACCACATAACATTTGCAACGTTCAACCTGCTGAACTATCTCGAACCGCCGAATGCGTATTATGATTTTGAGAACATCTACAGCTTCGATGAATGGCAGAAGAAACAGCACTGGATGGCTGAAACGATTCGTTCATTAGATTGTGATGTGATTGGCTTTCAAGAGATATTTAGCCCACAGTCTTTAGAGCAATTGATGAACGAGCTAGGTTATCCATACTTTGCAGTCGTCGATAGCGCAGACGTTGAAGATGATTACCTATACACCTCCCCTGTCGTTGGTATCGCATCCCGCTACCCAATTGAAAATGTACAGCCTGTTACGCCAGATTCGAAGTTACTGACAGCGTTCAACCTTGGAGACAATTTCTCATTCAACAGAACGCCTGTTCATGCCACGATTACGTTACCCCATTTAGGTTCAACCGACTGTTATGTGGTGCACTTCAAATCACAACGTCCGACAGAACCCAAAGCAGAATCTATCGATGTGGATAACGCTCAGCAAGGTGAAAAATCACAAAGTGACACGCTCACTCGCTTCCACCAAGAGCAACTTGGCTCTTGGTTATCTAGCGTGCAGCGCGGCCTTGAAGCTCAGATGCTGCATCAATACATCACCAATCATCGTTACCAAACCGATCAGCCTGTTGTGTTAATGGGTGACTTTAATAAGCCTCTATTCAACGACGAGTTTAAAGGGCTATTAAGTTATTCAATAAACAGAGACGAAAACAGCAAGCATTGGCTTTCCCACTTCCGGTTAAAAGACAGCTGGGATATTTATCATCAATTGCATGAACAAGACTTACTTGAACAACGCAAACCAACCCACTATTACGGTGCCTCTGGTTCTGTTCTGGATTACATTTTAATGTCGAACGAATTTGACTGTCAGAACTCATCAAGCATGATGGAAATCTCTTGCTACACAGTGCTCGACCATCACCTCATCAATCCCAGCTTTGAACACGACCAATTCAGTACTGACCATGCCATCGTTGCTGTCACCGCTCATATCCGTGAAGCCTAGCTATTCGATTACATCTTCAATCGAGAGTTACATGAGTTGAACATGAAAAAAACCGCAGTCAAAAACTGCGGCCTTCCACTTTAGCTAAACGGGTTGAGCCAACCTACGCCCCATTTAGAAACCGATTTACCGTTTAGCAAAGTGTGAAACTTAGAATGTGTACATTGCACCAAGATAGAATGAAGCCAATACGATATCTTTCTCTACCTTTTTTCGGTTCCAAGAGTTGCCCTCGTCAACTTCTACTGTAAATGCATCGGCTTCATAACCAAGTCTCAGGCTTAACTCAGAAAGCTTTTCTGGGGTGTACTCAACGCCAAAACCAACTCGTACACCTGCACCTGAATCATCTAAATCAGAACTTGAAGGGCGTGAACCGTCTGAATACTTCATATCGAGATCGATTGAAGATAAGCCAATTGTACCAAATGGGCGAACGCCATTATCAAACGTATAACCAAGGTTTGCAGCAATCGAAAAGACTTGAGGAGTCCATGTAAAGCCAGCGTTGCTTCTTAAAGGATATTTAGCAACCACATCACCATAATCCGTGTACTGAAGCTCAAGTGATACAATACGGTTAAACTTATAGCCAGCAATGATTCGGTAAGCATTGTCTTCTGCTTCAAACGTCACTGGCTCTTTAATTGATGAAAATAGTCCACCATCATCGACGCCAGAAGTACCAATGGCACCACCTAGATACAAACCACTGTCCGCTGCCATTACATTGTTTGCTGCAAATGCTGACATCATTGCGATGCTTAGAATTAATTTATTGCCCATTACTATTTGACCTTACTTAATGCAAATCAAGATTGTTACGCCTTCCTGTGCTGCACAATCTTGTTAGAGTTACCGACACCCCGTCGAATTCGCGAACATGATAGGCTCACAGAAAACAAAAAAATAAATAAAAATGTAATCACTTTATAACCCCAGACAACAGAATTAGTTAAAACACCATAAGAGCCTGAATAAAAAAGAAATAAAAAAACACCTAACGTTTGTTTGAACAATCTATTCCCTTCCAAATCATCCGGTTTTTAGGTTTTTCCACCTCGCACTTACGCAAGCTTACTTTCAAGAGTGGCGTGATTTTGCATAATCCACACGCTTTAGTAGCTTGCGACTTAACTCAATCTCAACCATTCAGAATAAGACGAATAGAAACACGATGAACCACACAATAGAGCTCAACGGCTTAATCATTGATACTGACTCTCGAACGATTACTAATGAACAGGGTAATAAAATCACTTTACGCCCTCACCTACTTTCGGTGCTCTGTTTACTGGCAGAAAATCTAGGGGATCCCGTTTCTAGGGAAGATATTATTGATATGTGCTGGGAAGGGGAACTCACTTCTCCTCACATACTTGCTAACGTCATCTATAATCTGCGTAATGTTTTTACGCGTTTAAGAACACCAGACATTCAGATAACCACAATCACCAAGTTTGGCTACATTTTGTCGGTTGACCCTACTTAATTAAATTTAAGCGACATTACATTGTGTCAAAACTGTATGGGCAACAAGCCGTAGCGCACTCTTTATATCTCCATTGAGAACGTATTTATGCAATCAATGGCGTTGATTAAGATCACTAAAAAACGCCCCATCGAAACGTTTCGATGATCGTTATCACACTCTAGCAAAGTGAAGAGTGCAAATGATAAATCAGACACTATTATCACTATCGAAACGTTTCGATGGTTTTTCTTGAGTTGTTCTCAACGCATTAAACGTTATTTTTCGATAGGTCGTGATATGAAAAAAAGTACTCTAATTAATTCTGAACTCTCTTACTTAGTGGCGACTCTTGGCCACACAGATGAAATCACGATTTGTGACGCGGGCTTGCCGATTCCAGATCACGTAACTCGTATTGATCTTGCCTTAACTCATGGTGTTCCGAGCTTTCAGCAAACAGTAAAAACCATGCTGGATGAATCTCAGATTGAAGGCGTTGTGATTGCAGAAGAGTTTGCGAAAGTAAGCCCAGACCATCACGCTGCACTGATTGATTTAGTTAAGACAGAAGAAGCGCGTTGCGGCAAATCGCTTTCGATTACTTACATCACTCATGAAGAATTCAAAGAGCGAACGCATGACAGCCGCGCGGTTATTCGCACTGGCGAATGCACGCCATACGCAAATGTTATTTTCCAAGCTGGCGTAACCTTTTAACTCAAGCTCAGCGTTTGAACCTAAGCGCAACGACAGCTCAGTGTCATCACTGAACCAAAACAATCAAATACAACTGGCCCCGAGTAAAGGAACCGACATGACTCAAGCCATTTTAGAACTTAGCTCAATTGAGAAAGCCTTCCCAGGTGTTAAAGCACTAGATAAGGCGAGCCTCAACGTTTACCCAGGGCGCGTAATGGCGTTAATGGGGGAAAACGGTGCAGGTAAATCAACGTTGATGAAAGTGCTTACCGGCATTTACCACTTGGACGGCGGCACTATCGCATACCAAGGTAAACCCGCAGCATTTAAAGGACCACGTGATTCACAACAAGCCGGCATTAGCATCATTCACCAAGAGTTGAACCTAATTCCTGAGCTAACCATCGCCGAGAACATCTTCTTAGGTCGTGAAATCACAGGCACCATGGGACGTATCTTGTGGAACGAAATGTACCAAGAAGCGGACAAGCTACTTAAACGCCTTAACGTAAAACACAGTTCAAAAATTCCTTTAGGTCAGCTAAGCCTTGGTGAGCAGCAAATGGTAGAGATAGCGAAAGCCCTATCGTTTGAATCTAAGGTCATCATCATGGATGAGCCAACGGATGCACTAACCGATACCGAAACTGAGTCTCTATTTAAAGTAATTAACGAACTACGTGATGAAGGCTGTGGCATTGTTTACATCTCTCACCGTTTGAAAGAGATCTTTGAGATTTGTGATGACATCACCGTGCTTCGTGACGGTAAGTTCATTGGACAATGTGAAGTAAAAGACACCGACGAAGATGGCCTAATCGAGATGATGGTTGGCCGTAAACTGGACGAGCAATATCCACGTATCGGACAGAGCCACGGTGAAACCTGCCTTGAAGTGATTGGCCTGACTGGTTCTGGTGTTCATGACGTGAGCTTTACTCTAAAGCGCGGCGAGATTCTTGGTGTATCTGGCCTAATGGGTGCAGGTCGTACCGAACTGATGAAAGTGATTTACGGTGCCCTTCCAAGTGAACGCGGCGTCATCAACCTAGAAAACAAAACCATCAACCCGGTAAGCCCGAAAGATGGCTTGGCGAATGGCATTGCTTACATCTCTGAAGACCGTAAAGGCGATGGCTTAGTTCTAGGGCTTTCAGTGAAAGAGAATATGTCTTTATGTTCACTTGACCTACTGACAAAGAGCGGTCAAATCCAACATAAAGACGAAGTGATCGCCGTGGATGACTTCATCAAGCTCTTCAACATCAAAACCCCGACTCGCGAGCAAATCATTGGCAACCTTTCTGGTGGTAACCAACAGAAAGTGGCTATCGCTAAAGGCTTGATGACAAAACCAAAAGTATTGATTCTCGATGAGCCAACGCGTGGTGTCGATGTCGGTGCTAAGAAAGAGATTTACCAACTCATTAATAAATTTAAAGCCGACGGCATGAGCATTATTTTGGTCTCATCTGAAATGCCAGAAGTGTTAGGAATGAGTGACCGCATCATGGTGATGCATGAAGGCCGTGTAAGCGGTGAATTTGATGCTAAAGAAGCAAACCAAGAATTATTACTGGCGTGTGCGGTCGGTAAAAAGATCAACGAGGACGCAGCATGAGTACTAAAACCATGAGCAAAACAACTGAAACTGAAGCGCCAAAGAAAAAACCATTAATCAGCAAAGAGTGGCTGATTGATCAAAAGTCATTGATTGCTTTGATCTTCCTGATTGTTGTCGTTTCTTTCCTAAACCCAAACTTTTTTACTGTCGACAACATTCTGAATATCCTGCGTCAAACCTCAGTTAACGCGATTATCGCAGTCGGTATGACACTGGTTATTTTAACCGCGGGTATCGACTTGAGTGTCGGCTCTGTACTTGCGCTTTGTGGTGCATTCGCAGCCAGCATGATTGGCATGGAAATCCCTGTGATGATCGCAGTGCCAACCGCTCTAGTAGCTGGTGCAGCATTAGGTGCTATTAGTGGTGTGATTATCGCTAAGGGTAAAGTCCAAGCCTTCATCGCAACGCTTGTAACCATGACACTACTTCGCGGCGTAACCATGGTTTACACCGACGGTCGCCCTATCTCAACAGGCTTCACAGACACAGCAGACGCATTCGCTTGGTTCGGTACAGGCTACGCAATGGGCATCCCAGTTCCAGTATGGATCATGGTCGTGGTGTTCGCAGCAGTATGGTACCTATTAAACCACACACGCTTTGGTCGTTACGTTTACGCACTGGGTGGCAACGAATCAGCAACTCGCCTATCAGGCATCGACGTAGACAAAGTGAAAATCGGCGTTTACGCAATCTGTGGCCTGCTAGCTGCAGTGGCTGGCATCATCGTGGCATCGCGTTTGTCATCTGCTCAACCTACCGCAGGTATGGGTTATGAATTAGACGCCATCGCAGCCGTGGTTCTTGGCGGCACAAGCTTAGCGGGCGGTCGTGGTCGCATTATGGGTACATTGATAGGTGCACTGATTATCGGCTTCCTAAACAACGCCCTAAACCTATTAGACGTATCTTCTTACTACCAGATGATTGCAAAAGCAGTGGTTATTCTTCTGGCAGTATTGGTCGACAACAAAAACAAATAAGACTCTAGTTTGAGTCAATGCAACACCCTGCTTTATCTATAGAAAACCCATAGAAAAGCACCTTTAATTGAAATATCTATCAGTAACAAACCTATAAACATTAAATCTATAAATAATGTAACAACGAGCTAGGGTTATCCAACCTAGCTCACCCTACATAAAGGACTTACACCATGAAAAAATTAGCGACTCTTATTTCTGCTGCCCTTCTTTCTACAACAGTATCTGTGTCTGCACAGGCGCAAGATACAATGGCAATCGTTCTGTCTACACTGAATAACCCATTCTTTGTAACCATGAAAGATGGCGCAGAAGCGAAAGCAGAAGAGCTAGGCTACAAGCTTATCGTTCTTGATTCTCAAAACGATCCAAGCAAAGAGCTTTCGAACATTGAAGATCTAACCATTCGTGGTGTTAAGGCAATCCTGATTAACCCTACAGATTCAGATGCAGTGTCTAACGCAATTCGCATTGCTAACCGTTCAAACATTCCAGTACTGACACTAGACCGTGGTGCAAGCCGTGGTGACGTAGTGAGCCACATTGCTTCTGATAACGTAATTGGTGGTGAAATGGCGGGTCACTACATCATGGAAAAAGTGGGCGAGAAAGCGAAAGTAATTCAACTTGAAGGTATCGCGGGTACATCGGCTGCTCGTGAACGTGGCGAAGGCTTCATGAACGCAGTAAACGGCAGCGACCTTGAGCTTCTTGCAAGCCAACCTGCTGATTTCGACCGTACTAAAGGTCTGAACGTAATGGAAAACTTGCTTGCTGCTAACCCAGATGTACAAGCGGTATTCGCTCAAAACGATGAAATGGCACTAGGTGCTCTTCGCGCCGTTCAGGCTTCAGGTAAAGAAGTGATGATCGTTGGCTTTGATGGCACTGAAGACGGTATCGCTGCTGTTAACCGCGGCCTACTAGGCGCAACGGTTGCACAACAGCCTGACCTAATCGGTTCTTTAGGTATTGAAATAGCAGACAAAGTACTGAAAGGCGAGACAGTAGACGAGTACGTACCAGTAGCTCTAAAAATCATCGCTAAGTAAGCTTGTTTGTTACTAAGTAGTTCAGTTTAACGCTGAAATCTAATTAAGCAGGGAGTCCCCTAGCTCCCTGCTCATTAGCTCACTAACTTGCTGACTCAAGAAAAAACAAAAAAACCGACAGTGCATCGCTGTTTCTCATAAGCCGTCTAACAAGGCGAGCAATTTACGTAATGAGAAAGACCCATGCATTTTCAAATACGATATATCATAAGGCTCGTATCATGACTCAACTGATTGTTTTAGGTAGCGTTAACGCTGACCACGTACTGCAAGTTCCTTCGTTCCCTCGTCCGGGTGAAACCTTGATTGGCGGTAACTATCAGGTCATCCCTGGCGGCAAAGGCGCAAACCAAGCCGTAGCGGCAGCAAGATTAAACGCAGACATTGGCTTCATCGCCTGTGTCGGTGACGACCCATTTGGTATCAACATTCGTCAAGATTTGGCTAAAGATGGCATCAACATCGACGGTGTGATCGTTGCAGACAACACGCCGACAGGCATCGCGATGATCCAAGTATCCGCAACAGGTGAAAACAGCATTTGTCTTTCTGCTGAAGCCAACAACAAGCTGACTTGCGACCAAATTGAACCGCATCTAGAGAAGATTCGTAGCGCTAAATACCTTCTAACTCAACTTGAAACGCCAATTGAAGGCATTGAATACGCAGCAAAAGTAGCTAAAGAGAGCGGCACTCAAGTTATTCTTAATCCGGCTCCTGCTCGTCCATTATCAGATTCATTGCTTGCTTGTGTTGATGTGATTACACCCAACGAAACCGAAGCAGAAGTTTTGACAGGCATTACCGTTACTGACAGCGCATCCGCTCATCAGGCAGCTTTGGCTTTGCACGCAAAGGGCATCGAGACGGTAATGATCACGCTTGGCGCAAAAGGCGTTTGGGTAAGTAAAAACGACAAAGGCGAGCTCATTGCAGGGTTCCGCGTTGAAGCAACGGATACAACCGCTGCTGGTGATACCTTCAACGGCGCATTGGTGACAGGCTTGCTTGAAGATATGCCACTTGAGCGCGCGATTAAGTTTGCTCATGCCGCTGCTGCTATTTCCGTAACTCGCTTTGGTGCTCAAACGTCGATTCCGAACCGTTCTGAAACCGATGCGTTTTTATCAGAGCAATTATCTGCCTAACTTTAGACCCATTTGAAGGCTTAACTCCTGAGCTAAACCGTAGTTAACGGATGTTAGCTTTCAAATTCGGTAACAACAAATAACAAGCATAAGCCCCTGTATTCAGGCAGAATATCGCGCAACGTGGCAAGTTACTCCCACAAGGATTTTTTTATGGCAACAATGAAAGACGTCGCTCGGCTAGCAAAGGTTTCTACTTCAACCGTCAGCCATGTGATCAACAAGTCACGTTTTGTCAGTGAAGAGATTGCTGAGCGTGTTAACAGTGCGGCTAAAGAACTCAACTACGCGCCGTCTGCATTGGCTCGCAGCTTGAAAATGAAGCAAACCAAAACCTTGGGTATGCTGGTTACTACCTCTACAAACCCATTCTTTGGCGAAGTAGTAAAAGGTGTTGAACGTCGTTGTTATGAGAAAGGCTACAACCTTATCTTGTGTAACACCGAAGGCGACAGCGACCGTATGAAGTCATCTATCGATACCTTGTTGCAAAAGAGAGTCGATGGCTTGATGTTGATGTGTTCAACCCTTGAAGGGCAGCATATTGACGTATTTGAACGCTACCCAGAACTACCTGTTGTGGTCATGGACTGGGGCCCAATGCTGTTCGCGAGTGATAAGATCCAAGACAACTCGCACCAAGGTGGCTACATGGCGACCAAGCATTTGATAGACAACGGCCACTCTCAGATTGGTTGTATCACCGGCCCACTTCACCGCAATCAAGCCTCTTCTCGTTATCAAGGCTTCAAGCAAGCGATGGAAGAAGCAAAGCTAGAGATCAACCCTAAGTGGATTGTTGAATCCAACTTCGAATGCGACGGCGGTTTTGACTCTTACCAAACACTAAAAACCCGAGGCGTAATGCCGTCAGCAATCTTCGTGAGTAATGACATGATGGCAATGGGTGTGATTCACGCTGCCGCACAAGATGGCACGTCGATTCCAAACGATCTTTCGATCATTGGCTACGATGACATCCACTTGTCAAAATACATGACCCCAGCATTGAGCACTATCCACCAGCCAAAACACCGTTTAGGTAAAGCGGCGGTAGATACTCTCTTGAACCGACTCAAAACACCAGATGCGTATCCGCAAGTTGTTGAGTTAGAGCCAACGTTAGTTGAACGAAGCAGCGTCAAAGCGATTTAGGGCTCAGCCCTCCACAGACTAAATCACAAAGGGCAAGGTTATCTAACCTTGCCCTTTTCGATTCTATTGCGTTTTACTTGTCTTGTTAACGATTCAACGCAGACGCTATCTGTTGTATTTCATCTAACACATCAACACCATTGTATTGAGGCGCAATAGACAAGTCTTGAATATTAATCGTTTCAACAGACTGATGCTCACTGAGTTGAAGCATTAAGTCTCCCTTCGGTGAATAGGTTCTACTGCCGCCACAATATGTCGCGGTAAAGGCATCAACCACATCTTGCCCGACGCGATTACAGGTCACGATATGACCCCCTTCTTCTAACGCTCTTGCTTGTGCAATGGCAAAGCTATGATGACCACCAAAATTCGCAGGATGGAGAATAACGTCTACCGACTGATACGGTCTCATGATCTCCGGGAACCATATATCAAAGCAAATCGCGACACCGAACTTCAAGCCTTTGTATTCAAAAGTAAGAAGTTCATTTCCTCTAGAAAAGTACTCTTTGTCGAATTTCGTTTGACTGACTTTTCTGTATTTATGACGCAAACCTGAACCATCAACCACCACAACGCTATTGTAATACTGACCATTATCTTCCTCAGCGACACCCGCAACGATTAACGTCTGATGTTTCGTGGCAAGCGCAGTTAATGAATCAATGGTCGGGCTGTTATTGAAGTCTTCACACAGTTCATGAATTTCTGCGGCATCGTTAAAGATATATCCAGTAGAGAACAGTTCAGGCAGCAACGTGATATCACCCACTGCCGTCTCAGCTTCCAAAAGCTCAGAGACTCGCGAGATGTTCATTTGTTTATTTTTGTATTCAACTTCAAGCTGGACAAGAGTGACGCTGACACTATTCAAAATCGAATCCTTATTCGGTAACACTTCAAACTTGAGACTAAGAACGACAGGGTAAGATAATCCCCCATCGCTTGCTGACTCGAGCGCCAATGGTTGAAGCAAGCGCACACTCTCATAAGCACTCAGTTCATATACTTCATCAGCTTGGGCTCTGGCAAAACTGGTGGTGTGCTGTCCATGTAGGTTAAGAAGTTTTCCCACACCTCATGCGTTCTTTGTTTAGTCAGCTTAGTTTTGCAAGAAAGCGCCATAAGACCTCGAATTGAGCCATCACGCCATTGGGTATACACCGAGTCACAATGTGCCGTCATGTAAGCTTGCCAACTGTCTTGAGCCATCTTGATTGAGCTAACCAACTCCGCATCATAAGCATTGTGTTCAAAGCTCGCTTCAAGGTATTGATCAAGCTCCACTTGTGCAGTATCCAACTCAATCGACGCACAGTGATTGATCTCTATGGTATTCATTGCATTCTCGCAATCGACAACATCATCGGAGGCTGATGCAAGCAAAGGTAAACACGTTAATAACACGACCGTTAAAGCCTTTTTCATTATTTATCCCCTAATTCAAAAGCACATATATGCGCCCTATTAATGCCAAGCATTACGAATCTTAACGACATAAGACGCCAATTGTTGATAACTGCGTTTAGGATTATGTCCAAAAACCACAAGAGCATACAACCACAGAACAAGAAGCATGGAAAACAAACCTGACTGGAAACCATCTAGGTACAACTCAGGTAGCAAGTCGACTACCTTTTGATAGTTCACAATTGAAATTGTTGTTTTACTGCTAATCAACTCATACGTTAAGCTTATTGGGCCCACTAAGGCCCAAACTAAAAACCACGACACGCCTGCGACAGGCACTAAACTCAGTAGCGGCTTAAGTTGCTTAATTGGAAAAATGAAATACAAAAGCATAATCAAATATAGAACGGCTAAAAACAAGCTCCATCCGTTAACGCTGACTCCAAAAATCCGATAACGCTCATCGACATACATGACTAACACTACCGTCCCCAATACGCTAAGCGATAATAATTTGCCCACATACCTCGTTTTAGAAAACCTGATCAGTACATAGCCAATCACAAGAAGAAAGCACGAAAGCCAAGCTAACACTTCTGGTTTGGTCTCAAAAAGACGAGGTGTTGCGGAATTAGACAAGATAAAGATCGCGTAGGTAGGAGCAATCATCAGAAACGCGATAAACACACGCACCAACATCCAAATCATATTTTTAATCATTACGCTCAAATCCACTCACTCGCATTATTTCAAAAATTACAGTTTTCCATTTGATGATAAAAAACCGGAAACAATCCGCTTCATCAAAAAACGCAAAAGTACTGAACAAAAAAACGACACTCTCAACCTTGGAAGCATATCTAACATCCTGATTTCTATAGTGCGACCATGCGTTACGCTATTTATATCAATAACTCAGACTTTTGTTCACACTATTTATGCATAAGCTTGCGTTATTATCGCTAAATTTATAAATTAAGTTGCATGCACACACCAATCGGTCACGCTTCTCTTAATATGGATATCAAGTACCACCATTTTGCCAAAACTTCGTTCTTCTTTGCCATTTCTTTCTTTTTTTTCATGGCATTGCTTATTCCTTTGACACCTTCTCATTACCAAACGTTAACCGAAGACACATCAAGGTTAGTAGAAACGAGGTTAGAAGGAATTCAATCAAGGTTCGACCGATTTTTATCTGAAATTACCCCAGATCAGCCTTGCGACGCGATTGTTAGACAACTTCGACAAAACGTTTTTGAAGCCGATTGGGTGAAAGAAGCCGCGGTGTTCGACAAGGAGAGTCGATTTTACTGTTCAACCACCGATGGTGAGGTTTCATTTCGCTTATACAACACCATCAGGCAGCGGCTCAATGACGCCCCAAATTTAACCACCTTATCGTATTCAAACTCAGCGATTACTAAGGTGCAATCCATTATGCTGATATTCTCGACTAAGGAAGGCTCAGGAGTGAGCCTGATGATTCCTCCGCACTTCATCTTTGAGCTTGTAGAAGCTAATTTGAATAGCCAGGGCATTAACTCTAAAGTTGAGGTGATCAAAAGAGACATTCACCCTACCGACCTCGGCTCATACAACGCGACAGTACGGATACGGTCAGACATCTACCCATTCACCGTCACCTCATACATTGGTTATCAGTATTATATTAACTTCATGCTGAGTCACTTATGGTTTGGCTTTCTCATGGCCGGAATTACGACCATTATTCGCCTTTCCCTCAAGCATAAAAAACAGAGCCAACGTAGCTTAGAATATTCGCTATCCAGTGCTCTGAAAAACAAACACCTACATGTTCACATGCAACCTATCGTTAATCAAAGCACCAATAAAATCGTAGGCTGTGAGTCATTATTGAGATGGAACGATCCAATTGAAGGTAACGTATCCCCTGCTATCTTCATTCCATTGGCTGAAAGTTTAGGCTTGATTGAGAAGCTGACCTATTTCGTGCTGCATGAAGTGTTAACGACATTAAAAAGTAATCAAGAGGTGTTTGCATCAAAGTACATCAGCGTCAACATCAGCCGAAACGTTGTATCCAACAGTAACTTCACGAATAAAGTGATTAGCATCTTTAAAAGACACCCTGAGATTCTCAAGCAAGTGGTTTTCGAGGTGACAGAGGATGGTGAGTGTTCTGATGCCGATATGGTCAAAATTAAGGACAACTTGCAAAAGCTATCTGATCTTGGTGTAAGAATTGCCATAGATGACTTTGGTACTGGCTACGCAGGATTAGACTTTGTAAGGCAATTTCCGTTCAGTATTCTCAAGATTGATCGCGTGTTCGTGAAAAACATATCCGACGAATCCAGTTTTGGTATCCCACTATTAGAATCCATGCTTCAGCTATCACGCACCTTAGGCATGCAAGTCATAGTTGAAGGCGTTGAGTACGAGTCACAACTGAAGATCTTGTCGAAACTAGGCGTCGACTACATCCAAGGCTTCTACTTCTATAAACCGATGCCAATAAGTCTCGCCATTAGCTTGATCAAACAGCAAGATTTTGAATCAGATAACGTTGAGAAACAAACAAACCAGACATTTCTTGCTACATAAGGCACTGAAAAAAATATAACACAAAGACTATAGATATCCTTTGATAAACATTTAATTCATCGCATCATTGGTGCATCACAAGGGATATCATGGAAAAGAAACTTCAAATCAAACTGGAGCCTAGCCTGCTGCTACTGAGAATTGGCATTTTGATCGTCTTCTTGTTCAGGGGCTTGGATAAGCTCCTTGTCCCTGAGCACGTGACATTCTAATTTGAAGCATGTTAGCCCACTACTAGGAGTGTGGTAACTCGAATTGGGTTCACTCTTAATTACTTGTTATACAAAGTTATCTACCTGACCAATAATCCATAACTTTCGGATATGCATGATATCTAAGTCCGTATAAAATAATCCCAGCAATTGCAGACTGACATGCTAGATTGATTACCACTTGAGTGAGATTAGGCTGATCGATTGCATAAAAATGAATGGCAACCCAAGGGGCAAACGCAATCATACTTGATATAAAAACATTCCCTCTTTGATACTTCATGATAAACCAAGTTTGAAAAGCAGGAATTATTAGAAAGCCTCCCATCATCGTTAGAATTACACTCAAAATCCCAGCAAAAAAAGCCGTTATAGATGAAGCCAATAAATGCATTAACAACTTAGCAATACGATTTAGCACTCTACCTCCCTTTCTATATAACGAATAACATGGATTTCCCCTTCCGAGGTTCTACAATATTTATGTGGTATCTATTTCTGCGCTATCTAACTAGCTAAAAACCACTTTAGCCTTCATGCCGTAAACCAAAATGGTAAGGTCATACTTCATAACTCGGTAACCCACTCTAAATTGCGGACTACAATAGCAAATATGTCACTCATGCGTATAAGCGTGAGGCCTGTGGTGGTTATCACAACCTTACCTTGGCCTCACTTGTCTTGAGAGAAACCTCAAAGCAATGTGCCCTTCAAGCCTAATCGTACAGTTTACTTAATAAAATGGTGCCGGGATTGCTCAACACTCAGGGATTTAGTGTTGCCAGCGTGAAGCCTTAATCCTTATTCGTTTATGTGGATATCAGCTAGCATGCGTTGAAAGGTGGTTCTGTTCTATAAAAATATGCCATTGCAATCTTCATGGCCATCCATCCTTCATATGTGAACATATCTTGGGGGGCATTTAAAGGGAACTCGATATATTTATAAAGTGGATTACTTTCATCAACACTCTCAATACTAATAAATTCCCAATTCTCCTCCGCCATTTTCATTTCAGATTGAATACTAGCAATATCTAATGTAGTTTCAGCAATAAAAAATAACTGGGGTTTACCTCCTCGGACGAGCTCCCTTGTAAACGCAAGCGGTATTAGGCTATATTGATCTGGTCTAAGTCCAATTTCACTTTTTATTTCCTTTTCTATTCCTTTACAGAAAAAGTCGAATGATAAGGTATTCGTAATAGTATCATTTTCATTCCATGCAAAAACCCCAGATGCAGAGCAATGGAATTTACCTAGGCCGTTATCCATTATAGCTTGTTCATTCCCACGAATGGGTATCAGTACTTCTTTTGTATTTGGATTAACGACAATAGCAGCCACACCTAGAGTATTTGAAAGTATTGATGATCTTAGAGGAGTAATTAGACCATTATGAGCTTTTTCATAATCATTTCGAATCGTTAGTAATGGGTCTTCCCCTAATACACCAGAAGCCCAATCTAAAGTTAGATTCGTTGCGACTTGATCAAAGTAAGTAGCTGGTTGGATATGAATTTTGTTTTCCGTTATATCAAAATTAGTGATACGTATTGAGTAATCGTTTTGCCACTCGCCTGATGTATCATCAATTTTTATCTTGCCTAAGGCTTTAAATAGTTCTACTGCTTTTTCTGAATGTTCTTTTAAATAGTCGGGAACCTGGTATTTCGCGTCAATAAAACACACTTCTAAATCATCTACATTTTTTCCATAAGAAAAGCCTTTATTTCCTTTTCTTAGAGGTATGGTTTCAGCATATGGTGCGCGACAGAATTTATATTCTTTTTCTAACTCATATTGACTATAGAATCTAACCAAATTATTAGTGTTAGATTCGACAAAAAGACCGATTTTATCTTGAGCATTTATTCCAGTTCTAGTCCGTTTTATCTTCCCTTTTTCAACTAAAGGAATGTTCGCAGCGAACCCTCCCACAAATGGAACGCTAATCTGTATAGTTGGATTTTCTTCTTTATAACGTTTCCAAAACCTCTTTAGACTTCCGATTACTGCTTTCATTCAAAACCCTCGATGTTAAAATCCATATTACGAATGACATGGATCCCCCCCTTTCGAGGTTCTGCCACATTTATGCGGTACCTATTTCTACGGTATCGACCTAGCTAAAAACCACTTTAGCCCTCATACCACAGGCCAAAATAGTAAGTCCTGCTTCATAAAGCATCACCCACTTTAACCTACTGACTACAATAGTAAATATGCCATTCATGCGTATAGGCGCTGAAGCGTGTGACAATGCACAATATTGGACAAGAACACTAAATAAACTAGGTCATACGGCCGTATTTTTAATATTGATTTTGGCATGTGTAAAGCTTGAGCCAACTCACTTAGCAGAAAGACAACGAGAACAAGGCTGGGGGCATTTGTGGAATAAGAATAAACATGGCGACAATAAACAGCAAATGACTAACGGCTTGATAAGATGACTATCACAACCTTACCTTGGCCTCACTCACCTTGAGAGAAACCTCAACACGATGTGCCCTTCAAACCTAATCGTACAGTTTGCTTAACAAAGTGACTTTGGGCTTATGCAAGCTTCAGGGGTAAATGCTGACTGTGCAACATCTCACCCCTTCTGAATTAGGATTACCTTTAATTCTCTAATGCTACTTAGCTCTCATATCTAAAATAGGCATATTTTCACCACCCAACATTGTTGCTGGCAGCTTTCCGTCCCAATTTTGAGCTTCGGTCAGTTTAATGATTAATGGGTTATCCCCAAGAGCTTTGGCCTTTGCATTAATCGCTTCTGCTTCAGCAAAACCTTTTAATTTAATCGCCTTCGCTTCAGCTATAGCGATAAGCTCAATACCATCAGCTTCGGCTTTTGCCGTATTTACGGCTCTTTGAGCTTCTAAGTTTTGTCTAGCCAGTTTATGTTTCTCTGCTGCGGCTAAGTTTTTCTCAGTCTGCTTAGTCTCGATTGAGGTAAGGTATTTTTTTGGTAGGGCTATATTTTCAATCTGTATATTATCTACGCTTACTGGAAACGCGGCCATTTCTTCAATTAAGTTTGATTCAATTGCCTGAATAGCACTTGCTCTATCTTGAATCAGTTGCTCTGCATCATACTTGGGAATCACATCCTTAGTTGCTGACCTAAACCTAGGGTCAAGAATGCGAGCTTCAAACTGTGGAAGACCGCCATACTGTCTAAAGAGATCTAACGCTGCAGATTTGTCTACCGTCCAGTTAACGGATACGACGACCGTGACTGGCATCTGCTCTTTTGTGCTTGAGGCCATTTTCTCTTCATTCTTGCGTGTCCGAACTTCAATCTCTTCAACGCTGTCGATAAACGGAACTTTAAAATGTAAACCTGGGCTTACCTGTGTTTTCGCTTCACTAAAGCGCTTAACAATACCAATGTGCCCCTCATTAACAGTATAAACGGAACTAAAGAGAACAAAAGCAACGGTAATTCCGGCACCTACCTTCTTAATAGGTAAGTTAAGTTTCTTCATTTCTACAGCTTGTTTCATGCTTTTTACCAACCAACTTATTATATGTGTAAATAATCAATATCAATCCTAACGCCCGTAAGAAAGTGAGCCCCACAGAGCTAACCAAGTACACGGTACTTTTATCATAACCGCCGAGCGTAACACATCATATTAGTCCTTATTTTTATTACTTGCCTGTTTTATATTCCATCACGAGCCTTACTATTTCATCGAGTTCCTCGCGTTCGTTTGACGAATATAACCCAGACTCTACAACACCAACGTCATCGTTATTGAAAACACCGACACGTAACTCATACTTTTTGGTTAAAAGGTATCCAGCGATGCCAATTATGGAAAACACACCAATACCAGCAAGTGGACGAAAAAGGAAAATAGGTAAACTAAACACAACCGCAATAAAAAACGACCTTGTGATTTTACTTTTAATGTCATGCTCTTTAACGTAGATATTTTCTAACGTATTAAGCTTAAGAGGCTTTGGGCTCTTCCTTGTTACAATCGAATCAGACTCAAGCCAAATATTCTTTTTGCCACTTTCCATTGTTCCTCCTCCATAAAGCCAACCAACTTAAAATACGATAACCCTATCTTTAACAACACCTTACCAGTCAAAACTTGCAAGGTAAATGATTAACGCTATTGATTCTCATTATCATGAGTGATGTCAGTTCATAATTTGATGGTGACTTTAACCTAGCCGAAAGGCATCGAAAATAAAGAGAATGGCATTTTCGGAATCAGAGGAGATGTGATGACGAAAGAAACCAAGAACAGCTAACTGGTTGATAAGATTGCTATCGCAACCTTATCTTGGGCTTGTTCAACACTTGGGATTTAGTGTTGGCTGCGCAACACCTTAATCCTTATTCGTTATGTGATGTTTTTCAGGCACTAATAGAAGCCAGACATAACCTCTAATGGTAACGATAAAAATTTTTCATTTCTGTTTTTATGGAAATTCACTAAAATCCGAGCTCTTTAATTTACATGATAAGAAAACAACACCAATGAAACACATCGCACTAGCTTTATTTCTAGCTCTTTCAGCTTTTACTGCTTACGCACACTCTGGTGGCACAGACAGTTACGGTTGTCACGTAGACTCACGCACAGGTGTGCGTCATTGTCACTAATTCTACTAATGTACTCGTTCTTCTACATTGATAAAAAACAGTTTCAGAAGAGCAGTTAGAAGAATTAATTTCTCAATGCATGACACCGAGTTGTGTTATGTTATGTCTATTTAAAATAAAGTTAGATTGGACGACCACGTCAAAATGAAAAAAACAATCGCAATAATTGCAATTCTTTTCACAGCGAATGTATTTGCTAACACACACACGACTATTATCAATGGCGATCGTGATAATAAAACATGTAGCACTATTGGCGACATTACAATTTGTAACTAACCAAGCCACTATTTGGCGGGGCTAAACCTCGCTATTTTCTACTTCCCGGCATTCTTACCCCATTCAAAATAAAAACGGGAAATGATACTCATCAATCCTTTGCATAATAAGGAATATCGTACCATTTAATTGGTAATTGGTGCATGATAGTATGCACGCGATTTACACCACCCTGGAAATACCAATGTTAAAAAAACTTGTCGCTACTTTTTCAATAATGCTACTTGCAGGCTGCGCTAACAACGCAATTGTTGAGTTACAAAAACTAGATACAACGTATTTAGAAAACAAGGAACTACTGATAATTGACGATGGCCGAACAAAAGACTCAATTAAAAAAATCATTGCTGCAAAATTAGACGAATACGGATATGACTACCAAGTTATTGATATCTCTCAGTCCAACTCAAAAACCACAGACGCCCCAAAACTAACATATTCTGCAAACTGGTGGTGGGATATGGCTACTTATATGCGTTACCTAAATGTTGAGGTTAAAGATAAAGGTCAAACGATTGCACTAGTAAAAATTGACACAGTAAAGTGCGGTGGCATTGATAAATTTGGTTCCGCTGAACGACGTACTCAAGTAACACTAGATCTTTTACTTAGTGATTTGACAAAAGACGAAGCAAACGAACTAATCTGTCTTGGTGGTACGCCAAACAACTAGTTCCTAAGGGCCTCTACTACGAGGCCTTTATAATACACGCTTCAACTAACATTTTTATTATGTGATTTTTTGAACTTAATGCCAAAATCCCCTTGCTTTAACTCAGCGTGGAACAACTTTATTTCCGTGCCCACTATTAATTTCTTGACTATTTCAATGTCTATTGGTGACGCTCTTACGCCAAAAGAGATTGATAAGATTTTTCCGGGTAACGGATAACCTCTATCACCTTGTGGTTTAAAAGTTCGCAACTCTTTTTCATATTTCCATTGCAAATATTTTGTGTATAAAATCTCTTTGCAATGATGCATTAAACCTATCTTTTTCAAGTAAAATTTTTGTATTCAATGACGGATAACTTTTAGTATATTTTACTTTTCTAGTTACCTCATGATTGCCCAATTCATTCTGCTCGTTTCTTTCTAGCTCAATAAAAATTCCATTGTGATTATCAGCATAATGAGACCACATTAGAATATCAGTTGCGTTTTCTGTCAGTAATACGATTCCAAAGTTTTCAAATGATGATGAAACCTATCAATATCTGGAATTACATTTTTGAGTTTGAATGCCATAATGTCTGGCTCATTGGGAAAGGCTCGTGCGATTTTATTTACATTAGTAGATGAAGTCATGGCGGTATTGCTGGGAAACGAGCATTTCGTATCGAAAGGATCATTAAATGACTCAGGTAGTGCATAGTTAATGCGTTCTGAAGCTATAATATCTAGTGTGAATTGATTCAGGGGCTTGTATTTTTATAAGGACGTCACTTCAGAATTTTTCATACATTTTCCACTCTACCTAAACATTCACACCTAATCACATAACAGCTATGTTAGACAGAATAATCCTGAATTTTGTCTCTGAAACAATTCTGTCTAGTTTCCAAGACGCGCTGCACTAGGTCCAATAACCCATTTAATAACATCATCTTACCTACTTATCTTCGTATCAGACATGACGAAAAGCAGAAAACCACCCAATATGTGAGTTGTTCATATCTTGGGTGTCGTGCTCTCAAACAAAAACGCCGACATGATAGTCGGCGTCTACGTTATAAGTATGGATGAATAAGAGGTAATAACTACTTTGCCATGGCACTCAAAAACTCGGCTTCGAACTCTTGATCGGCTTCTCGGGTTAGGCACTCCACTAGCCATTCGATGCTTTGATGGTCGAGCTTACTGTTGACTACGAACGCTTGCTTCACACCAAATTGATCCAGCTTGGCAGAGCCGTAGTTCTTGAATGATTTGTTGCCGTGATAATGGAGTGACTTAATTGCTTCTGCATTCGGTTCTGGTAAAGCATCGAGTGTGTTAGCAAGCTGAATCACCAACTCCATTGGGTTCTTAGAGGAAGATATGCGATACAGAAAACCGCCCTCCACTCTTTGGCGCACCCAGTAATCAAATCCGCTGCAATCCATCACTTTGTCACTGACCAGTGCGGCTTCACTACGATAACCACACGGCTCTACGACAACAGGTGTGTGTTTGAATTCTGGCTGTCCTGATGCAGCATCGGTATGAGGCAAGATCAGGTCACACGGCTTGCTGTCTTTGGCGGTCGGGGCGTTCCAGTGAATTGGCATGAAGACTTGTTCGCGGCGCATCTCTTTGGTCACCACTAGGCGGGCTTGGCACTCCCCTTGTGCGCTGCGTACTTTCACCACCGGGTTAATAGTGGCGTGGTTGAAAGCATCTAGCCCGAACTCTTCCAAGTTCAGTTCTGAAACCGTATCAGGGTGCATGGCGACAAAAGGCTCTGGCGTATGTTCACCTAAACCCGCCGCCAAGCCTGTGCGACTCATGGTGTGCCATTGGTCTCGGATTCGACCTGTGTTCATGATAAGTGGGAATTCAAGGCTGGTATCAGCAATGGGTTTGTCGTGTTCGACTGCAATAAACTGCGCTTTACCAGATTCGGTAAAGAACTCGCCAGTGGTGAACATACGCTGCTCAATGATCTCTGGTTGATATTTTAGCACTGGCCATTGCTGTGGAGTGAGTTCGCCATAGCCTTTCTCATCCAGTTGAGTGAGTCCAATTAAGCATAAGTCACGTGCTTTGCCTGTTTCATTGCCGAGCGCTGTCATCTCGCAATACTCTTTAAAGATCTCACCTTCGTGGCGATAATCAAACTGATCGTTGAACCCCATTTTTTGCGCCACTTCTTTCAAGATCCACCAATCGGGTTTGGCTTCGCCTGGGCTTGGTAATATACGGCGCTGCCTTGATATACGGCGCTCTGAATTGGTCACAGTACCCGACTTTTCACTCCAACCCTGCGCGGGCAGCACCACATCAGCCAAACGCGTGGTTTCCGTATCGGCAATGCAATCAGACACCACCACAAACGGGCACTTCTCTAATGCGGTTTTGATTTTTTCGCTATCCGGCAAACTCACGACGGGGTTGGTTGCCATGATCCACACGGCTTTTATCTTACCGTCGTTCATCGCATCAAATAGGTCTATAGCTTTTAAGCCAGCATGAGTCGCTAAGCTGTCGGTTTGCCAGAACTCACTAACGGTTTGGTGTGATTGCGGATCACCAAACTCAAAGTGCGCCGCTAACGTATTGGCTAAACCGCCCACCTCACGCCCGCCCATGGCGTTCGGCTGACCCGTTACAGAGAATGGCCCCATACCCGGATTACCTATTTTCCCGGTGGCTAAATGGCAGTTAATAATGGCATTCACCTTGTCACACCCTTGTGTAGATTGGTTCACGCCTTGGGAGTAAATGGTCAGCACTTTCTCGTTCGAAGCAAATAACTTGTAGAACTGTTCGAGTTGCTGCTCGGTAAGCCCTGTTAGCTCAGGAACGCTTTTGTCTCCCTTACTTGATTCGGTATAGTCTGATTCGGTATAACAATAATGACTTGCAGAACGAATCGCTTCAGTAAAGCCTTGAGTGTGGTTTTCTATATAGTCTGAATCTAGCTTGTCGTTATCGTCGAGATAGCCCAATAAGCCGTTAAACAACGCCACGTCTGAGCCAGATTCCAATGCCAAGTGAATGTCTGCGATTTCACAGGTGTCGGTATAACGCGGGTCGATGACGATGACTTTCAATGCAGGGTTGGCTTGTTTCGCGGCTCTTAGCCTTTGGAAAAGTACCGGATGACACCATGCTAGGTTGGAGCCTGTAATCACAACCAGATCGGCTTGCTCGAGATCTTCGTAACAGACAGGTACGGTGTCTGCGCCAAATGCTCGCTTATGCCCAACCACGGTTGAAGCCATGCACAGCCTAGAATTACTGTCGATGTTGCCACTGCCGATGAAGCCTTTCATCAGTTTATTGGCAACGTAATAGTCTTCGGTAAGCAGCTGACCAGACACATAGAACGCAACCGAATCGGCCCCAAATTCTTCAATCGTTTGATTGAATTTGTCTGCAACCAACTGAGTAGCACTATTCCAATCCAGCTCTTGTTTTTGCTCATTCTGAATATGAGCAGGCTGTGTTAGGCGTCCTAAAGGCGTCACAGTATCACCGAGCGCAATCCCTTTAGTACATAGCTTTCCATAGTTTGATGGATGATCTTTATCACCACGCACTTCTAGTTTTCCTAACGATGTCGGTCTCGCTTCTATTCCACACCCTACACCACAATAAGCACAGGTTGATTTTATCCAGCCGCTGTTTGAATCGGTCATCCGTTTCTCGCTCAATTATCCATAATTGTAATAACTGAAACCAAGCAAATAGCACGCCACTTAACACCACTCGACTAAATTGAAATATTACCACTTAAAAACAACAACTTAATGAAATTAAAAATATCAACACTGAACAAAATCGAACTTAGCCAAGATAGAAACTTAATTTTTGCACCATCTTGCAGAAAGTTGCACCACAAACGCTCATTTATATAAATCTAACAAAAATTTTACATACCACTTTAGGGGTAATTGCGTGCCACCTGCAATTTTTAAATTACTGAAATATATAGATTAAATTTTATTTGAATGAACAACTCGCAATCTGGCACCCTCCTTGCTCCACTAAAAACCAAGACTTAGAAAAAACATTTTTGTTTTTCTTGATGATTATGAATTGAGTGGAATCTCAACCCGGTATTCATCTGCTAACGACTAGAAATTAGATGCTAGTGATGGTGACGCCGAGAATAAGGAATGGATTATGAGCAAGAAGAAAATCGTCGTTGTTGGTAACGGCATGGTTGGACACAAATTTATCGACAACATCCTGCAATCAGACAGTGATGAGTTTGATGTTATTACTTTCAGTGAAGAGCCAAGGTTGGCCTACGACCGTGTTCAGTTGACGGCTTACTTCAAGCGCGGAAATGCCGAAGATTTAGCATTAACCAGCGAAGAGTATTACCAAAGCAATGGCGTCAATTACCTTCTCAACGCGAGAGTCGCTCAACTAGATACTGAAAATAAGTGCGTTGTGACTGAGTCGGGACATACCGAGAGTTATGACACCTTGATTCTGGCGACCGGTTCATTCCCTTTTGTTCCCCCTATTCCCGGTAACGACCAAGAACACTGCCACGTTTATCGCACCATCGAAGATTTAGACGCCATTGAACTATCTAGCAAAGGCAGTAAATCGGGCGTGGTTATTGGTGGTGGCCTGCTTGGCTTAGAAGCCGCAAACGCAGTCAAAAACCTTGGCTTGGAAACACATGTTGTTGAGTTTGCACCTCGCCTGATGGCCGTTCAATTAGATGACGGTGGCGGTGCCCTACTGCGCAGAAAAATTGAAGACCTTGGTGTGCAGGTTCATACCGAGAAAGCGACCTCTGAGATAGTCGCGGGTGAAAGCGCTCGCTACAGAATGAACTTTGCAGACGGCACCCACCTTGAAACCGATATGATCGTGTTCTCTGCCGGTATTCGCCCTCAAGATGCCCTAGCTCGAAGCTCTGATATCGCCATTGGTGAACGTGGCGGCATCGTGATTAACGATCACTGCCAAACCAACATCGACAACGTGTATGCGATTGGTGAATGTGCGCTTTGGGACAACAAGATCTTCGGCTTAGTCGCCCCTGGTTATTCCATGGCGAAAGTCGCGGCTTCGCATATTGTATCCGGCGGTACTGACGATGCTGCATTTACTGGTGCCGACATGAGCACCAAGCTCAAATTACTTGGCGTTGATGTTGCCAGTATCGGTGAAGTACATGACAAGACGGAAGGCGCTCAGTCGTATACCTATAACGATGAAATTGAACAAGTTTATAAGCGCCTGATCATCTCGGCAGACGGTACAAAGATTGTCGGTGCGGTATTGGTCGGTGATGCAGAAGCCTACGGTTCGCTACTGCAAATCAAACAAAATGACATGCCCCTCCCTGAAAACCCATCAGTACTGATTCTACCTAATGTCGCGGATGATTCAGGCTCGGCAATGGGTGTTGAAGCTCTGCCCGATAGCGCAGTGATTTGTTCGTGTTTTGATGTAACCAAAGGCGACATTAAAGACGCGGTTTCAGCGGGTTGCACCACGATGGCCGCATTGAAAGAAACCACTAATGCTTCAACAGGTTGTGGCGGTTGTTCTGCCCTTGCTAAACAGGTTCTCGATAGCGAGCTAAGTAACCTAGGTGTGGAAGTCTCTAACGATATCTGTGAGCACTTTGCGTATTCTCGCCAAGAGCTTACCGACATTATCCGCGTCAACAAAATCAAGACCTTCGATGAGCTGTTAGATTCTCACGGAAACGGATTGGGCTGTACCGTGTGTAAACCGGCTGTCGGTTCGATTCTGGCTTCCTACTGGAACGATTACATCCTCGAAGATCAACACATCGAACTGCAAGACACCAACGACATCTACCTTGGCAACATGCAAAAAGACGGCACCTACTCTGTGGTTCCGCGTATTGCTGGCGGTGAAATCACACCCGATAGACTGATTGTGCTTGGTGAAGTCGCTAAAGAGTTCGACCTGTACACCAAGATCACTGGTGGTCAACGTGTCGACTTGTTTGGCGCGCAACTTAACGAACTGCCAATCATCTGGAAAAAGCTAATCGATGCTGGTTTTGAAACGGGCCATGCCTACGGTAAGTCAGTACGTACCGTGAAATCGTGTGTCGGTAGCACTTGGTGTCGATACGGTGTCGACGACAGTGTTGGCTTAGCGATTCGACTTGAGAACCGCTACAAAGGCTTACGCTCACCCCACAAGATCAAGTTTGCGGTTTCTGGCTGTACGCGCGAATGTGCAGAAGCCCAATCAAAAGACTTTGGCATAATCGCCACCGACAAAGGTTGGAACCTCTACATCTGTGGTAACGGTGGTATGCGCCCTCGCCATGGTGACCTTTTCGCTACCGACCTTGATGAAACCACCCTGCTGCAATACATCGACCGCATTCTGATGTTCTATACACGTACCGCGGATCGCCTACAGCGTACATCGGTATGGATGGAAAACCTTGAAGGCGGCATTGAATACCTCAAGCAAGTCGTGATTGAAGACAAGCTCAACGTTGCTGAAGAACTTGAAGCCGATATCGCCCTTAACATCGAAAAATACCAGTGTGAATGGAAAACTACCATCGAAAACCCTGAAAAAATGAAGCGTTTCCAGCACTACATCAACAGCGAAGAAATGGACACTAGCCTGTCATTCATCAAAGAACGAGAGCAGCGTTTTCCTAAGCCGAGCTTGAGCTCTTCTTCAGATTCACAACGAGATGAAATGCTCACCAACGCAGACCAAATCGAAGTCACGGAAGTTTCGTAAGCCGAATTGACGGTCAGTGAATCAGTAACAACTAAACCCAATATCGATAGTCGACAGTGGCTCAGCCCAAGAAAACTGCTGTCGGCTATCACCCTAATTAAATTGATTATTAGTTTTATGTTTTGACTAGGAGAAAGTCATGGAAAATTGGACAACCGTATGCAACACCCGGGACCTAACCCCAAACGGTGGTATTTGCGCCAAAGTAGACGATAACCAAGTGGCTATTTTTTACTGCAAGCGCAGTGACACGCTTTATGGACTCTCTAATTACGATCCTGTTGGCAAGGCGAATGTGATGTCACGTGGTATCATTGGTTCATTAAGCGGTGAGCCTTACGTCGCCTCACCCTTATACAAGCAGCATTACCACTTAGAAACTGGCACGTGCCTTGAACAACCTGAACTCAAGCTCGTGAAATTTGAAGTTCGCAAGCAAGGAGAGCAGGTTCAGGTTCTCGCACCGCTTGCTATTGCCAGTTAACTAAACGCCGACATCATCATGTAAACGCTTTATCAGCGTGAGCAATTTCGGCACAGGGTTTAGCCACATTAATGCGTTCGAATCTCGGAAGTAACGCACAAGCTAAAGCCGGGTAATCTTCCAGATTTAAAGGATTTAAACCATGGATAACACAAAATTTTCGCTGCTTTCATTTACGGGTAAGATGAAAACCTTACACCTCAGTTGGATGGCCTTTTTTATCACCTTTGTCGTGTGGTTCAACTTTGCCCCACTACTGCAAATGGTGAAAACCTCGCTTGGCCTTTCAACTGAGGAAATCAAAACACTCCTTATTCTCAACGTTGCATTGACCATTCCGGCACGTGTCGCGATTGGTATGTTAACCGACCGATACGGCCCAAGATTAGTCTACTCTTCGCTACTCGCGGTCTGTTCAATCCCTTGTTTTATGTTTGCTCTGGCAGACTCTTTCATTCAAGCGGCGATTGCTCGTTTCCTATTAGGCTTCATCGGTGCAGGCTTCGTTGTCGGTATTCGCCTTGTGTCTGAGTGGTTCCCACACAATGAACTCGGTACGGCTGAAGGTATTTACGGCGGCTGGGGTAACTTCGGTTCAGCAGCGGCAGCATTCACGCTTCCAACTCTGGCTTTCGCATTTGGTGGTGACGATGGTTGGCGTTATGCGGTCGGTATCACTGGCCTTATGAGCTTAGCGTTCTCGTTTATCTTCTACAAAAATGTAACGGATACACCAAAAGGATCGACTTACTTCAAGCCTGCTCAAGTAACGGCAATGGAAGTGACATCCAAGGGTGACTTTTTCTTCCTACTCATTATGAAGGTCCCGATGTACGCCGCTATAGCGCTACTGACATGGAAGCTATCACCAAACAACATCAACATGTTGTCTGACATGGCGGTTAACTCGGTTTACGCAGGTTTAGCCGCACTTTACGTGTACGAAGTGTCGCAAGTTTGGAAGGTAAATAAGAACGTATTCAAAGAAGAAGTACCAGAAATTCACAGATACAAATTCAAGCAAGTTGCTGTGTTGAACGTGTTGTATTTCGCGACATTTGGTTCTGAACTGGCTGTTGTTTCTATGCTGCCACTGTTCTTCTCTGAAACCTTTGAATTAACGCCGGTTCTTGCGGGTATGGTTGCATCGGCTTATGCCTTTATGAACCTAATGTCTCGCCCAGGTGGTGGTTGGATTTCAGACAAATTCGGTCGTAAACCAACACTGCTTATTCTAACGATTGGTCTTGCTGTGGGTTACTTTGCAATGGGTCAAGTCGACAGTACATGGCCAGTATGGCTAGCGGTTGTTGCTGCAATGGCGTGTTCTTTCTTCGTACAAGCCGGTGAAGGTGCGGTGTTTGCAACAGTACCTCTGATTAAACGTCGTATGACAGGTCAAATTGCAGGTATGACTGGCGCTTACGGTAACGTGGGTGCGGTGGTTTACCTAACTGTGCTTTCATTCGTAAGTTACCAAACCTTCTTCTTGGTGATTGCAGGAACAGCAGTACTAGGCTTCGTTACTCTGATGTTCATGGAAGAGCCTAACGGCCAAATTGCTGAAGTGAATGACGACGGTAGCGTGACCTTGATTAACGTATCGAGCTAACCACTCATTGAATCGGGAGTAGTACCAAGGTGTGTTTCACCACTTTGGTACTACGTTCAAAGGCTCTGCATTCGCTAGAGCTTTTGTTCTTTCTCAGATGTGCTCTCAAGCAAATGAGAAGACGGCCAGTTAAGAAGAAGACCAGTTATGACAATTTCATTCAGCCAAGGGCAAGTCGTCACGCCGGAATCCAACAACCAGTTAACGCTTAAGTTTGGTGGTTATTCGAATCAAGGCGTACGTGATGAAAACCAAGATGCCATCATTGTAAAACACCCTAAAACTCGCGCAGAGCAAGAGTTGAAAGGCAGTGTTGCCTGCGTAGCAGACGGCGCGAGTTGCAGTGAACACGGCCAGAAAGCCAGTCACACCAGCGTGATGCAGTTTATAGACGACTATTACGCGACTCCCCAAAGCTGGAGCATTCAGCGTTCGGCGCAAAAGGTCTTAACGTCCCTCAATTCTTGGCTCTTCAACACGTCTGTTTCTAATATCCATCCCGCACAACAAGTGAACCACAATGCCCTCGTTTCGACGTTCAGCAGCGTGATATTAAAATCGAACACCGCACATATATTCCACGTTGGCGACAGTCGCATTTACTTACTAAGAGATGGTGAATTACGCCAACTGACCCGCGACCACACCCGTAAGAATATCGGGCAGAAGCATTACTTAACACGCGCCTTAGGCATGGATAACCAACTCAACGTTGACTATCAAACCCTGCCTATTAAGAAAAACGACTGCTTTATCCTCACTTCGGATGGTGTGCACGAGTTTGTCTCGCCCAACACATTCAATGAACACATCGATAAGCCTGGAGCGGATTTCGAATACGCAGCACAGACCATCTGTAACACCGCTTTAAGCCACAACAGTTCAGACAATGTGAGCTGCTTGATTGTGCAAGTTAGTCATCTACCTAAGCCTTCGCTCATCGAGTTCCATGAAAAACTGGCTAAACGAGCCATTCCGCCCGCTTTAAAGCTCGGACAAAGTATCGACAACTTTATGGTGCTTGAGGTGTTGTATGCAGGCTCTAGAAGCCATGTGTATCGTGTGATGCAAAAAGAGACACAAACCGAGTTCGTGTTAAAAGTCCCTTCCGTTCAATATCACGATAGCCCGTCGCAACTGAGAGCTTTCTTTAATGAACAATGGGCTGGCATCTTGCTGAACAATAAGAAGGTAATGAAGGTCTACCCGACGCCAGAGAACTCGCAATTTTTATATCAAATCTGCGAATGGGTAGAAGGCATCACGCTAAGACAATGGATGTACGACAATCCAAAACCGTCACTCAATGAAGTACGCGACATACTAGAAAAAATCACACAAGGTATTCGAGTATTACAACGCGCAGACATGGTGCACCGAGATTTAAAGCCCGGGAACATTATGCTTCAACATGATGGTGAGATAAAAATCATCGACCTTGGCGCTGTATTAGTCAGAGGACTTGAAGAGGGAGAGCTCGCAGACAAAGACGACACTCCATTAGGTGCGGTCAATTACATTGCACCCGAGACCATCAAACATAACACCGCGACCACCAGCTCAGATTTGTTCTCTATCGCTGTGATCGGCTATGAGATGCTAACTGGTGAATTGCCCTACTCTGAAATGACCGCACAATCACTTAAGCAATCTCGTCATCATCAGTGGGAATACCAACCCATCACTCAAAAACGAACTGACTTACCAAGCTGGGTGGATTTGGTGTTACAAAAAGCCTGCGCCGAATCGCCGAGCGAGCGTCATCAAGTGTTGGGGGATTTTGTGGCAGACCTTTACACGCCAAACCAAAGTTTGGTGAAAAGCAAAGCCAAGCAACCTTTGATAAACCGAAATCCAATCCAGTTTTGGAAGGTGTTGGCTTTGTTGCTCGGCATTGTTGCCATTGTAGAGTTGGGCTTATTGCTTAGTTCAAGTTAAGTGTCCAAGTTCGAGTTAATTACAGGTTCGAGTTAACTCCAAGTTCGAGCTAAGTGTCCAAATCTAACCTAGCTTGTTTAAACTAACTGGAATTAGCCTCGTCTCACTAAACTTCTCGGCACGAGTTCAATACCCGCTTGGTAACGCTTAGCGGATGCATTTAACGCCAAAGCAAAAGCGCTGTCGGCAATTACTTCAAACTGCTGCGGCAGTGAATGGACTTTAAAAGGCAAGAAGTCGAGCAGTCGGTTATCACCAAAGGTTGCCAGTTTTACTTGATTAATCAGCTCTGGTTTTTCAACCATTACATCCAACACACCCTCTAACAAGGTGTAAGACATAGTCACAATCGCATCAGGAACCGTGCCTTTTGCAATCCAACCCTCAAAAACCTCTCGCCCAGATTCCCTATCAAAGTGCTCACCATAACCCACAACCATCGGCTTGTTTTCTGCGAGCCCTGTTTGTTGAGTATGTGCTTTATTCGCAGCTTCAAAACCTAGGTGACGTTCGCGTGAGATATTTAGATCAGGAAGTGCGCCTATCAAACCAACACTATGAATATTGTCATCGAGAATCGAATGCGTCAGTTCAAATGCGGCTTCGAAATCTTCACTGAGTACGCAAGCAAAGTGCTCATCATCTAACGGACGGTCAATTGCGATCACAGGCGTTCCTGAGTTTTGCAACTTTAAGTAGAACTCGTTGGCGTCTGGCATTGAGCTCGCAACCAGCAAGGCATCAATACGACGACTTACCAAAGCTTCAGCCACTTTTCGTTCTGTTTCAGCATCATCATCAGAACAACCAATCAATATCTGGTAGCCCACTTTGCGTGAATTCTGCTCTATCAATTTTGCCAAACGCGCGTAACTGCTGTTTTCCAGATCCGGAATAATCAAACCAAATGAACGGCTATTACCAGCTCGCAACGACGAAGCGGCGTGGTCTGGACGGTAATTATACTCTTCTACAACCGCCATGACTTTCTGTTGAGTCTTTTCACTGATTCTGTATTTCTGCGCCTTGCCGTTGATGACATAACTGGCTGTGGTTTTCGATACTCCAGCCAACTTAGCGATTTCATCAAGTGTCATATGAGTGACCTGTATTTTGTGCGTAGGATCATATAACGAATGATCTGATCCCTGGATTAGTTGAATTATATGCTGAATCGATTCAGTATAAAAGCTGAAAGGATTCAGCAAAATCTGAAAAGTGACTTCAATCATCCTTTTGAATGAATCGAGCGTCATTTGTTGTTAATAAGCTTTCGTTATTTAGCTTTTCGTTATCCACGAATCAGACCGAATTAACGACACGCAGCAAAACTATTTTGAAAATCGAAATTGGCTTTGCTGAATTTTTTTACACTGAATGCTGAACCGATTCAGCTAAAGTAAAGCAAAGAGTAAAGTTCACTAATTCTTGCTCTAGTTGGAATCGTAGCGACACACAAATTCTCAAGCGATACGCTAAAGAGGCACCATGCTTAAATTATCAAAATCTGACATCACTCTAGGCCAAACGGCCAATGATAAGTTCCAAGCAATCCAAAATATTGCAGGCGACCTAACAGCCAAAGGCTTAGTTGACTCTGGCTACGTTGAAGGAATGCTGAACCGTGAAAACCAGAACTCTACGTTCCTTGGCAACGGTATCGCGATTCCTCATGGAACGACTGACACTCGTGGCCTAGTGAAAGAGACAGGCGTTGCGGTACACCACTTCCCTGAAGGTATTGATTGGGCAGACGGAAACCGTGTTTACGTTGCGATTGGTATTGCAGCTAAATCTGATGAGCACTTAGGCATTCTTAAGCAACTGACCAAAGTGCTAGCGGCAGACGGTGTTGAAGAGAAATTAAAGCAAGCAAAATCAGAAGACGAAATCATCGCCCTACTTAATGGCGAAGTTCAGCTAGAAGCAGACCTAGACGCTTCTTTAGTTCAGCTACTGTTCCCTGCAAGCGACATGATTCAAATGTCTGCAGTTGCGGGCGGCCTACTTAAGAACACAGGTTGCACAGACAACGCATTCGTTGCCGACCTTGTGACAAAAACACCAACTCACCTAGGCCAAGGCCTATGGTTGTTGGGCAGCGACAAAGGTGTAACTCGCACTGGCGTATCTTTCGTTTCAACAGCGAACCATTGTGAGTACGAAGGCACACCAGTTAAAGCATTGGTAGCATTCGCCGCTTGTAACAGCGCACACCAATCGATTCTGGCAAACCTAAGCAAGATGGTTTTCGAAGGTAAGCAACAACAACTGTTGACTGCAGATGCAGCGCAAGTCATTGGCCTTCTAAAAGGTGAAGCGGTTTCTACAGCTTCTCAAGACGACGACAACTGCGCAGTATTCAAAATCAAAAACGCACACGGCCTACACGCTCGTCCGGGCGCAATGCTAGTCGCTGAAGCGAAGAAGTTTGAATCAACAATCCGCGTGTCAAACCTAGATGGCGACGGAAAAGAAGTGAACGCGAAGAGCTTGATGAAAGTAATCGCTCTTGGCGTTAAACACGGCCACCAGCTTCAATTTGTTGCTGAAGGTGATGACGCAGCACAAGCACTTGAGTCTATTGGCAAAGCTATCGCTTCTGGCCTTGGCGAAGGTTAGGAAATCGATATGTCTGATAAACAAATCAAAGCCGTTACCGTAACCCTAAACCCTGCTCTAGATCTGACAGGTAGCATCGATGTGCTAAACGTAGGTTCAGTTAGCTTGGTGAACAAAAGCTCACTGCATGCAGCGGGCAAAGGCGTAAACGTAGCAAAAGTTCTTTCAGAACTTGGCGCAAAAGTGACAGTGACTGGCTTCCTTGGTCGCAATAACGAAGAAGCGTTCTGCCAACTGTTCGAACAGATGGGCGCAACTGACCGCTTTATTCGTGTCGACGGCGCAACTCGCATCAACGTGAAGTTAGTAGAAGAAAGTGGTCAAGTTAGCGACATCAACTTCCCTGGCGTAGCGGTAACACCGATTGCCATCGAGCAGTTTGAGCGCACTCTATTCGGGTTAGCTGAAGACCACGAATATTTCGTGATTGCAGGCAGCTTACCTCAGGGCATTTCACCTATGTTATGCGCATCGTGGATTCAGAAACTTCACGATATGGGCAAGAAAGTGTTATTCGACAGCAGCCGTGATGCACTTAAAGCGGGACTCGATGCACAACCATGGCTGATCAAGCCAAACGATGAAGAGCTATCTCAGTTATTCAACGCCGAACTAACTACACGCGACCAATGCCAACACGCAGGCCAAGCCCTAAGTGAAAAAGGCATCGATAACATCGTTGTGTCACTTGGTGCTGAAGGTGTGATGTGGCTTAACCAAGGTGAGTGGTTACACGCTCAACCACCGCGCATGCAAGTAGTAAGCACGGTAGGTGCAGGTGACACCTTAGTTGCAGGCCTATGTTGGGGTCACATGCAACAGATGCCAAAACCAGAACTTATTCAATTCGCAACCGCCCTATCTGCTCTAGCAGTTTCACAGGTAGGCGTGGGTGTAACCAGCCAACAAGAGCTGGATTCAGTACGACAAAATATCCAATTACAGGCGCTTAGTGCTCCAACTAGTCAGTTAGACACAAGTAAATAGGACAAAGGGATTATTATGAATATTACCATCATCACAGCTTGCCCAAGTGGCGTAGCAAACAGCATCATCGCAGCAGGCTTGTTAGAGCAAGCTTCAAAAACACTGGGTTGGAACGCCGCTATTGAATGTCAATCTAGCGTATTACCTAACTCTCCAGTATCACAAGACACGATCGACAGCAGCGATGTTGTGGTTATTGCTGCCAACACAAACATTGATAAAGCGCGCTTTGTTGGCAAAAAAGTGTACCAAGCAGCTATCTCTGAATGCACAGCAGATGCAAAAGCATTTCTAGAGAAAGCGGTAGCAGAAGCAACGGTATTAGACGCTTCTCAAGTTGAAAAAGCAGTTACCGTTACTAGTACTTCAACAAACTCTTCTACAACAGTAAGCACAGGCAGCAAGAAGATCGTAGCGATTACCGCTTGCCCAACGGGTGTTGCACATACCTTTATGGCAGCTGAAGCGCTGGAAGCAGAAGGCAAACGCCTAGGTCACCAGATCAAAGTGGAAACTCGCGGCTCTGTAGGTGCGAAAAACCAACTGACAGACCAAGAAATCGCAGACGCTGATCTTGTTATCATCGCTGCCGACATCGACGTTCCTCTTGATCGTTTCAACGGCAAAGCGCTATACAAAACCACAACAGGTCCTGCTTTGAAGAAAACAAAGCAAGAGATGGAAAAAGCATTCGCTGAAGCTAAGCCATACCAGCACACAGCGTCTTCAAATTCAGCGCCTGCTGATGAGAAGAAAGGTGTGTACAAGCACCTAATGACAGGTGTATCTCACATGCTTCCTGTGGTTGTTGCGGGTGGTTTGATCATCGCACTGTCTTTCGTATTCGGTATCGAAGCGTTCAAAGAAGAAGGCACATTAGCAGCAGCATTGATGACTATCGGTGGTGGTTCTGCATTCGCACTGATGATTCCTGTTCTTGCTGGTTTCATTGCATTCTCTATTGCTGACCGTCCGGGTCTGGCTCCAGGTCTAATTGGCGGTATGTTGGCTAGCTCAACAGGCGCAGGTTTCCTAGGTGGTATCGCAGCGGGTTTCATTGCGGGTTACGCAGCAAAATTCATTGCCGACAAGGTTCAACTTCCACAATCCATGGAAGCCCTCAAACCAATTCTGATCATTCCGTTTATCGCGAGTTTGTTCACTGGTTTGGTCATGATTTACATCGTTGGTGGTCCAGTTTCAGGCGTGATGAGCGCAATGACAGACTTCCTAAACAACATGGGAACGTCTAATGCGATTCTTCTGGGTGTGATTCTAGGCGCAATGATGTGTTTCGACCTTGGTGGTCCAGTAAACAAAGCGGCTTACACGTTCGGTGTTGGTCTATTGGCTTCACAAACTTACGCACCAATGGCAGCAATCATGGCTGCAGGTATGGTTCCGGCTCTAGGTATGGGCCTTGCAACTTTCCTAGTGAAAGACAAGTTTGAAGCAGGCGAGCGCGAAGCAGGTAAAGCATCATTCGTTCTTGGACTATGTTTCATCTCTGAAGGTGCAATCCCATTCGCAGCGAAAGACCCAATGCGTGTTATCCCAGCATGTATGGCAGGTGGCGCACTAACGGGCGCTCTATCAATGATGTTTGGTGCACAACTAATGGCTCCACACGGCGGCTTGTTCGTACTGCTAATTCCTGGCGCTATCTCTCCAGTGCTTATGTATCTAGTGGCGATTGCAGCAGGTACAGCGGTAACAGGTTTTGGTTATGCAGCTCTTAAAAAGATGAGCGATTCTAAAGTGACTGCAGAGGCTTAATCCCCCTACTCTGTTTAGCGGTTAAGGCTGACGAACAGAGGCTCTTGATAAAACAGTCCCTTGTTAAAACTGTTCCTTGGTAAAGCAAAAGGCTCCTCAATTGAGGAGCCTTTTTATTATTCGTTGTCTTGGGTCGTTAAGATGGGCAACTGGAATGAGAAGGTCACGCCTTCAACATCATCCATATCGATCTGACGAATCATCTCTACCAAATAACCTTGCACATCTAACTTCAAACCTTGTTGCTCAACCGCCTTAAACAGAGCTTCTAACGCTGTGCTGTACGCCACATCTGAAACCAGATAAACGTCGCTGCATAAGTAGTAGCCTTCAGGAATGGTCATATCATAACGATCTTTCGCGACTTGCCAATTTCCAATTTCAGCGTCGATGTCGTCCCATTTATTATTCATTTGCTTGATCGGCGTAGTGCCCATCAAGTGAGTCGACTTCTGACCATAGATTTCAAATACCGTGTCCCAATCAGGATCTTCCAACTTAAGCTTTTGCATGCCGCGTTCTGGATACCAAACTAGCTCGATCGGCATAGACTTAACTAGCTCTTTCTCCATAGAAGACTGCACACCTGGATGTGCTAATTTCTGGATGAATTCTGCCGTTTCCTTAGGTGTCGCGTTATAGCCCATTTCTCGAATATGTTTTGCTGTAACACCGAGCTCACGCTTGAGCGCCTTACCTAATGACTGTGACGATGAGTAGCCACAATACTGAGCAATTTCAATCACGCTCCACGGCTCATCATTGATCAACAAACCGACCGCGATTTGTAACCGAACACGGCTTAGATACTGGCCAGGAGTTTCATTAAACAACTCGGTAAACTGACGATGAAAGTGATAAGGCGAAATCGCGATCTCTGTTGCAATTTCTTCCCACGTACGACGCTCACCCCACTCTTCATGCATCAAGGTCAATGCATGCGTAAAGCGTTTTTGAAGGTGCTCTGGCAAAGATTCAATCAATGTAATCTCAGGCACCAGTTTAAAAGCTGGTTCTAAATGCAAAGCAGGTTTATTCTCTTGCGTCATACAGTCTTAGGTCTCTGGTACATTGGCTTTAGTCTTACTGTCGGTTAGCTTCGCTGAATTGGACAGCTTGGCTTCACTATCGTCTTTGTCCTTTATAAAATCAATCACGAGCGCTCCAAAGTGAGTTCTTCTAATGAATCTTGTTCGTCCGCTTCTTTTTCAATTAGATTTTCAACTAGCGGGGGCTTGCGGCAAAACAGGCCAAGCAACACGGGAATCAAAATCAGAGTTACCGCAGTGGCAAACAGCTCGCCAAACACCAAAGATACTGCCGCTGGTTTCAAGTATTGCGCCTGCTCTGCGGTTTCGCTTAGCAATGGCAACAATCCACACACCGTTGTAATGGTGGTCAAGAAAATCGCCCTCAAGCGGCTAGTACCCGCAATGACTAACGCTTGCTGTAACGGCACCCCTTGGCGGTATTCAGCGTTAAAACGAGTAATCAACACCAACGAATCATTAATCACGATGCCTGTCATGGCCATCATTCCAAACAACGATAGAATACTGATGGGTAAGTCCATCAAGTAGTGACCAAAAATCGCGCCCGCAAAACCAAACGGGATTACCGCCATGATGATCAGCGGCTGCCAGTAAGATTTCAAAGGCACAGCCAACAAGGTGTAGATCATCAACAACGTCAGAATCATCGCTGATTTAAAGCCATCCGACACTTCCCCTATCTCTTCAAACTCACCGCCCGCTTTGATGATTACGCTTGGATATTGTAGGTGCAGAGATTCAATCGACTCTTCGAGTTGCTCACGTGTTTTCTCTGGTGATTGTAGGTCGCGGTTCTGCTTCCAATACAGGTTGATCACTTGCTCTCGGTCGCGGCGGTAAACCACTTGCGGTTCTTGCTCATGACGAAACTCAGCAATATCCCCCATCATCACACTTCCGCCATTAGGTAACATGATAAGTGCCTGTTGTAGCTGAGCTAAGGTTCTGCGCTCCTTTCTCGGATATTGCAGAAGCACCTTGGTCTCTTGCCCATTTTCTAACAGGCGATGCACTTCTCTTTCGCCAAACGCTTCGCCTGCTAACTGAGCCAGTTTCGCTTGAGTTAACCCAAGCTGCTGACCATATTGATTCAATACCAAGCGAACTTGCGGTAAACCATCCTGACCGTCGTCGTAAACATCCGATACGCCTTTCAACGAAGCCAAAGTGTCCGCTAGCTCCTCGCTAACGAGAGAAGCAAGCTCACGATCATTGGAAGAGATCGTTAAGAATGTTCCACCAGCAGGCTCCTCTGCCGCGCTGAACTTAACCGAGTAAGCGCCTTCGATTTGACCTGTATTTTCTCTCCATCGCTTCAATAATAAATTACCCGGCAGTGAGCTTAAGGATTCGTTGGTGAGCTCAGCTGTGACTTCGATTTCGCCATAGCCATCAGACCAAGCAAGCAGGTTCACAACAGGCTTTTCCTGTAATGGGTAATCGTCCATTAAACCCTTTTCGACCTGTGTCATCGCTTGCTCAACTTGCAACAAGGCTTGGCGCTGTAAAGGCAACGGAGCGCCATCTTCCAGTTCAATAACCGCGGTGATGTAACGCCCCGGAATTTCAGGGAACAATGCACTGCGAATCGCACCGTTAGACCACATGCCATAAGCCAGTGAGATAACCGCCACAAACCCAAGCAAGGACGCGACTTTGTAGCCAAGTGCAAACTCCAATACTGGCTTGTAGATGTTGAGATTAAACCACTGTAACCCGCCTTGAGCGGCATTCTGAACCTTAGCGAACAAACCCTTTGATGGCTTTTTCACAGATAGCTGAGCCAAGTGTGACGGCAAGATAAATTTACTTTCGATAAGCGAGAATATCAGCGCAAAGATCACCACTGCTGAAAACCCAGCCAATACTTTGGCTAACTCGTTATTAATCCATAGCATTGGAGAAAACGCAGCGATGGTTGTGAGCACACCAAACACGGTAGCCACTGATACTGAGTTAACGCCCTGCCAAGCGGCTGTCTTTCCGTTTAGATTTGAGGAGCCGTTTATATTTAAATTCCCTGAGCTACTGACGTTACCCGTCCGTTTTTCATGTATCGCTTCACCTACAACAACCGCATCATCCACCAGCACACCGAGTACCAAGATAAAACCAAACAAGGTGATGTCGTTGATGCTGTAGTTGAACAACTGCATTGCTGCCAACGTTCCAGTCAGCGCAATTGGGATGCCCATCGCGACCCAAAAGGCGAGCCTGATTTCAAGAAAGATCCCAAGTAGAACTACGACGATCAATAAGCCTTGCCATGCGTTCTCACTCAAACGAAATAACTGCTCTTCAATGTAAGGTGCCATGTCGGCCATGGTATTCAACTCAATATCCGACGGCAAAATCGCGCGTTGGGCATCAAGCGTTTCACTGATCGCTTCACTGACTTTAAGCAGGTTGTCGGTTTGGCTCGTACTGACCAATAATGCGATGGCGTTAGAGCCGTTGTTACGCACGATAGAACCACTGTATTGGTAGCCACGACTTAACTTGGCGATATCACCCAACAGTATTTTTCCGTTGCTTCCTGAAATCACAACAAGTTGGTTCAACTTCTGTAAATCATCGGCGTAACCGTCACCACGAATCACCATTCGACCTTTGTCACTGATTAGTTCACCGCTACGAGTCTCAAGCGAACGCTGCTCAACGAGCTCTGCGAGGTCTTCTAAGCTCAATCCTAGCGCTTTCAGTTGGTCAGGATCGGGTTCGATAACCAGTTGAGATGTGCGAGTTCCCCAATTTGATACCTTCGAGATACGCGGATTCTTCTTCAGTGCTTGTTCAAGTTGCTTGGCGATGGGTTGCAGTTCGTCATCGGTTCTTGGCCCAGACACCACCACAAACGCCGCCAAATTGGTAAATTCGTTTCGCACAACTTGTGGTCTGTCCGCTTGCACGGGAAAACCATTGATCGCGTTGACTTGATTACGAATGTCGTCCAGAAGCTTGTCTAAATCTGTGCTGCTGGTTTTACGAACCATGACCTGAGAAATCCCAGCACTCGACTGACTGGTGATCTGTTTGATGCCTGCAATACCACTGATTGACTCTTCGATTCGCTGCGTAACACTCTCATCGATCTGTTGCGCCGTACCGCCAGGGTAAGTAACGCTGATACTGATGGAAGACGGTGCTATTTGTGGGAACGACTCGACACGCAATTGTCCAAACGCAAGCACACCACTGATAACAATCGCCATCATCAATAAATTGGCAGCAACAGGGTTATTGATAAACCATTTGGTCATCCAACTCATTGGTTTACCTCCTCAGTCTGTTCATCATCCGATTGGCTCGCGATCATGGATTCTGAACTATCATCTTGGTAGAAGTTAGGCTCAACTTGTTTACCAATTAACATCGATGAAAGCGGATATTGCACCACTCTGCGAACCTGTTCACTTTGCTGATTAAACCGAATATCAAGCACCTGATTACCTTGTCCAATCAAATATACCGACTCTTTACGTAGACGATCATTGTTGTCTAACGTCCACACATACCCGTCTCGTGTCATCGCACTTAAAGGTACGCTGACTACGTTATCCTTCAGCCTTAGGTTAACCACGGCTTGAACCTGTTGATTTGGAAACAATCTTGGCTTGCTTTGATAAGGCGCCTCAACCGAAAGCACGACTTGTCTTTGACGAGTGACCGAATCAACTTGCGGAGACACATAACGCACCTTTGCAGGCCACTGATCCCCAGAGCGGTTCACGACAGTGATACTTGGCTCAGTAAGGGCGGCTTGAACTTGTTGCCAATGCATTTCAGAAATCGGCAACTCAATATCAATCGAATCACTGGCAGCCAATTCAAAGGTCACTTGCCCCGCCTCTATCCACTCTCTCGGACTGATATGGCGTTTCATGATCACCGCATTAAAGGGCGCAGTAATCACTGATTCGTCCAACAACTTCTGTGCACTCAGGTAAGCCTGTTTCGCTTGTTTGAGATTAGCTTTCGCTGCAAGTAATTGAGGCTCTCTGCGAGCAAAAGACGAGCTCGTTTTCGGGTTCAGCATTTTTAACGCAACCGTTTGCTCATGCTTAGCCTGCTTCAACTCTAATTCTGCTTGTTTCAATGAGCTCAACGCCTGAGCCAAGTTCGCATCAACTGCGCTAGTATCTAACCTTGCTAACACATCGCCTTTGTTAACCAAATTCCCCGGTTCAACGCTTTCATCTAGCCATTTCAACTGTGCACTACTGGATGCTTTCAACTGCACAGGCCAACGAGCAGCAGTTACACCTAATACCGTTAGCGTTGATTGATGCTGTGATGGTGTTACCTCTAACACTGAAACTGGGGCAAGGACGGCTTCTTTCTTCACTGGCTGGGTAGCTTCAGGTTCCAATTCATCAACGACAACCAACGCGATAAAGATGGCTGCGCAACCGACTAATACAGAAAGTGGCTTTTTAAATTTCATGAGGTATCCCCTTGGTAACCTGTTGAGTGGAGGTGTGATTAAGGCGCTGACTGATTTCAGTGAGACGAGAAAGGGTTTGTAGCGTGATTGGTAGCATCACTGCGGTTTCAACAAACTCGAGTGAATAAGTGACGATGGAGAACACTTGACCAGCGGTCGGCTCGATAAGCTGACTCACCATCCATAAATTGCCGATAACCGCGCCAAATAACACGATAAAAATCAGCCCATAGACAACAGCTTCGGTATCAGACAGCTTGATTTCACACTGTTTTAGACGTTCAAAGTGCCAACGAAGCGCTGACAAGCGAACACCACTCAGTAGTTTCACTTGCTGTTCAACTTGGTCGTTAAATTGGCCATTGAGTCGTGTAAAGGTTCGGTGGAATACGCCGTAGATAACCAGAATCGACAGCCCTGCAAACAACATGCAAAGTGCCAATGAGAAGTGAAACGTTGAGAGGATAACCACCGTCGCGACCAGCTGAACTATCGCGGTCATCAAAGTAGGCAAATCATCTTCTAGGAAATCAACCAGCTCACGAGACATGGTTAGCCGGGCGTCTTTGGTCGAAATAGACAAACCGCGCAGGTTACGCTCAACAAGGTTTGCCAGTTTTACGCGAATAGCACCATACACACGGGTATCGTAAAAACGGCGAACGACACTGATGATCACCAGTACAAAAAGAATCAGTGCCAACATCATCAAAGGCTGAAAGCTTTGGTTTAGCACTCCGTCTATGGCGTGACCAATAAACAGTGGCAGCAGAATAAGCATCACGTTTTCAGCCAATACCATTAACCAAGTCGCGGCGACCTTTAATGGATTAAGCCGAATAATCGTCAGCAGAGAGATGGGATGTTTGAATAGCATTATTGAGCCCATAAATGAATATGGCGCCAGTATTACCAATCCAACATGGAAAAAAGTGTCCCAAATTGCTGTATTAACAAATTAGACGACAGACTCGCTTAGTCACTAGCTCGGTTACCTTTTGTTTACCTCGCCTCCTTTATTGTCCTTGATAAGAAAAATGAACAACAAGGAAAGAGCATGAAATTATTCGCTTCATTACTCACGACAGTCGGTATTACTGGTGTTGTCTGGGGGGTATTACATATTCAGCCAGCGGTTGCGGATGCTTCGACGGAGCAGCCAATTAATTCGACAGCACAGCCAATTAAAAAGGCATCAACAGCTGAGACGGCAGTAACTCAATCAGTAATAGCTCAATCAGAAGCAACTAAGCCCGTAGAGGTAAAACCACAAGTCACTGCAAACACGACTTATCTGCAAGGTTTGAGTAAGACAATTCCTTTAGAAGACGTGCCAAACCTATGGGTGGATTTCTACCAGAACCTCGAATCCGATGACGAAGAGGTCGCACAGCAACAGCAAGTCATCGTCGTCTATCAAGACATCAGCTTAGATTTCAGCGAAGCAACAATCATGATTGGCTTCCCGACTCAGCAATCAAAATTAAATAAAAACAAGCTCTTAATTAAGCTCCCGAACAAAGTCAAAGGCACGCTTCTACTAGGTAAAGGCGAACATACCGAACAGGAATTAGCACAAGCTTGGGAAGGTATCGCGATATTAAAAGAAGTGGACATGGTTATAGAGCACCACCAACTCAATCAGCATGGGTTGCCAGATTCTAGCGAGTTATACGTCTATTATAAGAACAACCAGTAAAGGATTTAGTTATGGATTTCACTATGGATAGCATTGGGAATTTTCTCTCTCAAACATTCACAGAAACGAGCATCATCCTAACCGAAACTTGGGTAGATGATAATTTTCTGCTGCTTGCTCTGGCTCTGTTTATCTTTGAGCTTATCCGCTATGCCTTTAAGAAAAAACTCAGCTGGAATATGTTGGGAGACAGCGCGACTAACTTAGTCACTCTGTTCTTCTTGTTGGTTACCGTTTTCTTTGTCGGGTTAGCCTATGTCGGCGCGTTTGTTTACGCCTACGAGAATTTCAGCCTAACTCAGCTACCGATATCCGGTTGGACAATTCTGGGTTGCTTGATCTTGGCCGATCTCGCGTACTACTGGGAGCACCGATTCTTGCACAGCAACGGTTTAGCATGGGGAACGCACTCAGTTCACCATAGCTCGCCTTACTTTAATATCTCGGTCGCTTACCGCTTTGGGCCTTTGGATTGGTTCTTCCCGTTCTTCTTCCACTTGCCGTTAATTCTGCTCGGCTTTAATCCGTTTGTGGTTCTGATGTGTGAAACCTTTGTTCAACTGTTTCAAACACTGCTGCACACCGAAACCGTTAAACGCTTGCCTCGCCCAGTTGAAGCGGTATTTAATACGCCTTCACACCACCGAGTGCATCACGCAACCAACAAGCAGTATCTTGATAAGAACTATGCAGGCATCTTCATTATTTGGGACAAGATGTTCGGTACCTTCGCTAAAGAAGAGGAAGAAGTCAGATATGGCGTGTTCCCGAGAATCAACTCTGTGAACCCATTTAAGGTATATTTCCACGGCTACGTTAAACTGTGCCAACAGTTATGGCATGCGCCAAATTGGAACTACCGACTACAACTTCTTATTCAGCCGCCTATCTGGGCCTGGAAAAGAGAACGAGAAACAAAGTAAGGACACTTATGAGCATTAACGCCCTGTTGATTGAAGACGACAGCGACTTGGCAGAAGCCATTGCAGACTATATGGAACTCGATGGGTTCGAATTCGATTTTGCTTACAATGGCAGCGCGGGCCTAAATCTCGCTTTAGAGGGGCGTTATGACATCATCTTAACGGACATCAACATGCCTAAAATGGATGGGCTTGATGTCTGTCAATCTCTTCGACAACAAGGCGTGACCACTCCGATTCTCATGTTAACGGCAAGAGACACATTAGAAGACAAGATCGCGGGGTTCGAGGTAGGTTCGGATGACTATCTAGTGAAGCCTTTTGCGATGGAAGAACTCAAAGTACGGTTGATGGCACTAGTGCGCCGCGCTCAAGGCTCCGTGACGTCACTGTCTGTGGCAGACCTCAAACTGGACTTGGACAAGCACCAAGCTGTTAGAGACAGCAAGCTATTGAAGCTGTCCCCAGTTTGTTGGCGAATGCTTGTGATGTTAGTGCGAAACAGCCCTAACGTGGTGAGCAAAGCCAAGCTTGAAGAAGCATGGGAAGATGAAATGCCAAGTTCGGATAGTATGAAGGCGCACTTGTTTAAACTTCGACAAGTGGTTGATGCGCCCTTTGACTCAAAGCTAATCCACACGGTTCATGGTATTGGCGTGGTCTTGCATGAGGAGCAGTCATGAAACAGGCAAACATGAACCGAGTCAGTATTAAGCGCGACATCTACCTCTATTTATTTGGCATCGTCGTGCTGCTGACTGCCATCTACAGTTTGATGGTTTCACAGAGCTACCACATTGGCCTTAATGAATCGGCAAAATATGGATTCTTGTATGAATTGGAAGTCGCAGAACAACGTTACATCGAAACAGGGCAATTACCAGACTATCAAAACCCGACATTCCAAGCCTTTCTAACCTATTCGGAGCTGCCCGCTAAATTTCAACAAGCCTTTGATTGGAAAGCGTTTGATAACGACGCTATTTATGATCATTACCAGCCTTCACCTAACAATAAATCAGGGCAATACCTCTATGCCGCCAAACATCAAGTTTCTGGTAAAGACGAAGCCTTGTACATCATTTCTGAGTACGATGAAGCCCTCTACTTGAATCTGTTCGAGCTCAACCCACCCGATTCCGTGAACCAAATTAACAATGCCTTCATTGCCATCGGCGCCCTTTTACTCTTGGTGTTTTTGATCATTCGCCTTTTGATACACCGAGTCACCAAACCGATTATTACGCTATCAAAATGGTCTGAATCTCTGGATGTGGACGACACTGAAGGGCTGACTCAGTTTCGATACAAAGAAATCGACCAGTTGGCTTCGCAGCTTGTTAAGAGCGTACAAGGTGAGCGTCAGGCCAATGAGCGTGAGAGCTTTTTCTTAAGAGCAGCTAGCCACGAGTTAAGAACACCGATTGCCACTATTTCAGCCAGTGGCGATATGCTGGTGCGGTTGTCTGAAAGTATTCCCAACAGCGGCCAACGAGCCGTCGCACGAATCCAACGCTCAGCCACCAACATGAAAGCCTTAGTGACAACTCTGCTATGGATGAGCCGTAATAACGAGATGGAAACCAACTATGAGCAAGTCAAGCTGACTCCCCTGCTCAATAACATTATCGAAAGCCAACGTTATCTTTTAAAAAACAAAGAAGTGGACATTCAAACCAAGGTTGAGCAAGAAGAACATACTCTGCCGCGCGAGTTAACTGAGGTTGTACTCACCAACTTAATCCGAAATGCATTTCAACATGGTGGTAGCGGAGATATCAGCATCACACTGACAGAACATCAGTTTGAGGTAACCAACCGTTTGGAAGATGAAAACCTAGCAAACGACTCTGAACAACAAACCTCTTTTGGTATCGGACTAGAGCTCATTGATCGCGTTTGTCAGAACCAAGGTTGGCAGTTTACTCATAAAACCAACAACAATGAGTTCATCGTTAAAGTCATACTGTAGCAATTTGCCCAAATGGTTATTTGATGGTGACCAAAAGTTTACCCTTGCTTGGTTATGCTAGTCGCACAATCTAGTTAGGAGTTATTTTATGGGTACTTGGATTTTAGAAACACTGTTATGGGCTGTGGTAACCGTGGCGGTTTGTGTCGCGATTTGGGGTCTTTACTTACCTAATATCCTAATCGCATTAGGCGTGTCGGTAGCGGTATCGCTGTTACTCGGAAATAGCTGGAGAAGCTAGGTATTTAAAAAGGAAATCGTTCGAAAATTAGTGAGCTTTGATACACCCGACAGCAGCTATGTTTATTCAGAACATTGGTTAGCTACAAACCGTCGGGCGCAAATTAAATTAGCTACTTAATGTATATTCAAACACACCGAGCTCACGGCCAAGCCAAGTCGCACGTACTGTGTGGTCTAGCGTTTCTTCACCGCCTGTTACCGGGTGAATAAGCACCGACATGTCACCGCGTTCTTTTTCAAGCCATTCAACAATGCCCGACTCTTTGTTCGCAAAGTGAATCTCAAACATCGGCATCTTATGCGGACCAACCAAACGCTGTATTAATGGGAAAGTCTCTAACACATCTTTACGCTCTGAGAGGATTTTCTGACGCAGTGTTTCTGCTTGCTCTGCAAAGCGCAGAGGGAAATAGATATGACCGTGGTACATGGCACCATCCTTTAGAATTATGATGTCGCAAGTTTATACCTAAACCGCCTTTAATAGCTAAATCTAAATAGGTGAGCTTGCTTTCGGAAGGATCAATTTGAAATGAGAAAACTAGAGTCTGTTATTCGAAGTAATCAAAAACAAACTCTAGTTATGTACAGCGAGTTAATTTTGAAGCGACTAAGGCTTAAGCTTTAAAACACGGTCGATATCTTCTGCGGAATGGCGCTCTGGTACTTGCTCCCACTCTTCGCCAAATGAACGGTTCACTACTCGACCTCGTTGGAAACCTTCGCGCGCTTCTAGTTGCTTCGCCCAGCGCACAACGTTGGTGTAAGACTCAACCTGTAGAAACTCAGCGGCATCGTAGATTTTTCCTAGCACAAGGTTGCCATACCAAGGCCAAATCGCGATATCAGCGATGCTTAGCTCTTCTCCTGCTACAAAATCGCTATTGGCGAGTTGTTTGTCTAACACGTCTAACTGACGCTTAGCTTCCATCGCAAAACGGTTAATCGGGTACTCTTGCTTTTCATCAGCGTAAGCGTAGAAGTGACCAAAACCACCACCTAGGAATGGTGCTGAACCTTGAGCCCAGAACAACCAGTTAATGGTTTGTGTTCTCGCTGCCCCTTCTTTTGGCAAGAAGTGACCAAACTTTTCAGCTAAGTGCATCAAGATAGATGCCGATTCGAAAACATTCACGTCTTCAGCACCAGACTTATCAACCAGTGCCGGTATTTTGGAGTTTGGATTCACTCCAACAAAACCAGAAGAGAACTGTTCAGCTTCACCAATGTTAATCAAATACGCATCATATTCAGCTTCTTTAACACCTGCCGCTAACAACTCTTCCAGCAAGATAGTGACTTTTTGACCGTTAGGTGTACCAAGAGAATACAATTGGAAAGCATGGTCACCAACAGGAAGCTCTTTATCAAAGCGAGCGCCAGATTCAGGACTATTGATATTTGCCCACTTGTTACCACCATCAGTATCGTTAACCCAAACTTTTGGCGGTGTGTATTGTTCTGACATGATATTTCCTTATTAATATAGGGTAGCTTTAACTGATATTAGGTCACGCTCCCTTGGTTAAAACCCCTAAATACAATTTCTTTTCAAACTGTTAAGCATGGCTTATTCCAGAAAGAAATAACCTGATTTATGAGATAGCACACGTAAAAGATAAGTGCCCAATCAAACCTAAGCCACAGAACGGTTAGTACGAAACATGATTTAGTCACGACATGCCTACAGGTCAAAGAAAGCTGTGATAAAATCGGGAGATTACAATTGATAAGGATTTGGCAATGTCTTCTGATTACACAGGCTCGAGTGCAGCGTACGCTCGCCAAGAGAAAGGCTACCGTGAAAAAGCACTGAAACTGTACCCATGGGTTTGTGGTAAGTGCGCGCGTGAATTTGTTTACTCGAACTTAAGAGAGCTGACCGTTCACCACGTCGATCACGACCATACAAACAACCCTGAAGACGGAAGTAACTGGGAACTATTGTGCCTTTACTGTCACGATCATGAACACTCAAAATACACAGACCATGACCGTTATGGCGTTGATGCCAAGGCTCGTTTAGACGACCACCAATCAGCGACCCACAACCCTTTCGCCGATCTAGCGAAGTTGATGAAGAAGTAACACGCGTTAAGAACGGTCTTTGCTAAATGATAGCGGCTAGATAATAGATAAATAACAAGAAACCCCAGTATGTCACCATACTGGGGTTTCTTTTATCTGCAATCATAACCAAATAATAGAGTTAAGAGAGGCCAGATCAAAAAGAGCCTTCCGAAGAAGGCTCCTTTTTAGAATTCTGAATTATACAGCGGCTTGTTTGCGAGACTCTTCTACCTGCTTAGCGCGCTTTTTAAGCGTCAACTTATCGCGGTATGCAAACCAAACGTAAGTCACTACGACCAAGAAGAAAAGGTATGACAATGAGAAAATGAACGGCGATTGAATGATATCGTTTGAGATACCCCAAGAAACACCGATAACGGTCACTGCAATTTTTGCAAAAAAGCCACACATCAATAGCATTAATGCCAACTGTGGGAAACGCGTGCTACGGAATGTCAGCCAGTAACAACTACCAACTGCTAACGCCGCAATATAGAAGCCGAATAGGAAAGAGTGAATATGGTCAGCTGCCGCTACACCACCAGAAATTGACATCAATAAAATTAAAAACAGTTTCATAATACTCGCCTCACCATAGGTTGGAAACGCATCCTTTCAAATTTGGAATCTCAGTTTGCGTACTATTTTCCCACTTTTTTTGTTCAACACAACCCCTCAAGTTGAACAAAATGTAAGCAATGGTGCTAACAAAAACCCAAATTAACAATCATTTAACATACTGTTTTTAATAAACCTCCGTTAACCCTTGTCTCATATGAATAAAGCGTCATTTCGATTTATTTTGTTACACAAAATTAACCTTGGAAAATATTTAAAATAATTCGTAACTCTGTGATATCCGCACGGGATACGTGGACAATCTGAAATGTGTATCGAAGAATCCCTTAAAAAATAAGCCCGCCACGCTAAAAAGAACAAAATAGAAAGGTATTAAACACAACTTACAAACCAACAAAAAACAACCCATTAACAATTTTGAGTTTATTTACCGAAAATGGAAAAAGAGATTCCAATCACATTTTTATTGGTTATAATCCGCGCTCTTTTGCGTTGTCTGTTGATAAACGCAAACTAATTTTGAAGAAACAATCACAATAACCCGTCTTTAGTTAAGTGGCTCACCACTGACCAACGACAAAACTGAGAATAAAAATGAGCAAGATTGATAAAGCATCACGTATCCTGCTAGCAGGCTTCTGTATCAACCTTTGTCTTGGCATCCTGTATGCTTGGAGTGTATTTAACAAGGCGCTAGTTACTGAAGCTGGTTGGAGTGCTGCTGAAGCATCTTCACCTTACGCTATTGCAACTATCACATTCTCTGTTTGTCTTCTTGTTGCAGGCATCCTACAAGACCGTATGGGTCCACGTAAGATCCTTATTCTTGGTACAGCGCTTACTGGCCTAGGTATGATTGCTTCTGGTTTCGCTACGACTCCTATGATGCTAAACCTAACGTTTGGCGTGATGACAGGTGCTGGTATCGGCTTCGGTTACGCATGTCTTTCTCCATCAGCAATGAAATGGTTCCATTCTTCTAAGAAAGGTATGGTTAACGGTCTAATCGCTGCAGGCTTCGGTCTTGCTGCTATTTACCTAGCACCACTAACTTCTGCGCTAATCGATAGCATGGGTATCCAAACAAGCTTTATGATTCTTGGTGTTGGTGTACTTGCAATCGCAGTACCTCTAGCGGCAACGATCAACAACCCACCAGCGGATTACACGCCAGCTGAGCCTAAAGTAAAAGAAGGCCAAGCACCTAAAGCGGTTAAGAAGACTGAAGACCTAACATGGAAAGTAATGCTGAAGACTCCTCAGTTCTACTCTCTATGGATCATGTACGCATTTGCTGCTTCTGTTGGTCTTATGATCATCGGTAACATCACTACGATTGCTAGCGTTCAAGCGAACCTACCAAACGCGGTTTACCTAGCGTCTATCCTTGCTGTATTCAACTCAGGCGGTCGTGTTGCTGCTGGTATGCTTGCAGATAAAATCGGTGGCGTACGTACTCTACTTTTAGCGTTCATCCTTCAAGGTGCGAACATGGCTCTATTCGCTACGTTCAACTCTGAATTTACGCTAATCATTGGTACGGCTATCGCAGCTGTTGGTTACGGTACACTTCTAGCAGTATTCCCAACACTAACTGCGGAATTCTACGGCCTGAAAAACTACGGTACGAACTACGGCGTGCTTTACACGGCATGGGGTATCGGTGGTGCTATCGGTGCTGCGGTTGTTGGTTACTCAATGACGAATGGCGAAGGTTACGGCCTAGCTTACACAATCTCTGCTGCTATGATGGCCGTGTGTATTGTTCTAGCTATCGTGACTAAACCAATCTCAGAAGCGAAAGCAACAGAACTTAAGCAAGCGCTTAACTCAGTTCTCGATTGATTAAAAATAGAAAGAGCTTAACCTTAGGGTTAGGCTCTTTTTGTATCAAGCGACTAATCCATTGACGATAGAAACCACTCCTCAGCTCTCCCCTACTTATTATCTCGACAACTTCAATCGACTGATTGAACACGCTCAAACACTCTATCCAGATCTGCTGAGTGACGATGAATGCCGTTGGTTGTCTGAATACAAACGTCTTTCAGTCGCAAGCCAGTGTCTAATGATTCGTTTGCTTTCTCGCAAAGGCTGCTGGTTTCGAAGTGATAAGCTCGACTATGCTGAAATTCCAGATCTGAAAAACGCCCTACAAGAGCTAAACACATCGAACTTCATTGCGTTAAGCCACCCTACCGAACAACATAATCTTGTCATTAATGATCTCGAATTAGGATTACATCTACTGACTAAACCAGAACTGTTCAGCGCATTTCCATTTCTTATGAACTATAAGACAGCGAAGAAAGACGAACTCTTGGCTTTGCTCGATCACCAACCTTTTAATAAGTTCCGAAACTTGTCGTTCGATTGTATTTACGTTGTCAAATCTGAAGTTATTGATGTCTTGCTGCTACTGTTCTTTGCCAATACTTATCAAGACCTAAGCCAATTCGTTCTTAGCGATCTTGGACTCAACACCTTCGAAAACTACCCATTAAGTAAACAGCGTCGTTTCTTCACCTCTAGAGAACAGCTCAATCAACTGCTCCAGATACGTGATATTCAACGCTTGTATTCAGAAGGGGACCGCAAAGACGGTGAGTTTCTGGAGCAGATTTTAAACTCGATTCCTGAAGAATCAGAGCACAGAAGCATTGCCAGAAAACGATCGCGTTTGATCAATGATATCGCTCGCGATCTAGAAAGGCTCAACCAAAACGATCAAGCTGTCTTTTGGTTCAAACAATCCGTACGTCCCCCAAGCAGAGAACGACTTGCACGCATCTATGACAAGCAAGATGAGCTAAACTTAATGTGTGACATTGTCACGAAAATGAAAGCGAATCCATCGGATGTATCAGAGCAGGAAGTCGCTATTAAGCTTGAAAACAGGCTACTACGGAAACAGGGCCACAAAGTTTCTCGAACCATAAAACCGAGCTGCAAAGAGATAAAACTGGAATTAGACCTCAGCCAAACGCGAGTTGAACTTGCGGTGAAGCAACACTTGGAAAACCAAGGTTGGGAAGTCTACTTTTCAGAGAACAGTTTTTTATGTGGATTGTTTGGCTTAGCCTTTTGGGAAGTGATTTTCGCAGACGTTGAGGGCGCATTTATCAATCGCTACCAACATCGCCCTCTGGATCTATACCATTCAAATTTCGTAGACAAACGAGTTAAACAGATCCAGGCTGCGTTTCAAACCATATCCGAGCAAGGACTAAACCAATTGCTTGATATCTACGACCAGAAATACGGTATCGCAAATCCATTCGTTCATTGGAACCATTTCCCTCAAGCACTCATTGAGCACAGTATGGAGGCTATTCCGAACGCCTTAATCGTCGAGCTATTCAAAGTGATGCTCAGTGAGCTAAAGCTATTTAGAACTGGGATGCCGGATTTGATTGCGTTCAAGGACGATGAATTTCATTGGATTGAGGTCAAAGGGCCCGGCGATAAATTGCAAGACAACCAGTGGCGATGGATCAAAGAGTTCGAGCGATTATCTGTTCCATTCTCGGTTTGCTACGTCAATCATTAGATAGTTGCCTAGTCTCTAGTCTCTAGTCTCTAGTCTCTAGTCTCTAGTCTCTAGTCTCTAGTCTCTAGTAAATAACTTACATCAATATCTTATCTATAAAATAGTCAGAACATGAGCTTTTTCAATCATTTTCGATATAATTAGAGAAAATGCCTAATCTTTAATACGTATGAATTTGAAAAAACTCTTCATTTTAGCTTTTGTTAGCGTCTTCTCAGGTTGTGCCGTCTACGCGGGGTTGAACTTCGATCAGCTCTTTGGTGAACAACAAGTCCGAGATCGCCAAGCGCCGATTCTTTCATCTCAAGCACAGCATTTCATTGACGAAGTCAAACCTATCATTGATAGCCGCTGTGTTGTTTGCCACGCTTGTTATGATGCACCTTGCCAGCTCAAAATGTCATCAGTTGAAGGTATCGACCGAGGGGCGAGTAAGGCACTCGTTTATCAAGGCACCCGTTTAACCGCCTCAGCCCCTACCCGCCTGTTTGAAGACGCGATAACCACACAAGAGTGGCGTGATGCGGATTTTCATCCAGTGCTTAACGAACGTATGCAGAATTCAACGGCTAACCTTGATGCTGGGCTTGTTTCTCGTATGTTGATGCAAAAAGAAAACCACCCTCTTCCAGATCAAACGCAACTTGAAGGCTTCGACTTTTCAACCGATCGCGACCAACAGTGTCCGACCATTGAAGAGTACGCTCAATACGAAAGAGATTACCCGACGTGGGGAATGCCTTATGGAATGCCGAACTTAGATAAAACGGAATACGCGACTTTAATGAGCTGGTTGGAAAATGGCGCGTTAATGAACGACCATATTCCACTGAATGATGCGGAACAAGAGCTCGTTGATATCTACGAGAGCTTTCTCAATAAGAGTGACAATAAAAGCCAGCTTTCAGCACGTTATATCTATGAACATCTGTTTCTATCACACCTCTACTTCTCTGATTTAGCTCAGCCAACACGCTTCTTCACCTTGGTTCGTTCTGCGACACCTCCAGGTGAAGCGGTTCAACGCATCACGAGTCGTCGACCTTACGACGATCCAAAAGTGGATCGGGTTTATTATCGCCTGATTCCAGAGCAAGGCACCATCGTCCACAAAACACACATGCCTTTCGCATTAAATGAAGAACGCCTGAACAATTGGAACACATGGTTTGTGGATGCTCGTTACGCTGTCAAACAACTTCCTAGCTACGCGATTGACGTCGCGGCGAATCCAATGACTTCGTTTGAAGCTCTTCCGGTGAACTCGCGCTTCCATTTCATGCTGGACACTGCACAAAACACCATCATGGCCTTTATCAAGGGGCCGGTGTGTCGCGGGCAGCTCGCACTCAACGTGATCAATGATAGATTCTGGGTACTATTCATCGATCCTGATAAAGCAGATCTGCCTGAAATTAATCAGTTTTATGCCAACCAGAAGCAAAACCTAAAGCTGCCTAGTGAACTAGAAAGCAACACTGTCCCTGTCACAAGCTGGGTGAGCTACGCGAAGCAACAAGCTCGATACCTTAACGCAAAATCAGACTTCACCAATCAATGGTTTGATAGCGGAGTAAATCTAGACACAGATATCATTTGGGATGGCAATGGCACGAACCGTAATGCCGCGCTTACTATCTTTAGACACTTTGATAGCGCTTCAGTTGTTCAAGGTTTAGTTGGCCCACAACCCAAGACAGCGTGGATTCTTGATTACGCCCTTCTAGAACGTATCCATTACCTTCTCGTTGCTGGTTTTGATGTCTACGGTAACTTCGGCCACCAACTGATTACCCGCATGTTTATGGACTTCTTGCGCCTTGAGGGTGAGAGTAACTTCTTGACCCTTCTTCCAAAAGACGTACGACACATTGAACACTCAAGTTGGTATGAAAACCAAAGCTCACAGTTGAGCGACTACTTGCAGCGTAATATTGCACCTTTTGACCAGCCAACCAACGTGATATACAAAACGACAAATCCTAAGCGTGAACTGCTTAATATGATCAAAGATAAGCTCGCGCCGATCCTCGATAATCGCTTTGATATTGTCGAAACAGGGTTCAGTCGGAAAAACGAAGCTCTGCTCAAACAAGTGAATTTGATTAAGGGAGTTGGTCTGCGTCATGTGCCTCAATTAGTGACGATCATGATTGAAAGCGAGAGCGGCGATGAGCAGCTGTTCACTATGATTCACAATAACGCTCACAGCAACATTTCAAGCCTGTTCAATGAAGAGGGTAATCGAGATTACGCCAATGACGACTTAACACTGGTACGTGGGGTTATAGGTAGCTACCCTGCCGCTTATCTGTCATTAACTGAGCGCGATATACCGACTCTGGTTAAAGCACTGCAAAGCTTGGACACAGAAAAAGATTACGTCGCGTTACTGGATAAGTTTGCAGTACGACGCAGTTCGCCTGAGTTTTGGCCATTCAGCGACCGAGTTCACCGTTGGTATCAACAAGATCAACCGATTGAGTTTGGTTTATTGGATTACAACCGTTTTGAGAATAGATAGTAAAAATAGATAGCGAGTAAACGGTATACCTTGATTCTAGCTTTTGAGCATTGACTATATTGCCTCGAGCGTCGGCTATATTGCTTGGAATGTTGGTGAGTCTTTCTTAGAGAACCATTGGTACACATGCTAAAAAAAATCCTCTGACGAATAGTCGTTCAGAGGATTTTTTATTTAGCTTGCAGATTAGGTATAAGCTTAAAACAGGCTCACATCGTTAAACGGAAACATAGGGCACAAGTGCCTTCAACGAATCTCTAACTAGTTCCGATAAAGCTTGGTCGTTATCTCGATACTGCAATAATGGTTCTTCGCTTGCTTCAATGCTCTGACACAAGCTGTACAGTGCTGATAGACCCAAACTACCCGCCGACCCTTTAAGTTTGTGCGCCAAGGACTTCACTTCTCGTCCATCATCCGCTTGACTCGCCTCAGCTAATTCATTCAAGGTCAGGTCACTGCTTTCATCAAACAGCGCAACGATCTGTTTCATTTTCTCTAATCCAAGAATCGACAGATCACCCTCTATCACTTTGGAATCAATCAATTTCACCGGAGCATCTCCTCGGTCTTGGGTATCATATTGAGCATGAATGGTAGCCGTGTGATTAGCCAAAACATCAGCCACCTGTGTGGCGTTCCGTTCATCACTGTTACTCTCAATAACGCGTTTATAGTTTTGTTTGCAAACAGCATCGTTCGGATCAGGCTGTGGTAACAACAGTGCTTTACCATCGAGTTGAGTAACGATGAGCTGAGAAAGAGCCTCTTTCTCCAACGGCTTAGGCAAGAAACCATCGAACCCTGATGCTAAATAGCTCTCGACTTCTTCATTGAATACATGCGCCGACACCGCCACCATAGGGGGTATATTTAGCGGCTCAGCCGTGGACGTTTGTTCTAGAATCGCTTTTAACTGTTGAATCAGCTCTATGCCATCACAATCGGGTAGATTGATGTCTACCAACGCAATATCAAACGCCTGCTCACTGAATATAGCTCTGGCCTCTTCTCCTGTTGTCGCCATCACAACGTCATGGCCTAGATTATTCAGAAACCCTTCAGCAACAATGCAGTTAACAGGGTTATCTTCAATCAACAATACTTTGGCACGGATACAAGCTTCAATAGTCGGTGCTTTCGTTTCAATCTTCTCACCCGCGAACAAAGGTACTGAGAACCAGAATTGGCTCCCTTCACCTTCTTCGGAATGAACACCAATATCACCGTTCATTGCCTGCATGATACTTTTGCTGATCGCTAGTCCTAGCCCTGTGCCACCAGTTTTATTGCGACCACTACCGGTTTGGGTGAATGCATCAAACAGACAAGCTTGCTCTTTGCTATCAATGCCAACCCCCGTGTCTGACACTTCAAACATCACTCGATTTTCATCTTCTATATCTAAGCTGATAAAGATATCGACTGAGCCTGTTTCAGTAAACTTAATCGCATTGCCAACCAGATTATTCAAAATTTGGCTGATTCGTGTTACATCACCACGCCAATAACGTTGTACGTTACTTTCAATATGGAAATCGAAATTAAGTTTCTTTTCAGCAGCACGTCCCTCCATTAGTTGGTAGGTATCTTTAACCATTTGGTAGAGATCAAACGAAGCCGTGCGTATTTCTAAATGCCCCGCTTCTATCTTTGAATAATCAAGCACGTCATTCAAAATGGCGAGAAGATTCTTGCCGCTGCGGTTAATGATATCGGCATAACCCGATTGCAAAGGATCTAGCCCAGTATCTTTAAGTAATCGAGCCGTACCTAACACACCATTCATCGGTGTTCGTATTTCATGGCTCATCGTCGCGAGGAAGGCGGACTTAGCCCGGCTTGCTTGTTCTGCGGCATTACGAGCCTTAGCGTGATTTTCCACCTCGACATTCAACTTCTCATTGGTTTTTTGCAGTTGATAAGTTCGGTCGGTGACCAATTCTTCTAAGTGCTCTTTATGTTCTTCGAGCTCACGTTTCGCCTTCGCTTCTCCAACGGCAACCACTTGTAGCGCCTGTGCCGTATTTCTCGCTGTAATAATAGCCTCACCCATATGAGCCAGTTCATCATTACCTTTAACCGAGATATCGATATTCAGACGCCCCTGAGCGATAGACATCAAAGCTGAAGAGTATTCAGTAAGACGTTTAACCACCGAGATATAAACAACTCGCCACACAATAACGGCAACGATAACCAAGCCAATAACTGAAATCACCGACAACGACCATTGAGCTAGATTCAGCGTGCTAGTTAGCTCATCAACCGCTTTTTTGGTACTTAGATTCGAATCATCGATCAATTGGTTAACCGTTGTATTCAGTTGCGAAAACAGCTCCAGCGTATTTTGCATCAAAAATTCAGATTTTTTGGTGTTCTCATATTGTTCTAGCGATATATCGAACACGACTTGGCGTTTTCTTAATTCTTCAAGAAGCTGAGACATCTGCGCTGAACGAGTCGGATCTTCGACCGCTTTCACACGGCGCGCCATAATTCTTAGATTAGATTCAAACTCAGATTGGATTTGATGAATACGTTCAACGTTAGTGACAGTCTGCGTTTCTTCAATTTGATTAAGCATTTTGTACGCCAACAAATGTAATTCGTGCAAGCGTTCGGACAAATCAAGGTCAACCTCAACAAGCGCATCTAAGGCTTGGTAGGCTTTATCAGTTTGCTTAGTTTCTAGTAGGTCATAGATGTGTGTGACGTTGGCAACTGCGATGGTGGCCGTGTTCAACACTTGGGTTCGGGTTAGCTGCTCTAGCTCTTCCGCAAGTAGACGCATCTCTTCAACACGAGAAGACAGTTCCTTGTTTAACCAAAGCTTACGTTCAACTGACACGCCCAACTCAGCCAGTGTATTAATAACACTTTGGACATTGTTTTCGAGTTTATTAAGAAGTTGGGAATCAAAACTGTCGACGCCAAGTTCTTTGATATGCTGAAGAAGCGACTCAAGTTGACCGAACAACATAGTGCCCGCTTCTTTTCTTTCTGCTTCATTTCTCGCATTAGAAAGCGTTTGTACCGACGAAATAATACGGTTACTCAACTCAGATACTTGACGAGCTTCGATCATGGCAGGAAGAGCAGAATCGACGACGTTTCTTTCAGTCTTTGCTACAAAGCTAAAACCAGAAACACCGATCAATGCAGACAATAAAACCAACAGGGCCATCACTAAGAATGAGGCCAGTAGCTTGCGTCCAATACTCGCTGAAGCTAACAACATAAACTCTAAACCTTAAAACGTTCTTCTTTACCCATGCAGAATACGCTATATTTTGCAGTGTTTCTTATCTAAAACCAATAAAACGGCAATTCATGCTATCTAGACCTTTAACTTCAAAAATTCTTCTCTCATTACTAGCATCAGTCACCACTGTAGTAAGTGCTAGTGAGCCTTTGAGCCCAATAAAACCGGCAGAAGCCACATCACAAAAAGAAAAAATTTGTGCCATTTATCCGCACCTAAAAGACTCTTATTGGTTATCGGTTAACTACGGAATGGTCTCAGAAGCAGAAAAGCAACAAGTCGAACTTAGAGTTTTGGAAGCTGGCGGTTACCCCAACGTAGCCAAACAGGCCTCACAACTGGTGCTTTGCACGCAATGGGGGGCTGATGCCATTATTTTAGGCACAGTTTCGCCTGACGCTTACCATGAGAACCTGACCAACTGGGTCGGAGCAACCCCTGTGTTTGCCACAGTCAATGAGTTAACCGTCAATAAAGAGCAACAAAGAGTATTAAAAGGCACGGTCGGTGTCGACTGGTATCAAATGGGCTTCCAAGTCGGAGAGTTTTTGTCGAAAAGACATCCAAAAGGGTCAGGAGAAACACCTATCGCCCTATTACTTGGCCCACAAGCAAGCGGTGGCACTAAACCTGTGGCGCTCGGGTTTTATGATGCAATCAAATCGAGCGATATCAAAATCGCGATCAGCTATTGGGCAGACAACGATAAAGAACTGCAAAGAAACTTGGTACAACAAGTCATCGAACAACCGGATATTCAATATATTGTCGGAAGTGCAGTCGCGATTGAAGCTGCGATAAGTGAACTAAGAGCTGCGGGTAAAACCAAAGAGATTGGGTTAATTTCAAGTTACTTAAGTCACGGAATCTACCGCGGTTTGCTTCGTAACAAGGTGCTTTTTGCACCAACAGATAAAATGGTTGAACAAGGTCGCTTGTCGGTAAAGCAAGCCACCCATTACTTGCGTGGTCAACCTTATGAAAAACATAGCGCACCCATGATTGAGGCACTGACACCCGCAACACTCAAAGATCAAATTATCGCTGACTCATTGTCACCTTCTGAGTTTCGCCCGGTATTCAGTGTGAATCCTTAGTGCTATATTGACTAAAGAACTCAAAACAATAAAAACGAATCAATCATTTAGGGAACATCCATGCAAAAAACGACGCGTACTATGCCAACGCATAAGAACATCGCTTTGGTCGCTCATGACCATTTCAAACCTGAGCTATTAAGATGGGTCAAAGAGAACAAAGAAAAACTACAAAAGCACTTCCTTTATGCAACGGGCACGACAGGTTCTCTACTCAGTAAAGAAACAGGCTTAGCGATTAAGAGCATGATCAGCGGCCCAATGGGCGGTGACCAACAACTTGGTGCCCTTATCTCTGAAGGCAAGATCGATATGATGATTTTCTTCTGGGATCCATTAAATGCCGTACCACACGACCCGGACGTAAAAGCACTGCTTCGTATCGCAAGTGTTTGGAACATCCCTGTAGCAACCAACCGCGCTACCGCTAACTTCCTGTTTAACTCTTCATTGCTTGAAGAAGAAGTGATCATTGAGATCCCAGACTACGAAGCATACTTGGCAGAGCGCACATAATCACACGTTAAATTAGCCCTTTACTAGGGCGTGTTGATCTTTCGAGCTGATTTTTGCAGCGAATTGCTGGGGATTTCTACAAGGCAGAGGCTTTGATGTGTAGCTAGCCTACATGAGAAGCCGATAACGTAGTAGAAATGGCTAGCAAACGCTGCCCGAAGGGTTCGGCTAAACACACTAAAGAGCCTGCATTATGAACTGCCCCCAATAGTTGGACATCAATTATTGGGGGCTTTTCTGTTTCTGAAAACGATTCTTTTGATCCACAAAAAAGCCTTGCTAGTTTCGCAAGGCTTCTCTTATTTTTCATGCTTCTAAAATCTAACTGCTATTTTTCTTCGAAGCGCTTCGCTAAATGATAGAACTCATTCACTTGCTCTTTTAGCTCTGTGGAGTGGTCTTTCACAGAATGTGTTGCAACCAGGTTTTGCTCTGCGGTAGAAGCGATAGACTGCATATGTAGGTTTACTTCGCTCGATAGTTCACGTTGTTTATGAGCAGAGCTTTCAACAGATTGCATCAGTTCATTCATCGATTGCATTAGATTTTCAACTTCAGATAAACGCTCTGCGCTCACCTTCGCAACATCACCACACGCGTCGGTTTGGTCTCTGTTCGCCAGAATATCTTTCTGCCAGCTTTCAATCGTCGCCAGCATGGTATCGATGCTCTCTTTAATCTGAACTGTGGCCTTTGACGTTCGTCCAGATAAAGCACGTACTTCGTCGGCAACAACTGCAAAGCCTCGTCCTTGCTCGCCTGCTCTTGCCGCTTCAATCGCAGCGTTAAGTGCCAACAAGTTAGTTTGTTCAGCGATTCCACCAATCTCTTCCATTATCTTGCTCACGCTTTGCGCTTGATCGCTCAATTGGTAAGTCGTGTGCGTCGCTTTCTCCGCCTGAGATGCCAAGTTTTCAAGGTTGCGGTGGGTTTGATCGATGCTCTCTTTAGCACCAGCACAAGTTTGCAAGGTAACATCGACAATTTGGTGAGCTTCTTCTGTACGAGAAGATACTTCATTGGCGGTCACTTCAACCTCTTCAGTTGCTTCACGTACCTGAAGAATATCTTTTGTCTGCTGATCGAGCGCTTCAGTGACTTGGTATGACGTCGCATTAAGGTTATCAGCTAAATCTTGCAATGGTTTCGCTGAGTCTGTCATACGGCCTAACACAGTGCGAATTCGGGCAGACATCAGCTTGAGATGAAAATCGGCAACAGAGAACTGACTGTTACCTGAGTAGACAAGGCGACTGACACTATCGAATTTAGATTGCAGTTTTTTCAACTGTAATGGTGTATCAATGAGCTCTTGTCGGAAAAGCAGTGCTAGAGCAGAAACAGGAAGAAGACTCAATATCCACTGCGATGCTTGCCCTACTTCTACAAGATTTGAAATCAGAGGCGCAGCCAAAGAGCCAAGTAACACTGCGTAACGAACACTGTCACTGATCTGTAGTGACCATTGGCGACCTGACGTCTCAGCTTTCAATAAGCTTTGATAAGCCTTGTCTGCGACTTGTACCCATTCGTTTTTCGGCTTAACACGAACAGACTGATAGCCACTTACCTTCCCGCCATCATAAATAGGGGTAACGTAAGCATCAACCCAGTAGTGTCCACCGGATTTAGTCTTGTTTTTTACGATCCCGCGCCAAGCCTTGCCTTGTTTTAGATTCACCCACATATCGGCAAAAGCCGCTTTTGGCATATCACCATGCCTAACAACATTATGGTGTTGCCCTAGTAATTCATCTTGGCTGTATTCCGCAATACGGCAAAAAGCGTCATTACTATAAGTAATCACACCTTTAAGGTCGGTAGTCGAGACAAGTTGTTCGTTTTCGCTTAGAAGCGTTTCACGTGATTGAGAAGCTGAACTGACAGTCATTTGGTATTAACTTCGGTTAATTATTATTGTAGCGGAGGAATATATACAATTATTAAAGTTATGACAAAATATGAAAGTAACATTTTGTACAGATGACTAGTATTTATACAAAAATAACCTATGCATGTCACAAAACCCTGAACGCTAAGTCTCTTCTCTAACTCTTATGCCTTTGATCTAATTATTCACACCTCTATCTGACTAAAAGTCATGACTCATCTAAATTAACTGCAGTGGTAAATTTCACGGTTCTCATAGAGACAGAGGTATGGAACTTGCGAATATTCAGATCTTTACGTAATACTCGCTCAACAAAGTCTTCGTAAGCTTGAATATCTGTGACTGTAACAATCAACATAAAGTCAAAGCTACCTGAGATCTGATAGCACTGAGTGACCTCTGCAGCCTTAGAAATAGAATGGCGAAAGATTTGATAGATATCCCCTCGGTCGCGCTCCATTTCCACGGACACAACTAGGGTCATCTTGCTACCAGTAAGCTCAGGATTAATGATCGATACATCACCGACTATCACGCCCTCTTGCCTCAATCGTTTCACTCGCTTTAAGCAAGCAGGAGGTGATAGCCCTACGATCTCGGCTAACGATTGATTAGGGATCCGGTTATTCTTTTGCAGTTCAACCAATATGCTTCTATCTATACGGTCTATTTCCATAATTTCTTAAACCATGATTTTTTGACTGATAATTTCTTACTTTACGACAATTTAAAAATCACGGGTAATTTTATAAGTTATTTTTGAAATAATAATCACAACAATCGCGGTAAGATCTTTTTATACAACACAACGAGTTATGGTCGTAGCAATGAAATCAACCTATCAATTTTTCAAAGAGCTCCTCAAAGAAATCTTCGATGTCACTTCGACGCTTTTCCGTATCATGATTCCAATCATCATATTGATAAAAGTCGTCGAAGAGCTTGGCGGCATAATGATTCTTAGCGAATGGCTAAGCCCTATAATGGAAAGCGTCGGATTACCCAAAGAAATGGGCTTGGTATGGGCAACTACCATACTCACCAACATCTATGCCGGGCTAATTATCCTTATTAATTCCGATGTTCCCTTAACGGTTGCTCAAGCTTCAATTTTAGGCAGCATGATGCTCCTTGCTCACTCATTGCCAATTGAAGGCGCAATTGCCAAAAAAGCAGGTGTTAGCTGGCTGGCTACCCTATCGGTGAGAGTGGGTGGAGGCTTAGTGCTGGCATGGCTACTCAACCTCAGTTATCAATACGGAGACTGGCTCAACTACCCAGCAACCGTGCTTTGGCAACCGGAAGTATCTGGAGACACGAGTTATCTTGGTTGGGCGCTTGAACAATTCAAGAACTTTGCGGTTATCTTCATGGTAATCTCAGCACTATTACTGTTACTCAAGATCTTAAAGGTTCTAGGTATTGAGAAACTCATGGCAGTATTACTGAGACCATTGTTAAGAGTGCTGGGAATCAGCAAAGACGCAACAAACCTAACAATAATAGGAATCACGCTCGGCCTTTCGTTTGGTGGCGGCTTATTAATCAATGAAGCCAAGAAAGGGCATATCTCAGCAAGAGACGTATTCACCGCAATCATGCTGCTCAACTTGCTCCACAGTTTAATTGAAGATACGTTGTTGATCCTACTCATCGGGGCTGATTTCTACACGATATTTTGGGGAAGGCTTGTATTCTCGGTGTTGGTTGTCGCTGTGATATCAAACGTCATTAAGCGCATGAATCCAAGCACTTGCGAACGGTATTTTTATCGCGATGTCTCTCAGTAATAAGTAAATCGCCAACAAGAATAAAAGGAAAAGAACTCAAATACGGGTTCTTTTTTACGACTTGGTACTCCTATCACCTCCGCTATTGTTAAATTTCACGCCCTGAAACACTGAAAATCATTCTCAACACCCTAATTATTGATATTTCGTGTGAAAATAATTTCAGCACAGGTATTTACTAATAACTCAATTATTAAATGCAATGTTTAAACACAGAGAATATAAAACGCATATTATTACTTATAACTCCATACCTTGTATAAAGTACTCTCAAGATAATAATCACTTCCCAACCAATATTATTAAAATCCAAACTATCAACTATTCATTCAAAAAAACTCATTAAATAGCTGATAATAAAATAAATAACGACCATTATTTGATATTAACTTTAAATGTTGAAATCGGAACGAACAATTGCTTGTAATAATTATCTATTTGATTGGTCAATTTTATAAATATATTTTGTTACATAATCAAAACTGATGGCTCTTTTTAATATGCTCCTTATAACAGCGCCTCTTACAACCGAGGCTCGCACAACTAAGATTCTTACAAAAATACCCATAAAAGCAATGACTTTAATGGTTCTAATTTTGTCATCACTGTCACAGGCTTCCACTATTGAGAACGATGAACTATTGCTTAAGTCATTGATTAAACGAGGTGTTATCTGTTCTAGCTTAACCTATGAGGAAAATCAAGAAGCTTTACGTATCTATCTCAACGCTAAAAAAGCGAAGAGCACTCCGTTTGATTTAAAAAGTAGAAAAGAGACAACCAATACAAAGGAGATAGAAAGTAAAAAAAATACAACAAACACACGTCAGTTAAATAAGACACCACAAGAGTGTATTAGGCCAAACTCGGACAACAGATCCGAATAAGGCAAGTTGATACTGATATCGACATGGAAATATAAAAGGAAAATATAATGAAAATGATGAGAAAAACATTGTTGGCTTCAGCAATGCTTACTCTATTTAGCGTCAGTAGTTATGCAAAAACACCTATTGATTTAGGCGTTGTTAATGAAGACAAACTCATTGAAATGCTAGTTAGACAGGGCTTAGTCGACCAAGATGCAACCGATGTGGCAAAGCACGACGCACTTGACCGCTACTTGAAGAATAAAATCAATTCCGGTTTTAAAGGTGACGCTCAATTCGGTAAAAAAGCACTTGAGCAACGAGCAAAAATACTTAAAGCCATAGAAAAAGGATCTGGTGTTAAAAAGGCGAGCGTCTTTGCGTTAGAAGTCGGCACCAAGCGTACCGATAAAGTACTCGCTCTGTTAGTCGATTTCCCTGATTTGAACTGGGATAACAACAAACTGACCGAAGAGCACACACAAATGCTCTACGAGAGCTACAACCCAGAACATTATCAAGAGTTGTTGTTTTCAAACTCTGGCTACACTGGGCCAAACGGCGAAAACCTAATCTCGATGCGTCAGTATTACCAAAGCGAATCTGGTGATAGTTACAGCGTTGCGGGCCAAGCTGCAGGTTGGTATCGCGCCTCTAAACCTGCGTCATTCTATGGGGGTAACTCCCCTACTACCGACAACGATCTCAACGCGCAAGAACTGGTTCGCGAAGCACTGAATCAATTGGCTCAAGATCCTAGCATCAACCTAGCCGATTACGATATTGAAGATCGTTACGATTACGACGGTGACGGAAACTTCCGTGAACCCGATGGTGTGATTGATCATCTAATGGTGTTCCACGCATCTGTTGGTGAAGAAGCCGGTGGTGGCGTATTAGGCCCTGATGCGATTTGGTCTCACCGATTCAACCTTGGTCGCACTCATGTACTTAAAGGCACCTCTAGCTCGCTTCCAGACCGCTTTGGTGGCCAATACGCAGCATTTGATTACACGATTCAACCGATTGATGCTGCAGCTGGTGTATGTGCTCACGAGTATGGCCATGATTTAGGCTTGCCAGACGAGTACGACACGCAATATACAGGCAAGGGTGAACCAGTCTCTTACTGGTCAATCATGTCTTCGGGCAGTTGGGCTGGTCAAATTGGTGGCACACAGCCAACGGCATTCAGCTCTTGGGCAAAACACTTCCTACAGAAGTCGATTGGTGGTCGCTGGGTTAACGATGATCAAATCTCGATTGATGACCTAGAAGACAACCCACAGGTTTATACGTTGTTCCAAACAACGGATAACAACCGTCCGAACATGATTAAAGTGGATCTTCCAGAAAAACAGATCGAAGGTTTAAAACCGTTTGCTGGTGAGTATTCGTTCCACTCTCAAAAAGGCGATGACCTGAAAAACAGCATGACACGCAAGTTGGTGATTCCAGCCGGCGATTCTGCACTGCTTTCGTTCAAAACTTGGTATGAAATTGAGAAAGACTACGACTTTGCACGCGTACTCGTGAATGGACAAGCCATTGCCGGCAACATCACCTCAATGGATGACCCGTACAATACTGGCCTCGTTCCTGCTATTGGCGGCGAATCTGGCGGTTGGATTGATGCTGAGTTCGACGTTTCACAATGGGCAGGCCAAGAAGTAGAGCTTTCGTTTGAATACATCACCGATGGTGGCTTGGCGATGGAAGGTTTCTATTTGGATAACCTCAGTGTGGTCGTTGATGGTGAAGTAACCTTAATAGACGATGGTGAGAGCAACTCCGCCTTCGCCCTAAATGGTTACAAGCTGAGTAATGGGTTCCACCAAGCGCAACACTACTACCTGTTGCAATGGCGCAGCCACATGGACGTTGATGAGGGTCTAGCCAACATCAAACGCATGGGCCAACTGATCTCATTCGATCCGGGTTTGATTATTTGGTACGTAGACGAATCTCTGACTGATAACTGGGTAGGCAAACACCCAGGTGAAGGTTGGTTAGGTGTGGTCGATGCCGACCAGAATGCAATGACTTGGGAAAAATCCGGTGAAGTCGCTCAAACTCGTTACCAAGTTCGTGATGCGGCGTTTTCACTCAAAGATCATACTCCAATGCGTCTTGTAAACAGCGACAATGATGTGCTCGAAGATACCAGTTTAGTTGGCAATGCTAGCTTCTCGGATGACCAAGATTACACATCGCCTCAAGCACCAGACTCAGGACGTATCCTGACGGAGTTTGGTTTAGCGGTCGATATTATGAATCAGAGTGACAACAACGAATACGGTGTGGTTCGCTTATCTAAAGTAAGCCAACACAACATCGCTCCTACTGCGAACTTCGAGCTTAATGTCACTGGCCTGAACGTTTCAGCACGTAACTTTAGCTCAGACCAAGACGGTGAGATCACCAGTTATCTATGGGACTTGGGCAACGGAACAACAAGTAACGAAGTGACACCAACTTGGTCTTACGAGCAAGCAGGTGAATACACGGTGAACTTGACTGTTGTCGACGACAAAGGCAATACCGATTCGTTCAGCTCCGTAGTGAGTGTTGAATCTCCAAACGCTCTTCCAGAAGCAAGCGCGAAGTACATTCACTTGGGTCGCTGGGTAACCATGTGGTCAACAAGTTCAGACAGTGATGGTCGTATTGTTGATACCGAGTGGACACTTCCAAACGGTAAGGTGAAACGAGGTCGTACATTCACTTCAATCTTCCCTTCATACGGTAAGCACAAGGTGACACTGAAGATAATCGATGACCAAGGCGGGATTACGACTAAGACAATTTTAGTCGACCTGTAAATCATAGCAGGCTCTATCATGAGGATTTACAAAATAAGCTTAAGTACTGTTGTCACAGGATATAAACCACGACAGCAGTTTTAAGAAAACGTCATTATTTAAGCCATAAGCGAAAGCCCTACCGATTCGGTAGGGCTTTTTATTGGTCGCAATTTAAGATACTAGGGGTTTAGTCACAGTAAAAAACTTGCTGAACCACCATTCGATGAACCATTACACGGGCTGCTTTTGAATGCGTGATTTACGCGCACTGAATGCAAACAACAAAATTACGGCCAAAACGAATGGTAAAACGTAAACGTTAAGGTTTTGCCAACCTACTGTTGACTCCAACCAACCAGACAGTAGCGCCGTGACAGTTACACAACCAAACACAACAAATTCATTGAACGCTTGTGCCTTGGCTTTATTTTGAGCTTGATACGACTGGCTAAATAAGCCTGTTGCAGCGATGAACATAAAGTTCCAACCCACACCAAGCACAACCAAAGCCGCTCTAAAGTGCCAAATTGACACGCCATGGATATTGATGGCAATACTCACCACAAATAACACGCCACCTGCAAGGATCATCATTCTTGAACCAAACTTCTCGATGAGGGAACCCGTAAAGAATGCAGGCACAAACATACCCAATACGTGCCACTCAATCACACCAGCAGCTTTAGTAAAATCGAATCCGCAACCAATCATCGCCAATGGTGTTGCCGTCATCAAAATGTTCATCACGGCGTAAGCAACCATGGCCGCAAACACAGCGCCAATAAAGTTCGGTGCTTTAACGATTACGCCTAAAGGATCGGCTTTGGGAGCCTGACTATTAAAAGAGACTTTAGGAAACTGAATGGTTTGTAAAATGAGTAACGCAAGAATGTTCAACCCAATCAAAGAAGAAAAAGCACCAATGTACAAGCCATCTGCTGACCATTGTTGAGACATAATCGCCAAGTTTGGCCCGAGTACCGCCGCCAACACGCCACCAGCCATCGATATAGATATCGCTCGATGACGGGCATTTTCATCACACACCTCGATTGCAGCAAAGCGATAAAGCGTGCCAAAACCTATGCCTATCCCAAGTAAGAACGTGGCGAAACAAAACAGATAGAAATTTTGCTGAGACAGTGCGTAAGTGGCAAGGCTAGCCCCTGTAATGCCAACCACATTACCAATGCTAAATCCTCGCTTTCTCCCTAATTTTCCTGAAATTAAAGATGCAGGAATGGTGGCTGCCATTAAGCCTAAAAACTGCAACGCAACAGGCAAAGTAATCATGCTGACACTGGGGGCAATCTGTTTGCCTATCAAGCCAATCACTGAGATCAGTAATATGTTGCCCGTCATCAACAAAGCCTGACACAGTGAGAGCAGCCAAACATTTCTATTCATCTTCGTTCCTAAATATGAGCACAGTTGGTCAATAGAACAAAAAATCAACAAAGTCGCAACTCTTTGTTACTTTTAATGAACTCACCAAAGCACTCAATTAAAGAGCCACGAGTCTCGACTTCGAAGTGTATTCCGCCAAAGGTGCTTTAATCTTCGTTGCTTTACGCTCTAGAGTTGAAATTATCATTACTTAAGATAATAATAATTTTGTGTTATTCAGAAGCTTTGTTATTCACAGGCTCTGTTACTTATAAGCCTTTTTATCCATAGGCGTTAGCATTTAAAGGTGAGTATGATTAATCCACTTTGGCTCAATACATTTAAGACTCTGGTTGAAGTTGGTCATTTCACCCAAACTTCAGAAAAGCTGTATATGACACAGCCTGGCGTTAGCCAACACATCAAAAAGCTTGAGCAAGCTTGTAACTGTGACTTGTTATCGAGAGAAAATAAGAGTTTCGAACTGACCGAACAAGGTCGGATTATGTATCGCTACGCTCTTAAACTGGAAAAAGACCAAGAAGATTTATTCGAATCTCTGAGTTTCGACAATCCTTATTCTGGGCAATGTCATCTATCCTGTTCGGGTTCACTCTCTTTGCGTCTGTATCCCAAGCTTCTTGAACTGCAGCAGCAACATCAAGACCTGAGCATCAACCTAGAAGCGGCACCGAACAAAAAGATATTGAACGACCTAATCGAAGGCACTACCGATATCGGCATTGTTAGGCATTCCCCGAACGACAGTTACTACCAAAGCCAAGTCATCGGCAAAGAAGCACTGTGTCTTATTGTCCATCACAGCCTTGCTGATTTAGAGATAACGCCACAAGTACTTCATGACATTGGTCTAATTGCACACCCAGATTCCGCTCACTACCTGTCTTTGTATTTCGACCTGTGTGGAGACAAGGATCTCGCGAACATTAACGTTAATGAGATACCAAGATCTGGCTACATCAATCAGCTTCACCAGATCTTGCTACCCGTATCAAAAGGGTTAGGTTTTACCGTGTTACCGGCTGGCGCGGTTGAACACTTCTCAGATAGAGACAAGCTACACGTTGTGCCGCCAAAGGTAGAAGTTGAGGAAACGCTGTATTTGGTTCAAAAACGAAACCGAAAACTGCCGCACCGATACGATACGGTTGTTGAACTGATCAAACAGAACGTGAGTGGTTAGTTCGGTATAGATAGATTTAAAGCCTTTAGCTAGTTCGTTATTTCGCTGTAAGAGCTAAAGGCTTTAATGTTGAAGTGATATTAATAAAAGACAGCTACTCAGAAGCGCTGAGCCCCTCTTTGGCTCGTTCAAAGTCGTAATGATCTAACGCACTTCGAACATCTTTGAGAACCGCAGAATGTGGATACTGTGCCAGTAAATCAGTCACATATTGAGTTGCGTCGTTGTCATAAGCATCCAACAGCGAATACAACTTAGCACGCTGCTCTTGAGTGATATTAGGCGAATTCGATGCATCAGCGCTTCTCACCTCAGTTTCTTGAGTACATGCCGTTTCAACACCTTGAGCACCAGAGCCATCAAAGCTGCTCTCTACCGTTTTGATCAATTCGATTAACCCAAGCTCAGCTTGTTTAAGATCCTGCTCATCACACGCCTTGTTATGCGCTTTGCTTTCAAGACCACCGAGTTGTTCAGCCAATTGCAACCCGCCAATAGAAGCCGCCATGCTTTTTAACGTATGTAGGTTCCGCTCTAACGTCACCCATTCATCTTGCACTAGGTTGTCGAAGGTATCCGACATAATGTCAGGCGCCCCTTGGCAGAATCTACCAAGCATCTTGTCTTGCAGCTTCACATCATGATGAGTCAGCTGACCGAACCTTGGCAATGAGAAAACAGGGAGAACCATCAGAGTATCAGAGCTTAATGTCGGACTGTTAGAGCTGCTATTTTGCATCCTAACTAAAGGCGACTCTGATGACGCTTTACCCTCAACCAAAACCTCCGGCACGATGTATTTCGTAATCAAAGCGGTGGCTTTATCGATGATAATGGGCTTATCCAAGAAGTCCGTGACTCCAGCCTCTCGCGCTCGCTGTTTCGCATCAGCAAACACATTGGCCGACATCGCAATAATTGGTACATCTTTATCAAACTCACGAATCAAACGTGTAGCTTCGAAACCATCCATAATCGGCATTTGCAGGTCCATAAAGATCATCTCATATTCATTGCTTTGAGCCAATTCCAGAGCCTCTTTTCCATTCTCTGCCAAGTCGGCATTCAAATTAGATCGGGTGAAGAATGCCAAAGCTAAATCTTGATTTAACTCATTATCTTCAACGAGCAATACCCTTTGACCTTTGAACTCTATCTGGTAATCCAGTTGCAGCTCTTGGGCTTTAAACTCTGCCAATTCTTCAACGCTTGATCTTGGCAATGTTAGAACAAACGAAAACTCGCTGCCTTGCCCGAAAACACTCTCAACACTAATTTGGCCACCCATTGCACGAATCAATTTCTGGCTAATATTGAGTCCTAACCCTGTGCCACCGAATCGACGCGTGGTTGTACTATCAGCTTGGCTAAATGCTTCAAAGAGCTTGTGTAGATTCTCATCAGAAATTCCTATGCCAGTATCGGCCACCATCACCTTCATAGTCAGACTGTTATCATCTGATTCAACAAGGGCTACAGTTAGCGAGACACCACCAGTTTCCGTAAACTTAATCGCATTACCAACAAGGTTAAGTATTACTTGGAACAGCCTTAATGGGTCACCAATCAACGGAGTGTTTAACTCTGGATCTATCGACATAGACAAGTCAAGTTGCTTCTCATTCGCTTTGGGTTCCATCAACTCAATGACATCTTGGAATGTCGTCACGGGATCAAATGGGATGCTATCAATGACAAGCTGTCCCGCCTCTATCTTAGAGAAGTCGAGGATGTCATTAATGATGCTTAACAGTGAATGCCCCGAACGGTGCACTTTCTCGATGTAATTTCGAGCGACCGGATTAGATATTTCGCCAATCGCCAGATAAGACAAACCAATAATAGCGTTCATTGGCGTTCTAATTTCATGGCTCATATTGGCTAAGAATTCCGATTTAGCTTGGCTCGCCAAATCGGCCCTCTGTTTCTCTTCTTCTAATTGCTCATTAAGGCGCTTCATTTCTGAAATATCGAATGCCCAAAATAGCGTGGCTATCTCGCCATCTAGCTCAAACAAATAATAGCTGACGAGCGCAACGAAACGGGTTCCATCAGATTTTCTAAGCACCAACTCCCGGTTTACTACCTTGCCATTGAGCATTAGCTCCTTATGTACATCATCCCGAACGGATAAAGAGTCATGAATAGAAGCTACATCGATAGAATCAAGATCGAGACCTTCAACCCCAAACAGCCGTTTCGCAGTATCGTTGGCATAACGAACTTTCTCTTCAAACACAACACTCGCGGCGATAGGAGAGCTGTTAAGCATATTGTAGAGCTGCTCCTGAGCCTTCTTAAGCGCCTCTGTTGCATCATTGGCAATGCTTATTTGTTTCGAGAGTTTTCGATTCCAGAAAACGATAAGTAAAACGATCACCAAAGCAAAACCTGAAATGGTATAAACCAATTCATAGTCAACTCTTTCTATCGCTTTTGGCGCTGCCCACTTCGCCGATATCTTTTGACGTTCTTCAGCAGAAATGCTCTCAATCGCCTTATTCACAATGGAATAAAGCAAAGGTTCAGACTTAATGACGTGTAAGGTTGGAGAAAGGAAAAAATCAAGTCGTCCGATAATTCCGACCTCACGATGACCAAATGAATCAATGAGGTAGTTTAGGACTTCGACAGTATCGATCATGCCATCTAGGGTTTCATCATCCAGTCGGTTAAGCCCATCTTCAGTGGATTCTACTTTCACCCATTCAATATTCGGGTATTTCCCGACAATCGCATCGGTATTTGCTGCGTTCTTCAAGATACCGATTTTCCATCCTTCAGCTTCCTCAAGCACCAAGCTACTTATGTCTCGTCTCGATGCAATAGCTAAACGGCTTGAAAACAGGCTCTTGACTGCTTTGACGTTGTCTCCTAACGAACGGTTCTCTTGTGCTGCGGAGACCAGTTCTACTTCATGATGATCAACCAAGCTTCGGGTCTCAGACCAACTTGCAACGTCTACATGGTTGATACTTAACCCTGTTTTCTGCTCAATGAGCGTTAGGTAATCGTCAATCATACCGATGTATTCACCGGTATTGGATACCGCCTCATAAGGCAACGAATTTGGATCGATACCTATCCGAACATCCGGATTGTCTTTGATCCACTTCCTCTCTTTTTGGCTTAGATTTAAGATCTCTCCTGTCAAATTACTCGCTTGATAAACATCCGCAATATAGCGTTTCGCCGCATCTCCGAATGAACTAAATTGTTCGACTGATGGAAAATAAACATGGTTCCGCTCTAACGACTGAACATCAAAGTAGAAAGTCATCGAACCAGAATTGGTGCTCCCTCCTTTGGTTCGATAATTTGCGACCTTGGTGACTGATGAAAAGTGAGAGGTGTTTTTCTTCTCTCCATATTCATCAACTAGGTTACCGATGTACCAAGATTTGATTGGACGATTACTATTATCCGCCTGTGCAGTGATCACCTGAAATGAACTGTCCGTATCGAAAATTTCAAAAACTTCGGTTAACTCTTCAAAGCGGTCATTGACGATAAAATACGCGGATATTTGCGCTATGATATTCGCCTTTTTAAGCACTTGGCTTAGATCATTCTGAACCTGCATCTCGATAATTTGGCTTAAACCGTCATCGGCCTGTTTAAGGTTGTTAATCGCGGCATTGAAGCTGTCTCTGATTTCCTCACTCTTAAAGTCAACATAGATCGGATACTCAACTTTATACTCGTCATGTAACGTTAGCTCTGCCATTTCAATAAAACGAGTATTGGTGATAAACCACTCCAGAACTCTTCGTTCAACCATTAACAGGTCAACATTTTGAGCCCTCAATTGTGAGAATGCCGATTCAAGACCTTCGTAATCTTCGACACGACCAATGTCTAACTTACCCTTCAGTACTTCAACAGACTTTTTAATTGGTGAGGTCTCGTCGAACAATAACGCCCCTAGTGATAGGTCGTTCTGAGACTCAAGTTTGAGCTTGCGGCGAGTCAGTGAAACAGGAACAAACTCAACATTAAGAACTTTATCACTTAGGAAATGAGCATTAGGATCATCAAACTGAACGCCAGAAACAAAGGCAATAGAATTATTGTTGTCGATGGCCTTTCTAGCGGCACTAGGAGGGAGAGTGACAACGTCACCCAGCTTATACCCCATATCATTAAGGGCACGTTGAATAATGTCGTGTTCTAGCCCGACCGCGGTGCTGTCTGGATACATATACGGAGGGTTACCAAAGCCAAATACGCCTTTTAGTGGCACTCGATAAGGAGAGGTATCTAGCCACTTTGATAAAATCTGGTTCTTATTTGCAACGTCAAAAGTTTCAATTTGTTTGTTGATTAGCGTCAGTAGCTCTGGTTCGTCATTTCGAATCACCATCGACGCTTCTAACTTTTTCCAATGCTCCAAAACATAGTTGACCGCTAGATCATGAACGCCAATCTTTTTCGCAAGATCCATAGTGGTGATAGGTTCACCGACCATGCCTTCAACATCACCAGACCCTAACGCACGCACCGCATCAATAACATTCTCAAAATCGACTCTTTCGATAGAGCTCAACCTCACTCCTGCACGCTCCAAGTCTATGTTTTCATTTACCATCGCAATGCGGCGTTTATTATTTTGATCTAGATTTCCATCGAGTTTTTTGTCGATAGGGACTATCACAGCCACCTGATAAGGAATATAGGGATCACTTGCAAGAAAACGTCCACCTTCACTTGGGTCGAACTGTTGGAATGGGAACACGTCGCCTCGCCCATCGACTAACGCCGCTTTGGCCTCGACGCGCGAGTTAACTGTGATAAACCGAACATGGACACCAAAACGCTGTTCAAGATCCAATGTCCAATCTTTGATGATCCCAGAAACCAGCCCGTCGTCATCGATGAATGAGTACGGGTAATGGTCGGAAAGCGCAATAAATGTGATGGTCGGTTGGTTTTCCAACCACTGGTTTAACTTAGCATCGGTCACTTCAGCCGCGTTTACACTGCGAATGACTAGTGACCAAACCAATAAGCCAATGATAAGAGATAATACAAAACGATTTAGTGACAACATCAAGCCATCACTCATCGCTAAACTTCTCTTTAATCGCAAGAATCTCGGGCAACTTAAGAAAGAACAGATCAACGATAGTTGGATCAAAATGTTTGCCTTTCTGTTCTTCAAACAAGCTCAGTGCCTCATCGACACTCCAAGCCTTCTTATAAGGACGCTCTGCTGTCAGGGCATCAAACACATCAGCCACCGCAGCGATTCTTCCTACCAAAGGAATTTCTTCACCCGCGATCTGGTTTGGGTAACCGCTGCCATCCCATTTCTCATGATGATATTGCGCCACCTGAATCGCCATACGCATCAGTTTGGAATCACTCTGCCTACCAAGAATTTCAACACCGTACTCGACGTGTTTCTGCATGGTATTCCACTCACCGGCATCCAACTTACCAGGCTTTAGCAGCACACTATCGGGAATGCCAATCTTGCCAATATCATGCATTGGTGCTGCATCACGCAACGTCTCGGCATCTTCGTCAGTCATTCCCAAGGCTTTAGCTAGCACTTCACAGTAGTGACTCATACGCTTAACGTGCATGCCTGTTTCATTGTCTTTAAATTCAGCAGCTCTACCCAGTATGTTCAGTGTTTCTAGCTTACCGAGATTGATCTCTTGAGTTTTCTCTTTTACCTGACTAAACAACGCGCGTTGTTGGTCATAAAGTGCGATATGCGTTTTCACACGCTGGAGTGCAATAGCAGGGGTTATCGGTTTGGTTAGGTAATCTACAGCCCCCAAGGAGAGCCCTTTTACTTCGGCTTCAGGTCCAATTTTGGCAGTAACGAAGATAATGGGGATATGCGCGGTGTTGGGCTGTTCTTTGAGCTGTCTGCAAACTTCATAACCGTCAATATCAGGCATCATGATATCGAGGAGAATGAGGTCTGGCTGAGGCACCATCTTGGCTATCTTGATGCCAATGGTACCGTTAATTGCTACTTTGACTTGATAGGTATCTTTAAGTATTGCAGTCAACACATCCAAATTGCTTGGGGTGTCATCTACGACTAACACTATGGGTTTACGACTCATTGATACCTCGTATAAAAATCAAACAGTTATAAATATAGTGTAGAACGATTTTTAGAGGTTAATCAGAAAAAATAGCAATTGTTTATTGAAAATGAAGAGTAGATCTTCGAGTGACATCAAACCAATGTTTGTCGAAGTATGAGCAGTCAATGTTACGTCGATTAAGTCATTATAATACAAAGGAAATTATACAGATTACTTTTGAATCCAGACCTTTTATTAACAAAATACAAACTGGCAAAAACAAAAAGAGCTCCTCACTTGGGAGCTCTTTTCACTTAAGTCATTAGAGAATCAAATAGCCTAGCGAACCAATAACCTAACGACCTGAATAATACATACAGATTCGAACACCATCGAACTCACGAATCTCAAATGGGATCTCGTAGATCGACTCCATCACTGACTTTTCAACCACTTCAGAGACCTTGCCCGACTTAACTACTTGGCCCCTCTTCATCGCGACAATGTTATCTGAGTAACAAGAAGCAAAGTTGATGTCGTGAATCACAATAACCACCGCCTTATTAAATTCATGCGCTAGGCGACGTAGCGTCTGCATGATTTCAACCGAGTGTTTAATATCTAGGTTGTTTAGTGGCTCATCCAAGAACACATAATCCGTATCTTGCGCCACAACCATCGCGATAAACGCCATTTGACGCTGACCACCACTCAATTCATCAAGGTATCTGTTTTGGATATCGGTAATGCCAAGGTGCTCTAGTGCCGTATCGACGATCTTATGATCTTCGTCTTTCAAGCGACCTTGAGAATGTGGGAAACGCCCAAAACAGACCAACTCACGAATCGTAAATCGCATATTGATGTTGTTTGATTGTCTTAACACAGCAAGGTGCTTCGCAAGCTCTTTGGTATCCCATTCAGCCAGTAATTTATCGCCAATAACGACCTCGCCCGCATCACTTTCGGTTAAGCGACTCGCCATAGAAAGCAGAGTACTTTTACCCGCACCATTTGGGCCAATGATAGAAGTCACTTCCCCTTTAGGGAACATGGCACTGGCATCATCCACCACAAGTGTCTTGCCATACTTCTTACTCAAACCTGTTAATTTAATCACTACTTATTACCTTTACTGAATTCTGGTGCGTAACAACAAGAACATAAAATACAAACCGCCGACCAAGTTAATGATCACGCTCACAGTGGTTTCAAACGCCATTACTTTTTCAATGAACCATTGGCCTGAAACCAATAGAACGACCGCTAACAAACTGCTCGCGATGATAAGCACACGATGTTGATAAGATTTGAATATCTGACGAGCTAAGCTCACGGTGATTAAACCAAAGAACAGCACAGGGCCAACCAAAGCCGTCGATACTGCGACCATCACTGACACAATCACTAAGGTAATCTGAGTCAATCGCTTGGTGTTAACGCCCAAGCTTGTCGCGTTATCAACACCAAGCCAAAGCACATCAAGCTTGGGAGCCAACAACCACAGGCCAAGCAAGCTCAAACCCAGTGGAATAAGGCTGAGGTAAACCAGTTCACCTTTCACGTTATTGAAGCTCGCGAACATCACATTTTGCAGCACGGCAAACTCGTTCGGGTCAATCAACATCGCAAGGAAGTTAGCCAAGCTTGAGAATACGCTGCCGCACACAATACCAATCAACAACAGTGTAAATACGTTGTTTCGCTTGCTCTTGAAGTAAAAATGGAACAGCGCAAACGAGAACAAGATCATCACAGTCACAGACAATGAAAAGTTTGCGATTGAATCAATCACCCAGAAACTGGTACTGCCAAACACAAACAGAAGCACCGTTTGAACCAGCATATACAGACTGTCAAAGCCCAAGATGGATGGGGTTAGAATTCGATTATTAGTGATGGTTTGGAACACCAATGACGATGCAGAGATCGCCACCGCCGCCAACACAATCGACAGCAGTTTTGGTAGTCGCAAAGATAAGAAGAACTCGTAGTTATCCCACGTAAGTCCTTGCCCCACAAATACTGCCGCCATCCCCAAAGACGCGATAGCCAGAATCGCAATTTTTACTGAATCACGCATTCGACTTGTCTCTCATGATTAGGTAGATAAAAATCAAGCCACCAAAGATGCTGATTACCATCGAGATTGGTATCTCATAAGGGAAGATGACGATTCGAGCTAACAAGTCACAAACCAATACCAAGATCACGCCCCAATAGGCTGTCCAAGGCAGAATCTTCTTCATGTTATCGCCCATCATCAGCGACACGATATTCGGCACGATAAGGCCAAGGAATGGGATAACACCGACGATCATCACTACAGAAGAGGCGCAGATAGCAACCAATGCCACACCAATGAAGACGATCTTCTGATAATTGAGGCCAATGTTTTTTGCGAAGCTTTCACCAATACTTGCCGCACTGAACTGACTCGCAAAGTAATAAGCCAACACAGATGCAGGAACCGCGAGGTAAAGGATTTCATAGCTGCCTTGCAATACACTCGCAAAGTTCGCCATCGTCCAAGCTGACATGGTTTGTACTAAATCGTATTTGTAAGCGATAAAGGTTGTTAGAGAGGAAATAACGTTGCCATACATGATGCCAATCAAAGGTACCAACACCGCATTCTTGAACTTCAAGTGTTGTAGAAAGCGGACCAATAGCATGGTGCCTAACACCGCAAACGCAAAGATAAAGCCTAAGTAGCTCCATTGAGCGGCATTACCCAGCACCAGAATACCGACGATGTACCCCAACATGGCGCAATCAATCGTGCCCATCGTAGAAGGTGCAGCAAACTTATTCTGAACAATCTGTTGCATTATCAAGCCAGCAACACTCAAGCCAGCACCGGCAAGCACAATCGCGAACAGTCGAGGGATCCGACTAACAACATAAATAGAGTTGGCGTGTTGGTTGCCATTGAAAAAATCGCTAAAACTGATCTCAGCGACTCCAATCATTAATGACGCAACGCATAACACAACAAGAAATACAGCAGCTGCAATGGGTTTTAACATAGAAGTAATACTAAAGGTAGGATCGGGGAGACCGTATAAAAAAGTGAAAAAGGGCTTATAAGAACACTCTTATAAGCCCGAGAATCTGATGACTAGTAACTATTGAATCGTACGTTCAATGTCACCCAACATTCTGTGAATCGCTGTTACGCCGCCACCTACCAGATACCAAGCACTTGAATCAAGGTAAACGATGTTGCCTTGCTGCGCTGCAGGTGTTGCTGCAACCAGTGGGTTGTCAAACAGCTGTTGTGCGCGCCCTTCTGACTTACCGATCGCTTTTTCGCGGTCAAGCACGTAAAGCACTTCAGGTTTTGCGTCAGCAATATATTCAAACGAGATTAGATTGCCGTGATTCCCTTTAATCGGAGCCACTGTCGCACTCTTTGACTCCACAAAGCCAAAGTCATCAAAGATGATTGAGAAGCGACTGCCCTTATTGAACATCGCAATGTTGTTGCCGTTGTTCATTAGCATCATTGCTGACGTTTCGTCAGACGCGACTTTGTCGTTAACCGCCGTGATAGACGCTTGAGTCTCTTTAATGAGCGCTTCTACTTTAGCTTGCTTACCGAAGAGCTTGCCTAGCGCGCGCCAGTTTTGCTGAGCATCAGCCCAGTATTTGTCACCTTCAATAGAGAACATGATGGTCGGAGCTATTTTTGCTAGTTGATCGTAAACCTTAAGCATACGGTTTTCGGCAATGATGATGTCAGGCTTCAGCATGTAGATAGCTTCAAAATCAGGTTCACTCAATGAGCCCGTATTTGCCGTCGTATCTTTGTACGAAGCTAGATAGTCAGGCATTAGGCTGTGAGGCGCGCCAACTGGCTGTATACCAATCTGATCAAGCACATCTAAGCTACCAAAGCCAAGTACTACAACGCGCTGTGGTACTTCGGTAAACTGCACCGTGCCCTTTACGTGTTCAATAGTGATTGTTTCCGCTTGAGCGGTCATTATCAATGATGATGCAAGAGCGATAGCAAGCCCACCCAATAACTGACGAACTGAATTGATTGTTTTCTTCATGTGTCTCCTTTGCCAAGGATACAAACCACCACTCATGACAATAAAAGTCACATTACTCATAGATGAGCATGGGGCGTACACAACGGCTAAATAACGATAATTTAAAGTCTGTCATTGCTTTGACAACAAACCTGTAACGCAAGTGAGAACTATTATCAATTATATTTGCGTTAAATTAGCGACACAACAACTTTATTATTCAGAAATGTAAAAGTGAGTATTCATGTTTTGCGTAGTCGGGAGATATATTAGGAATCAAAAATAGCAAAAAGCGCGAAGAGGAAAATGATCATCAATCTGAAGAAAAAACCTGATGGGGGAAAATGTCCGAAAACCCTGTAATTACAACGCTAAACCTCCTAATTACAACGCTAAACCTCAGAGTCACAAATTGTAATTTACAATGTAAATACCAAGTATAACAGACGCTTAACCACCACTAAATTAATACCTCAATTAAAACCACCAATGACAAAGAATACGAAGCGGTGCAAAACAGAGCCTCAGTCAGATACCTTGGTCAATCCCCTGTCCTTCGTTCATTTAACTATCAATAAGCGACGGCAAATCATTCAAAAATATTTTTAAATTTAATTAGAAATAGGGTTGTAATTTAAAAAACTAGGCGTATAGTTCGCCACCTGGCTCTAATCTATAGAGCTGTTAATGCTAAAGTAAGTCCAAGTTCCACATAGACAGTTCTCGATTCCCTCGTTACACCATCTCTGCGTCAGCTTTCACCCAGATAGTCATTCAATAGCTTTTAAATTCGATCCTACTACCGATCTCTCGTCATTCGCTCTTTTATCAGCGAAGTCAGAATAGATCGATCACTTAAATACAAATGTAATAAACACAAGGCACAGTTATGTCACGCAGAACAACACGACAAACCCATTGGTACCAACTATCACGCGAAAAAACAGTCAATAAACTAAAAGGTAATAAATGCTCAAGATTAAAATAGACTTACACAAAGAAGAGATTTCATGGGTCACCGAGATTCGACAGCTCAATAGCGATATACTCCACCGCCACATATTGCCCAAGCTACAACATCACAGTTATCTCATCGACTTTGAATTTAATGAACGAGAAAGCATCGGAACTATCGTTTCAGGCAACGGAAACACCCTAGGACATTTCACACTCCTATAGCATTTCCCATAGGCTACAAAAGAAACACCATCTAGTCCCAAAGATGTAAAAGATGTCACCCTCAATTCGCTCTAGCAGAACAAAATAGAGTAGAAGTAAAACAGATCAGAAACCTAGTCCTTTTTGCATTTCACACGCGGCTAACGCTAGCTAGGTTATCGTGCTTCTATTGAAACCAACTTATATCAAACTCTGAATCACCAATGAGTCATTATCATTGCATTCATGGACTAATAAGTTAACGGCATCGACCTTAACTTTTGATCAAGAGTATATAAGTGTTCTGCAGCTTGCATGTGTTGAGGGTAATCGCTGAATTTCTCACGATTCTCCTCATTCATCTTACATGTCTCATCCACCAGCATTAACTTCCAATACAGCTTTGTTGTATGCAGCATCGCCAGTAAAGGTTTGAACACCTCTTTCTCATAAGCTTGAATCAACTCTTCAATCAACTCGTCACGTTCGTCTTCACTTGCGATTGAACCTTCGGTTGCCGACAACACTTTTTGATACTTCAGGTTTTGTTGCAGCTTATCCATCACCGTTTGGTTTTCTTCCGCTAACTCAACAAGCTTCGACTTAATAATGTTCACCCAATTCTCTTGGCTCAGTACTGTGCCATCAACACTGTTAAAGTCTTCTCGTATCTGTCGTTCAACACCTTTTTGAGCTTTCTTTAAAACCGCACGCACCTTTTGAAAAGGCAGCTGATATTCCTTACTTAGCTCGATAATCAGTTTATGAAAACCACCGTTTGGAAGGTGTAAGTTTTCCTTAAACGTCGCCATTGCAGCTTCTTGCTGCTCTGTAAGGTGAGTCATTCTGTTTCCTATTCTTTATCACTTATGGTGCTGAGCCCGCGATCATACCACTATATAACCTCGTTTTTTCGGTAACTTGATAGGTTATATCTAGGTGCGTACTTAAATTCTCTCAATACGTTATCTTTTGGCTACTTATTAATCCATATGGCGTTAAATGGTAAAACTGGTCATCGATTAAAACCCATACTACACCTGTTCCAACAAAACAGACTTCTAACTTATACAGGTACTAAAATGAAAAAGATTGCACTTAAAATTGTAGGACTAACGGTTTTGGCTTCTGCGCTAACTGGTTGTATCGGCAGCAACGCCGTAACAGGGAAAGTGATGAAATTTAACGTTGAAGTTGTCGATAACCGCTATGCTCGTGCAGGTGTAAACTTCTTATTGGCGCCTGTATACGGTATTACTACCGCAGCAGACTATGTGGTATTCAACTCGCTTGAATTCTGGACAGGGAAAAACCCTATCAGCGGCGCACCGCACGTATTTGATACAAAAACAGATACCCACTTCAAAGTGAACGATGAGCTAGACCCAAGCTTGAAAGAAGCGCCTGTAGGACCGATTTCAAACAATCGTGCCATTGAGACAGGTGAGATGATTAAGATCGACGAAAACACGATTCAAATGGACATCGTCTATACGTCTGGTGAAACCGCGACTCTAACGGGCATCAAAAACGGTCAAAACGTTACCTATTACATGGATGGTCAGCTTGTATCGCAAACGACCATCGCTGAATTAGAGAAGATTCAAAGCTCTGAAGCTTAAGATTCGTAGCTCATAGGGAGTTCAACCTGAAAGCTTCGTTTGACTTTGAAACGCGTAAAGCAAAAAAGAAGCCCGGCTACTGCTGGGCTTCTTTGTATGTGTTCTATTATTTGTAAATGATCTATTGGGACTGAGACTGTGCAAGTCGAATGCTCACCAAGCTCGCGACCATGATGGCTAAATAGAAACTGCCGATAATGGACTCCATGAACACAAAGAATTGAGCAATAGGCAAAGCCGGTGATATGTCGCCATAGCCAACCGTGGTCAAGGTGATAAAGCTAAAGTACATCGCATTGAACAAGTTGGTCAGCCAGATTTGCTCTTCTAACCCGTTAAATGCATTAGGGAAGATTTCTAAAATCAACAAGTAGATAGTCGACCAAGCGAACCCTAACAACAAGTAAATACAGATAGAACCAATAATGTGATTGGGCGTCACCGTCTTTGCTTTCATTACCTGTTTGAGAGCGGAATAAATATGTGAGAACAGAAACACCGCCAATGCCGTTAACGTCACTATCGAAAGGTTATAGTCCTCCAAAAACGAGAATACCCCCGACACCGTAGCGGTTATCAATAGCAGACCATACCAAGAGCGATACAAGGCTCGCTCTTTATGTATTCCCACTATCGAAACAGCCAAAGTAATAATGATCAAAAACAGAATGGTCTTTTGACCTTGCGGATAAAACTGCTGCATCACCGCGCAACCAAAAAACAACACCAACAGTGCATAGAATAAGAAGTAGAAGTTGTCGTCTTTAGAGACTGGCTTCATCTATTTTTCCTCTGCCTCTGCTGGTTTTTTCTCAGTTTCTTCTTGGTTTTTCTCTTCAAGTCCAAGCCATGCCATCATCAGCTCATAGCTTAAACTCAGTATCACAGCACCAACAAACAGACCAACGATTCCTGACATCGCCATTCCGCCCAACGCACCCAGTAGAATAACCAACATTGGGATATGAGAGCCGCGGCTCAATAGCATCGGTTTCAAAATAGCGTCACTGCCACTGACCAAAATACACCACACTAAGAACAGGCTCGCCGCTAGCGTCGATTCAACACTGAACATGTAAATAATTGCAGGCAATAAAGCAAGAATCGGCGGAAGTTGAATAATTGCAATGAGCAGAACAGCTAATGCCCAAAACGCAGCCGCAGGAACGCCTGCAATCACTAAACCAATTGCTGACATAATGGATTGAATCACAGCAACACCTATCACACCCTGCACGACACTACGTACCGTTGATTTAGATAACTGTACCAACTCTTCACCTTTACCATCGGTTAGGCGAGCCACTAAGTGAGTGACCCCCGTTTGGCACTTATCGGCGTTACTCATAAATGCGCCAGCAATGATGGTAGAAATAATAAACTGAATAAACCCACCGCCGAGAGAGCCTAAAACAGAAGCAGCTTTAGTCGCAAACTGTTTCAGTTCGTCAGCATACTTTATGAACGTACCTTCAATATTATTGGAGGCAGCTACCAAGGTTGAATATACCTTCTCCCCAATGAATGGAATATCTTGTAAAGACTCTTTGGGTTTCGGCAGAGACAGGGTTCCGTCCTGTAGCCCTGTCATTAGGTCCGAAGCACTGGTGTAAATACCGGAAGAGAGCGCAACTAAAGGAATGAGCAGTAACAGTACTCCGATAAAGCTCAGTAATGCGCTGGCTTTTCCTTTCGACATTCCCGTCTTATTTGAAATCGCGACAGCAACTGGATAGAGCGCAGTCGCAATGATCGCCCCCCAAATAACCAATAGAATGAATGGGCGTAAAATCGCAAAACACCAGTAGACGAGCATAGCAATCGCTGCAATTTTGATGGCAGCGTCTATCGCCTGTTTTGAAAAATCGTCGGTTAACTTCATGAGACGTCCTTGTTAGACAAAATTAATGCTGATTTTGTAGAAACTTCCAATTCCGAGTTTCTAGGAATAAAGAGGCCAAAATCATATATATGCCAATTAGCAATAATTGGAATATGCGAATAAAAGTGTTGCTATCGATATCGCCGGAGCTCATCAATGTGCTACCGACAAGTACTAGCAAGGTACTAAATGCAGTGGCGAAAATCGGTGCTTTTTCGGGAACCGTGTAGATCTTCTTAGCAATCACAATAGCGACCAAGCCTATGAATAAAGAGTAGAAGATAATATTCGGAACAATCGAAAGGATTGAAAAAGCCGCTATCGCAAGCAAGCCACCAATGCCATTGCTGATCACCAGAAATGCACTTAATTTGACTGATTTTTCTGAAGTGATCATTAACGATAACAACGCAATAAACATCATAGTTAACAATGCTTCAGATATCTGAAAAATAAAGAAAAAGCACACAACGGGATAAGAGATAATCATCGCACGGAAAGCCGCATACCAGCGCTCTGTCTTATTGAAAGGTACCGACGCAAAGCCAGAGAACTCCGATTTAGGCTCAGGGAAAAACACATGCACTAACGCAAAAAGCATGACTGAAACCACACCAGAGGTCGCTAAGCCAGAGGCCAGCATGACTGAAACGCCAGGGTTATCAATCGCCATGAATGGCAACATCAAGACCGCAATCAACAGTATGGTGGCGAACAGGTTCCATTTTGGGTCGACAAACAAGTAGTAACCCCACAGCATCATTAACCCCACCAAAATCAGCAATGGAATTGGGTAATGGGTAATTCCTCGCGACAGCAATAAACCTAACCCCATCGTCACCACAACGGCCAAGAGCAATTCGTAGACCGTTTCCTTATGGAGGTTTGATTTATCAATTAAGAACTTAGCAGTGAACACTGGCGCCACAAACGCAAGTGGCCAGTTTATCCACGCCGCCAAGAAAACAGCCAACGTGACCCCGACAGTAAATCGCAGGATACGTTGCTGTGTTTGTTGGTCAGGAATCGGCTTATCGGACATAAGACAATACGCTAATCAGACGAATCCATACTTTGCCTATCGCGTTGAACACAAAGTTATCGCCGCTATAAACAATCACATCCGCTTGGCCACCCACTCGGAGCATGCCTGTCACTTCTTCATTATCAAATTCAATGGTGATAGGAAGCATCTGTGTTTGGCGCAACCAACCCGTTTGTTGGCTAGCTTGCGCAAGCTTACCTGCTTGATCATTTTGCCCCCAATCAACACCCCAATCGATGCTACTTACGCGCCCTTTTACCACTTTGCCCGGTGCGAAGTCTAACGCCACTTCAACTTCATCACCGACCGTTACATTACCTAGGCTGTTCTCTCGATAATAAGCTTCAATCCAAATATCTTCGGTTGAAACAAAGGTCATGATTGCTTGCCCTGCCGATGCATAAAACCCTTCAGACAGGCTAAAGTTAGAAACACCACCTTGTGTCGGCGCGGTTATCACGGTGCGCTCTAGGTTCAATTGAGCTTGTTCAAGTGCCAGCAACGCCGCTTTCACTTGACTGTTTTCTTGTCCCTCTTTACCCATTTGTTGCTTCGCACCTTCAAGATCAGCCTCTGCATTCACAACAGCTGCTCGAGAGGTCGCTAATGCTGCTCGCGCTTTATCTGCATCTGATTTAGAAACCACACCTTTGTCTGCCATCTCTAAAACACGCTTGGCTTGTAGTTTGGTGTTTTGTCTTTCAACAATCGCTGAAGTGAGTTTCGCTTGCGCTGAAGCAATACTCGCGGTTTGAGCACCGACATTTTGGCCTGCAATCTCTAAATTTTGCTCGGCTTGTTGTACTGCAATTTTGTAATCAGACTCATCTAAAATGGCTAACTTGTCACCTTGATTAACCAGTTGGTTTGGTTGAACCAGTATATCGAGCACTTTACCCGACACCTCAGGCTTGATTGGAACGATATAACCTTTTACACGAGCATTATCAGTTATAGGGATGATGCGGTCTGAAATGACACTGAAGAGCAACATGAATGCAACAAACAACAATAGGTAGTTTGTGACCTTTCTTACTTTGTCTTTTCCATTTTCTTGCTGGCCAACTTCTTCATTGGCTTCTTGCTTATTCCCTTTGGCTTCTGACATGGGGCTCCCTTCTAGATAACTAACATCAACAAAATTAATACTTTAAAAATAAACCCAGCAATGGAAAACTCAAGTAAATAGGGTTAGATTTATACCCAGTTAACTTGAAGATGCGCAGTTGAGCACCTGAAAATTATCATTTATT